>CALRGL010000013.1 GCA_943357275.1 Candidatus Uhrbacteria bacterium RIFOXYB12_FULL_58_10 | reverse complement strand
TGTTTCTTTTTTTCATCCTGTTTTTCTCCGTTTGCTACCGGTTTTTCTGTTGACTTCTTCTCTGTTTTCTTCTCATCCTCCCCATCCAAAAACGTTGAATAGGTAATCATTTCAGAAAGAGGAAGAGGAGAAAGTTTGGCCACTTCTGCGTCGATCATGGCCTTGAGCATTTTTTTATCTTTAGACGCAGGCACCGACAAGATCGTCGTAAAAACACGCGAACTTGGCAAGGCTGCCATGGCCTGGGTGGCTTTAACACCTGTTTGCTTCATGAGCTCAGCCAAAAGCTGTCCTGCCTCTTTTGGTTGCTCAAACAAAACTTCCCCTGATTCTGAGATAGGAAGTTCTGTGTATCCATAGGTCATCAATTGTGCTCGGCCTTTTTTATTGGCGAGCTCAACAATTTTAATACCGCTGGCACCAATATCGACTCCTAAACACGTATCACTTTTTGAACCTCCAAAGAATCCCATATAGAAAAAGTATATCACGAAGCGGCTTCATCGAGAACGTTGTTCACAACAGCGTCTGCTTCTTTATTACGCTCACGACGAATGTGATGAACAAGGACGTGATTAAACGAATGAAACAGATTTTTCACTTCTAAAAAGCGTTCTGCGATTTGTGGATTTTTGACTTTGTACTCACCTTTCAATTGTTTACAAGCCAGTTCGCTGTCCATATACAATTCCACTTCCGTTGCCCCAAGCGTGACCGCTTTTTTCAAACCAATGATAATCGCCGTGTATTCCGCTTGATTGTTTGTATCAATACCAAGATATTTCGATGCAACCGCAATCGTCTCCCCCTCTACCCCATCAATAACTTCTTTTAATACCGCACCAGAGGCGGCTGGACCTGGGTTTCCACGTGATCCACCATCTGAATAGATTCTGATTTTCATAGTTTAATATCGACTAGACGTACCTGTAGCTCACGACTTCCGTTCCATTCATTCACATCGATTTCATAGGCTATATTGACCTCTTTTCCAAGTGACAACGTTTCCAAAAAGCCTCCGAGATTAAACCCGATCCCTGGCATCATCTTACCAGTTCTGGATCTGAGCGTCAGTTTCAAATGTTGTGCTCCGTTTCCAACGGACTTCATGCTTTGTACACGAACGTTTCGCGACGTAAAAATAGGTGAAGGGTTACCCTGGCCAAAAGGTCGGCACTGATCAAGCTGAGCAAACAGTTCCCAAGTAATCTCTTCAAGCTGGATATCTACATCACTTTTCAATGTTGGAAGCGATGCATCGTCTTGAATAGATGCGTTTGCAAATTCGTGAAGCATGGCAACAGCGGATTCAAATCGATCCGAACCTGTCACAGAAAATCCGCAAGCTTCTGGGTGACCACCAAATTTATCCAAGTGTTCCCCGGCATGTCGTAGCGCAGCCGTCACATCAAATCCACCAATACTTCGCCCTGAACCAACATAGTGATCATCGATCTTTCCAACAGCATAAACAGGGCGATGATAATCCGTTACCAGTTTCCCAGCCACGAGTCCAACCAGTCCAGCCGACCATCCTTCTCCAACAACCACAATCAACTTTGCACCCTCATCAACCTGTTTTTTGGCTTGAAGATACATGGCTTGAGAGGCTTTCTGTCGTTCAATGTTGATTTCTTGGAGCTGAATCGCAAACATGGACGCTTCCATTTCGTCCTCACTCAATAACAAATTTAAGGCATCCTGTGCATGTGACATGCGTCCTGCTGCGTTGATACGGGGCCCAATCAAAAAGCCAATCGAAGTAATATCCAATTTTCCAAGCGTTCCACCAGCAACTTCAATCAACCGCTGTAAACCAATTCGTCGAGTCTTGTTGAGAACCGTTAGTCCAAAGTGTTCAAGGGTGCGATTTTCTCCTTGAAGAGGAACAACGTCCGTTACGGTTGCGATGGCAACCAAATCCAACAACCACTTCTCATACCCTTCCGGCATATCGGCCCCGCGTTTGCGAGCTTCTTCAATCAACCCACAAGCAAGCTTAAACGCCACACCGGTTCCACACAGTTTTTTATTTGGATAGGTTTCTCCAGGAACAAGCGGGTGAATCAAGATAGCCTGATCTGGAAGCTCGGCTGGCATGGTGTGGTGATCACAGATAATTGTATCCACACCCAACTCTTTTCCTCGATCAACCGCTGGTTTATTGCTAATACCACAATCTACCGTGATCACAAGCGTTGTTTGTTTGTGATTCTTCAAGTGCTCTATGGTTTCCACACTCATGCCGTATCCCTCTTTTTCTCGATGCGGAATGTATGAATCAATTTTGTGTTCATCAAAACCAAGCTGTCGACAGATCTCACGAAGCGTCGAAATCAAAACGGTTGATCCGCACACACCATCTGCATCGTAGTCTCCATGTACGGTAATGTTTTCTCCTCTTTCAAGAGCTTGAAACGTCCGAGAAACAGCCTTTTCCATATTCAAAAACAAGGCATGGGAATACGTATCTCGACTCCAATCTGGCCCAATATACACATCGATCTCTTCCTGTGTCCGAATGCCACGATTCCAAAGCAACTGCAAAACAACCGGATGAATCTCCGGGAACTGTTGTTTGATTTCTTCCGAAATCGGCTCAGCAACAATCCAGCGTTTTTCTTGCATGTCTAGGAAGCAAAGGTGAACAAAATCATAGACAAAATAACCATTCCACTCATAATCGACCAAACAATGCGAATCAATCTTTTCTTTTTCATAACAAATATTGTTTCCCCTATCCTACCAGAAAGAGAGAATTTTTTCGAACAAAAAAAAGAGGCCGGCGTGGCCTATGAAGACGTCTGAGCGATTCTGAAGGAACCCGCTGGATCTGCTCCTTCAACGTAAGGATGATTCAGTAACTCTGCGAGAATCTTGGGAGTGGTTGTGATAAAGAAAACGGGCCAAAACGTTTGATGCTCCTCGATCTTGGCTTGAGCATCAAGGACAAGAGCATGATCAACAACGATCTTTTTCAATGGAATGTTCCCTCTGAGGAATTTGATCTGTTCAGAACGAACAGCCCCCACAGGTGGATCTCCAACACCTTTGATCTGAATCGCATACTGAATACGCTGTGTCATGGTGTTTCCTTCGGAAGTAATTGATCTGCAATCTCTTGCCAATGTTGGACCACATAGATTCGATCGCTCAGAAAAGACGAATATTTCTGCATCTCAGCCTGGTTTGGCCGAAAGAGAAAACGGTCACCAACAGTCGTGAGATAACTGAGTACCTCGAGTCGATCATCGATGAAGTGCGTGATATCTAACTTTTTGCAGATGTCTGCTTTATCTGAACGTTTGCGACAAAAACGAACATGATCTCGTTTGATCCCTGTTCGATCAAAGAATCGATGGTGATCTAACCAGTGCATCGTCTTGTTTTGAATATCCAGACCACACTTTGAAACAAGGAAGACGCGGTTTACAAACCGCCGACGCACCAAGGCTTCCAACACCTCGAACACATCTGCAACAGCCGAGGTGTTCAAATAGTTCTCTGAAAAGAACGACGTATCTGTTCCGTCATTGATGCGATCAATGATTACTCCACCAATATCCACACCGAGGGCTTCATTACGCATGATCCTCTCCTTTCAAGCCAAACATCTCGATAGAAAGACGTTAAATCGAAAAGACCAGAAAGTCAAACAAAAAAAAGAACGCACCCGACAGCAGGAGACCATTGAATGGTTCTTGCTGAGCGAATGCGTCGAGGGAGAGAAAAAGATCAGTTCTGGGGAAGTTCGGCCTTGCCCCGAACCCAGTCGAAGACGTTTCCGTCCTGAAAGGCGCGAAGCAAACCTTCAACGAACCCGGGAAGCACATTTCGAGCGAAGATCGACGTTCCGTTTCCATTACCCCGATACCAGTAGGGTTGCTCGGTCCATCGAACCAACGATGCCTTGTTCTGAATGAGAAACTGCATCGTGTCGCCGACCAACTGATCGAACAGCGGAAAGAGCCCGGTGTCGCTGTACCGGCCCAGGATGACGAAGTAGGGCAAGCCCTTCTTGAAACCCAGGACGTACGGATCAATACCACGCTGCCACTCCGGATTCACCCACTCCTTGCCGGCCACGTCGTGGTAGCAGGTGGCGATGACGACCATGTCGAAGTGCTCACGAGCACCACGGATCATGCGCATGATCGCCGGGGGAATCTGCTCGCCCTTGTACATAGCAAGCGGACGAATCCGACGATTCCAGAGCTGGAACAGGTCATACCACCGCTCGCTCTTGATGAGGTCGCAGATGAACATGACGCGATCGGGCACGAGCGGATCGTTGTTCTGCCAGGTCTCGCTGGCCGTCCGCGTCTCGTCCGCCTCCGTGTAGGTGTACCACACCGGGCAGGCGAGAAACAGATCGACCAGGTTCTCGAGCGGAATGATGGTCTGGGACCGCACGAGGTCCTTTTCCAGGAGGAACTTGAGGGTCCCTCGCATGGAGCGGAAGCTCGCGATGTCCTTCTCGAGGGCCACGACCATGTCGTTCATGCCCATCTCACAGTAACCGGCCATCACCTCCTGAACCGCGGCGTCGAGCTGCTCGTCGTTCGCGTTCAAGATGTCGAAGTTGGCCTGAAACTCACCGAGCGCCGGGAACATGCTGATGAGCATGGCTCGCAAGATCACGAGCGCTTCCTCGGGCGTGGGCACGCGATTCTCATCACGGTTGGCCGTCGGAAGCGGATCGTTCTCCGCCACCTTCAGAACCAACGCTTCGGGAACATTCTTCATCTTGGCGAAGAGGGCTTGGAGCCGGAGATCACGCTCCGGGTCCGCGGGACGCATGAGCGAACCCGCGAATCCGGGGACGATCTCGCCGTAGGCCGGAAGGACCTCGATCTCGATGTGCTGTTCCGCGCTCATGGCCCGAAGACCACCCACGCGACGCATATCACTCACGGGAACGTTACCATCCTTGGACGGCATGTCGGGGCGACGATAGATGAACCGATGGGTCGACAATGTTTTTTCCTTGAATCCTGTTCGGACTGTTTGTTCTCGATTTCTGTGCACAGAACTATACCACAAAATTGACCTTTTGTCAATGGACTTTGGACAGAATTTGTTTAATTTACTTGGGAAAATGGATATTTGTAATGATTTTGTTAAAGCTAAAAAACAAATCCACCCTTATTCCGAGTGGATTTGTTTGGTCCCGGGCTATGTGGTGGATCCGACGGGATTTGAACCCGTAACGTTCGGTACCAACACGACTGAGGTTACCGTTACCTCCACGGACCCAAAAGCCCGGGGAAAACAAAAAGAATCCCTTAGCAGGAATCCCTTTTGTGGTACCGACAAATGGAGGCATTACCCTCAGTCGTACTCATAGTTAACCACTAAAAAACACCTCTGTCAATCCACCTTCTGTGGATCATTCCCTCTTCAACACCTTCAAATAAGCATCCGTAGGAATATTCACCTTGCCTTTTCCATGCTCAGCCATTCTGGCTTTTCCTTTCTTTTGCTTATCAAGCAGTTTACGTTTTCGCGTAACGTCTCCCCCATACAAACCAGCTGTGACATCTTTTCTTACCGCTGAGATCCGTTCACTTGCAACCACCGCTCCCCCGATAGCGGCCTGGAGTTTGATCACAAAGTTTTGTCTTGGAATGGAATCTTTGAGTGCGGAAACAATGCGTCGGCCTGCTTTTTCTGATTCATCTCGATACACAAGCGTTGCAAACGCGTCCACAGGTTCTTCAGCCACTAAAATATCCATCTTCGCCACGTCTGCTTGTCGGTACTCAAATATTTCGTAGTTCATGGAAGCATATCCAGCCGTCACACTCTTCAACTTGTCGTAAAAGTCCACGATAATCATGGCCAGTGGAATCTGGTAGTGCAAAATGGCACGTCCTCCAGCGAGATACTCAGTGTTTTGATAAACCCCTCGTCGATCTTGCATGAGTTGCATGATGCCACCGATCGCATCGCTTGGAGTCACAAGATCGATCTTTGCCCAAGGTTCTTCGATATGATCAATGTGCGCAGGGTCAGGAAGTTCGAGAGCGGATTTAATCGTGTATACATCGCCTTTTCGCAAAAAGACTTTGTAGGCAACAGACGGAACGGTTACGACAATAGACAGTCCAAACTCGCGTTCCAATCGTTCCTTCAAAATTTCCATGTGCAACATTCCAAGGAATCCGATACGGAAACCGTATCCAAGGGCTGGGGAATGTTCGGACTCAGAAAGAAGGGAGGCGTCGCTTAACTGAAGGCGCTCAATGGCATCTCGTAATTTATGGAAGTCATCTCCTTCTTCTGGAAACACACCGGCATAAACCATTGGTTTGACGACTTTATATCCATCAAGTGCCACGGTGGCTGGTTGTGATTTGGAAGTGATCGTATCTCCCACACGACATCCGCCTATGCTTTTCAAACCTCCAACAAGATACCCAATCTGACCAGTCTCCAGAACCGGCATAGCCTTGAGTCCGCCTGGAGTCACTGCCCCTATTTCCAAAATCTCGGCTTCTTTTTCTGTTGCCATCATCTTAATGCGGTCGCCTTTTTTCAACTCACCATCCATG
Source organism: Candidatus Uhrbacteria bacterium RIFOXYB12_FULL_58_10 (assembly GCA_943357275.1). Classification (GTDB taxonomy): domain Bacteria; phylum Patescibacteriota; class Patescibacteriia; order UBA9934; family GWF2-40-263; genus CALRGL01. The sequence goes on along the minus strand of CALRGL010000013.1, from coordinate 9,855 downwards.
ACACGAATATACGCCATTACACCACGATAGTCATCGTAAAAAGAATCAAAAATAAGAGCACGAGGAGAAACGGTTGTGTCTCCGCTTGGTGGTGGAATGCGTTTTACAATGGCTTCGAGAAGTTCTGGGACACCCTCCCCTGTTTTTCCGCTCACACACAAAATTTCCTCTGGTTTACATCCAATCAATTGAATCAATTCCTCAGAGCGAGACTTCACGTCCGCATTAGGAAGATCGATTTTATTAAGAACCGGAATGATCTCGAGATTTTCTTCCATGGCCAAGTATAAGTTCGCGATTGTCTGTGCCTGAACACCTTGTGTTGCATCCACAAGCAAAACAGCTCCCTCCACAGCCGCGAGAGAACGAGAAACTTCATACGTAAAATCCACATGACCTGGCGTGTCAATCAAGTTCAAGATGTATTCTTTATACGCCATGCGTGCAGGAGCCAGTTTGATGGTAATCCCTCGTTCACGCTCCAAATCCATCGAATCCAAAATCTGATCTTTCATTTTTCGTTTATCAACGGCTCCAGTCACCTCAAGCAACCGATCAGAAAGCGTAGACTTTCCGTGGTCGATATGGGCGATAATACAAAAATTGCGAATGTGGCTTTGGTCCATAAGATGGGCTTATCCTACAAGAGAAACGCTTAGAAATCAATATAAAAACTCGACCGAGATTGCCGAGTTAGGAAGAGGGCTTTGGATGTGGGTCTGATGTCTGTAAAATCATTTGAATCATGCGTGTACCGCATTCTTTTTGCAATTCAAATCCATCATCAGTCATCATGACAACCAAGATCCGTTCAGGCTGAGCTTGTACCAACTGACTAAACTCACGGTGTTCCATCAAATGAACCAACCCATGCATTGTAGCGGTAATCGCGTGTGGAACCCGCAACTGAGGCATAATGCCCCATTCTTCTTCTTTGTGACATTCACGAACATCACTCAGAATGATCAGTCGTGCTTCATCGTTTGCAAGCAAATACAAAAAAATGGCTTTTGCAAAAAACTTGAAATCAACAGCACTGTGGTAATGTCGCAGACCGACATCGTCAATCTCGTCAAAAACAGAAACACCATTGATTCGCAAAGATTCGACGACAATAGAAAAAGGCAAATGAACGACCAAATCAGGAATCAACTCAAGATTTTCAAGAATCTGGACAGATGGAAATAGATTCATGATTTCTCCTCCTCTTTGTTTCTGTTGATATCACATCGTAAACAGACAAAAAAGTCAATAGAAAAAACGCCTTTTTGGCGTTTAATCAAGGGAATAACTTTCGTGTAATTCTGGGATGATAACTTCTGTTTTGAGTTCATTTCTCAAATGTTGCGCAAATTCTTCTTTCACGTCTGTGTCTCCATGAACAAGAAAGATCTTTTTTGGCGCTTTTCCATCTTCCGTATGAAGCCACTGCGTCAACATGTTTTTATCCGCGTGAGCCGAGAACGCACCAATCGCTTGCACCTCAGCATGTACTTGGACATTACCTCCAAAAATTCTGACGGACTTCGCTCCTCTGAAAATCTTCCCTCCAATGGTTCCTTCCGCCTGGTATCCGATGATAAGAAGCGTGTTTTTTTCGTCAGGGAGATAACGAATCAAATGATACATAATACGACCACCCGACATCATTCCTGAACCAGCGATAATAATTTTTGGAGCTGGTACATCGTTAATCTTTTTGGATTCGTCTTTAGAAAGTGTTTCCTTGAGTCCGTCGAAGCTGAAAAAGTCTCCGTCTGGTTCGTTCATGATCGGTGAATCGAACTGAAGATAATTTTCAAACGATCGATACAAATGCGTTGCCTTGATAGACATAGGGCTATCAAGGAAAATTGGGATTTGTAATTCTTTGTGTTCTGAAAGCAATCGATCGAACTCATAGAGCAACTCTTGTGTTCGTTCGATGGAAAACGCTGGGATCATCAAAACAGATTTGTTTTTAATTGTTCGTTCGATCGCCGCTTTGAGTTTGATCGAGCGTTCTTCTACGGCTTCGTGAATACGATTACCGTATGTTGATTCGCACACAACAATGTCAGCGTGTGAAATAGGTTCTGTTTTTGGCAAAATAGGAACGTTTTGATTTCCAATGTCTCCTGAGAAAATAATGCGTTTCTCTTCTGTATCAAATGAGATATAGGAACTTCCAAGAACGTGACCAGCGTCATGAAATTTCACGACAATTCCTGGTGCAACGTTCACTGGCTCGTGATATCTCACACTTTCAACATTTGCAAACGCATTGTTCAAATCGTTTTCATCGTACAAGATAGAACTTCCACATTTTTCTGCATCTTCGAGCATGATGTGAAACGCATCTTCCAAAACCAATTTACTTAAACCAACACACGGTTCTACCATGTAAATTTTTCCTGCGAATCCTTCTTTCACTAACTTTGGTAAACGTCCCGTATGGTCTGCGTGCGGATGCGTCACAAACACCGCTTCAATCTCTTTTGGATCAAATCCAAAAGGTTGCAAGTTTTTACTTCCACAGAGTTGTTCGCCTTGAAACATTCCGCAGTCAACAAGAAGCTTATGCTCAACACCACCTGAATCTTTGGTCGTCAGCAAATGGCACGATCCCGTAACTTCTTGTGCAGCACCGTGAAAAGAAATGTTCATATTAGTTCGCTGAGTGTTTTTCACTTATCCAAAACTTTGTCATGAGTCCGACGATCGTAATGATGACGGCCTGAGACATCAAACAAATAATACAATAAGCATGCAAAACAAAGGCCTCGATACCTGTCAGATAGAGTGCAAAAACCAGCCCTGCAAGTGAGGCCATGAATAAAAATCGAGTCAGTTCTTTATCGGATGGTTTGCGTAACTTTTCCGCAAATCCTGCAACAAGTAGTCCGTATCCAATAATACCAATAAGCGAAACAGGAAGTCCCATGAACGTGCCGTAAGGACCTCGATTCACAATGTCACAATTAAATGTTTCATTGATTGCACAAATCGTACTGGACGCAACGCCCGTGTGTTGCAAATAACTGTAGATAGACAAAACAAGCCCAGCTACGGCAAGAATAAGGAGTGCACGTAGAAGTCGGATTGTTTTGGTCATAAATTAGATCGTTGGAAGTTCACAACCTGATTTCTCTGAAAGTGTTTGAAAGGTTTGTTCTCCAGAAAGACGAGATGAATCAGAAAACTCCCAGGTTGGGAAACCGGTAATTCCTGCATCTTTGCAAGTTTGGTTCATGGATTGTGAATTTGGAGCTGAACACTCTGTATAGCTCACTTTGGAGAAGGCTGTTCCGAATAATTCTTTTTGATTCGTGCAATGAGGACACCACCAAGCTCCGTACATTTTTACCCCTTTGTCCGTTAAACATTGAGCAAATGTATCATAAGGCGAAGGTGCTGCCTTTTTTGTCACAGAAAATCCAATAAGTCCTACAACAATCACAATTGCAATCACATAGAAAATAGTAGCGGAAGAGACTTGTTTCATACAAAAACAAGTATAACATATCTTGATTTTGGGGAAAGATTCTGATAACATCCGATGAACACAGGGCAGGCACAAGGCCAGCCCTTACGTATATCTATGAACTGGAACACACACAAACGCCCCATTTTGGCCTTGTCCCCTATGGCTGATATGACTGACTCGGCATTTTGCCGGACGGTTCGTTTTGTGATGGATTCAAATGCCGTGCACATGCCAGTTGTCTTTCGTGAAATGGTTTCTGCTGAAGCTGTGACACGTGGAAACAGTCGTACACTTAACATGACCAGTATTCATCCAGATGAACGCCCGATTATCCAACAACTCTTTGGGAGTAGTCCTGAGGTCATGGCAGAGGCTGTGAAAAAGATAGAAGCGGAGCACCATCCTGAAGGGTTTGATATCAACATGGGGTGTCCGGTTTATAAAATCGTCAACAACTTTAACGGCGCTGCGCTCATGAAAGAACCAGAACTTGCGCAACAAATCGTTCGTGCAATGAAAGCGGTTACCACTCTGCCCATCTCCGTTAAAATTCGCGCAGGCTGGGACGATCCAAACCAGTGTTTTGCCTTCGCAAAGGTTCTTGAACAAGCTGGTGCAGACATGATTACCATCCATGGTCGTACAAAAATCCAAGGATACTCTGGAACAAGCGACTGGGATCTTATCAAACAACTCAAACAAACAGTGACCATTCCACTTCTAGCAAACGGAGATATTCATACCGCACCTCTTGCCGTTGAAGCATTGAACGTTACAGGCTGTGATGGAGTCTCCATTGCCAGAGGAGCGCTTGGAAACCCATGGATCTTCAAGCAAATCAATGATCTCCTCGAGGGGAAAACTCCTGAGATCATTACCCTTACAGAACGAATCCGCGTCATCAAACAACACTTGAACTTTCATACGGAAGAATACGGTGAAATGGGAGTCATCACCTTCCGTAAACATCTTTCCTGGTACTTCCGCGGAATTGATGGAGCAAAACCTTACAAACTAAGATTACACACAACCTTGGCTGTAAGCGAAGTTCATGCCATTCTTGATGAAATGGCTGAAAAGGGACTTGAGAACGACGGGCTATCTAGTCGAGATGCAAACCATCCTCAGGCTTCTACACGAACACAGATGTCAAAATAAAGACACTAGCTTATGCGGCTAGTGTCTTTTCTTCTGTGAGTAGCAACTCTACAATTTTGTTTGCTGCTTTTTCTAGTTCATTTTTTTGAGCAATGCGACAACTTCTTCGTTAGCATTCTCTCCCTGGAATAAATCTCGACAAGTTTGTCGAAGACCGGTTTCAATAAACTTCATTGCCGCACCATTACCGTCCAAATTCCACATCAGACGTTGATTCAACTGTCTGATCACATCAACCTGAACCAAAATCTTTGCTTCTTCAAACTGACGCTCAGCTGGTTCAATGGGAGGATGATCGACATGACTAATCATACTTACGAATTTGATTTCTTAAACGAGACTTTGAACACAGGATGCAAGGTTTGTTCGTACTCATCAACGATTTCTACAGTCTCGTTGTTTGTAAACATATTAAGAGCAATATCAGCCAAAAGTTCCTGATCTGTAGAAATTTCGATTTTCAATTCCTCAAAGTCAGAAAACTGACCAGAACGCGCAATCACATTTTGCTCAATCCCCTTCTTTTCCTCTCGCAAGGTTGTCATTTCTTCCACCAACGCTTTGTAACGAGGATCTGCCCCAAGTTCATCCTTAAGCATTTTACTGATCTCTTTTCGTTTCTGTTTATTTTCTTCAAGACGCTTGTAAACCTCTTCTAATTTAGGCATAGGAAAGTGATGGAGTAACGAAGTGGTGGAGTGATGGAGTAAAAAAGACCAACACACCGAATAAAAATTACGAAACTATTATAGCATAAAGAAAAACAGGGACCCGACATGTGTTGTCGAATCCCTGAGGAAGTGGTCGCCGGCGAGGACGAAGTTGGACTAGTTGCCCTTCTTGCCCTTGTCGGCGCCCTTGTGACCGTTCCACTCGCGGCGGACCTGTCCGTGACCGGTCTTCTGCTTGTGATCCTCCATCCGCTCGGAGCTCTGGGTGGAGTACTTGCAACCGCGATCGGAACAGGAATGCTTGGCGGGCATCGCTACCTCTCTTTCTTCGTTGTGGACGTTTGAGCGACTCAGCAATATACCCGATTTTTGCCTTTCTGTCAAGAGTCGCTACCTGCAAATTCATAAAAATATCAACAAATCACTTTATTTTACAAAAAACTCGCCCTTTTGGACGAGTCCGTTAGCGAACGGTTTCGACTTCTTTCTGAGCGACCAATGTTCCTTTTGCACTGGAAATGGCTGCGTCGATCTTTCCTCGAAGCACAGCCACACGCCCCATTTGCTCTCTTGCATCAAGCGATTCTGGGTCAATGACTGTTCCAGCCTTTTCTAGCTCTGTGATGGAACGATCAAGCTCGGAAATACTGTCACGAAGTTGCTTTCGCATTCTTTCGTCAGACAAGGCCTTCAACTCGGTCTGAGCCTTGGACAAAAGCTCGCGCAACTCCTGCATCTGGTGAAAATGCACATGAGAACGAACAGCGCTCCATCGCGCAATCTTCTTCCACAAGTACAGACGATGTCGGTATTTGCGAAAACCAGCGAGAGGCAGAAGAGCAAGTTCGCGAAACACAGGAAGAAACAAACTGATAAGAAGTGCCGGCAAAACAATGGGCAGATACATAACCTGCAAGATGAGATAAGACGAACGATTATCGCTCGTTTCATCTTTCTCAATCGACTCTGAAACACGAAAGTCCAAATCTTCCTTAGCAACAAGAGCTAGAAACAAGACAAACAAATGTGAACAGAGACTCACAAGCCACCAAAACACGGCCAACGATCGGAGATTGAAAAATCCGACTTTTGCAAACCATGTCACATCCGGTTCCCATTCTTCTGGGTGCGGAGGATACATCGGCTCTGCTGGCGCGACATATTCTGGAAGAACAGGCTCAGCAACCGGTGCAAGATCTACGGAGATTCCCTCCACCTGCTTCAAGACCTGTTCTACGGAAACAACATCCAACTGTCCGTTCTGATAGAAACCTGTTTTGACTGCTTCGCCGTAGAGTTCTGGCTGTTGAAGTCGACTGTAGGCAGACGAACGATCGGTTGTAGAAGAAACATCTTTGAAAAGCGCAGACAGATCGGCAACAAACCGACCATTTTCGCTTTCCTCAATGTCATTGGCGTTTGGATGTTCTTTCATGAACGTCAGGACTTGTTTCACAGCATTCTGTCGTTTGACCGCTTGGTCATAAACAACGAGTCTGGATTCAACGTCCAGTCGATGTTCCTTTTCTGTCGTGAGAACATCGAATTCATACTTCTGTGCAACCACTGTTGAAGCTACACTCCAGGCAGTAAGACGTTTGTCAAACTCACTTTCTGTGTGAGAATCAACCATGTAGATAACAAGTCTGACTCCAAGAAGAATGACCGCAATAATAACGAAAAACGCTGCATGAGGTTCAAACCAATTACTCTCTCTTCGACGTACCATTTTATCCTCCTTGAAAAGGAAAAGAACTTGCCCAAGTATACGTATTTTAGCGAAAATGTGAAGATTCCTAATAAAAAAGACTCGAATTTCTTCGAATCTTGAAGACGTCTTAAGGCAAAGGAAAACGAGTCAGGACAATTCCACGAGCAGTGGGTCGCCAGGACCAGACAGCATTCATCGCCACGTGTGCGTGTTTGAATGTGTCATTGGAAACAGAAGGATAAAACACATAGCCTGTATTTGTGAAGATGATCAGACCGTGATCAATGACACGACGACTGGCATCTTTTTGAAGCATTTCAGCAATGAAGACCCGTTTGTAATCATCGCACTTCATCTGATATCCCAGACCCCAGCCAGCACGGACAAATCGATCATAATCTTCGTGAAGTGGATTTGCCCCTGTTCCACGAATTCGAATCGTGATTTGTCCTGCAACTTCTCCATCTCTAGAGACGCGTCCACTTACGTTCAAGTTGAACAAGAAGCCAAGATACTTATCTGTGGCACACAGATCAAAAATCTGACACCAGACGTTTGGAAGCTCCGTCACGTCGTTTCTTGTTTCAGAAGTCACTACATTGATGCCAGGTCGATCCGTATCTTTCCACTCCACACGAAAACATTCTCCTGAAAACACAGATGTCCTTGGCATCTCAACCAAAGACTGTCGATCTTTGTCTTCCAGTCGAAGCTGTCGCATGGTTTGTTTGGGAAGATCAAACAAAATCTTAGGGTCCGTTCCGATCAGATCGAGATTCCACGGTTCATAGCGCCAAACCTGATGTTGATCTCGTCCGTTTACCTGTTTTCCAAACAGTGTAACAACGTGAACAGATCCATCATCCTGAACAACCACGTCCTCGATCATCTTATCGAAGGAAAGCATGGGAAGAGCCATCACGTCGAAGAGACCAAACACACGGTCTTGATTTGTCAGATGATCATATGCCGCTTGAAGCTGAGATAAACGCACAGGAACATCGTGCTCACGAGCGGCTTCAACGATAATCTGACGTGTAAGTTTCTCTCGTTGTATGTCTGTCAACCCATTTCCTTGAAAAACATGATCACCTGATGCAAGAATTCGACGCGTGGCATCTAATGCCAAAGACGCTGTCTCTTGATCGATCTTAGTACGACCATCGTCTTGAGAACTCATCACACACTCCTGTCGGAAATGAACGACCAAACACACCCTAACCGAATCAGCAAAATAGTTCAATTTCTCCTCTTTACAAAGAAAAACTCGACCGTTTGTCGAGTCCGTGCAATAGAGAGCTACGTAAATGGAAAACGAGAGAGGATGATTCCACCCTCAGTTTTACGCCAAGTCCAAACAGCTTGGAAAGCCACGTGTGCCGTTTCAAACTCCTCTAGCGTCAACGATGTGATATAAAACGTTGAATCCTGGACGGAGGTGATCAACAAACCGCAATTCTTTGGACAGACCGTATCTTGAGACAAAAGAATCAGTTGGTTCACAAAAACTTGAGTCCGCTCGTCAAACAAGACATCGTCTGTAAAGACCCAGTACGGAGGAATAAGAACTCGCGCACGAGAGTTTGAATCATCGTCCCGACAGATTACCTTTCTCATCGTTGGCAGTGGAGTTGGAACGGATTGAAATGACGGATGCAAAAAATGATGCAAACAAAGTTTCCAAGCAACCAACTGAGGAGTTCCCATCGCGTCCACACTCGACATCACAATAGTCACTGACTCGTCGCTATTTACAAAGACTTGATGAACCTCCCCCTCAAGTGGAATGGGTAACGCAAGAACATCTTGTGAACCAAAGATACGATCCTTACCACTGAGTCGTGAACAGGCCGACTTCAATTGCGTCAATGAAATACGCTTTTCGCGATCACTAATGGCCAACACAACCAAACGTCGAGTCAGCTCGGAACGGTCTTCAAGCGTCATGGTCTTTCTCCTAACAAAGAGAAATTTAGGAACGACTCTTGGACTTGTAACTCAGATGAAATGCCTGAGACTTCGTATGAACCGTAAATGAGTCCCCTCGTTTCTTTGCAAGTGATCGAAGGATGAACAAAAAAACAATACGGTGATTTGAAACCATCTCTTGTGTAAGTGTTCTACAAGAAACAGAACATTCTTTTGGTAATTTGATGGAGCCATCACTCGATCGAACGGTTATTTCAAATGCCTTGTCACTCTGCGTAAAAACATATTCAAGAGAAGAGAATTCCTGTTCCGTGTGTTTCATTTCAAGTCCCAAATACACAAGACATTTCAACACGAGAAAATGTGTCTGAGACGGCAACGTGACAGGTTCATTTGAACCGGAAAAAATTATCTGATCACTCAAAAACGCGGAAAAAAAAGACCGAAGGGATGAGAGTGGTCGATCAATAGCAAACGTCAGCGTCTTTTTCTGTTCGTTTGATTCTAAGGAAGCATACAACGCAAACATTTCTGAGTACAACTGGTTAAGTGTCGTTATTTTGAGAAGTTCCTTTAACTGTACGGTCGATAATACATCCGCATGTGTATCTGTTTCAAATGCATCTGCCAAAATTAAACGCGGAAGTGAAGCGTACTTCACCATGTCATGCCAAATCAAACGCGATAACTTTGGATCATTCAAAAGGTTCTTCATACAAGAAAAGTTTACCATGAAAACGTTGACAGGAATAACCTTCGATGATAAATTCTGGGTGATATTCCCGAATCGTCTAACGGCAGGACACCTGATTCTGGCTCAGGCAATTGAGGTTCGAATCCTCGTTCGGGAACCACAAAACACTCAAATTTGGCGCCGCACTTGGGCTTCGGTAAAAAATCACCTCTCGCTAGGCAACCCT
>CALRGL010000012.1 GCA_943357275.1 Candidatus Uhrbacteria bacterium RIFOXYB12_FULL_58_10 | reverse complement strand
GGCGAAGCAAAACCAAAAATTTCCTTTCCATTTCTTTTCCCGCTTCGCGGTGGAGGGGTGGGGGGAGGAGACGCGAGAAAAATGCAAGGAAATTTTTTGGTTTTTACACACGCGAGTCCGCGAGCGTGTCCGAGGTGCATTCCTTCGCTTCACCACGCAATCGGAGCGTACGGGGCAGTTTCAAGTCACCACGCGCTCCGCGCGTGCGATTAGTCGGAATCAGGATTATCAGCAAAATACATTCGAACTTTGTTTAATACACACCGCCAAAATTCGGAATTCAAATTTCCGCAAAAAATATGGTCGGCGCGAAGCGCCGTCTGTTCTGCATTCCCCCCAAAAAACTCTGATTCAGAAAGGATTTTCCACGCTCCGCGTGGCTCGTCGTTTGCCAATACAATTCTATGAATAATCAAACCAAAAAGTTTTTCATTTATACTCGCAAGTCTACGGACGACAAAGACAGACAAGTCCGCAGTATTTCTGACCAGTTGAGTGAGTTAAAGGAACTCGCGTTGAAAGAACAATTGGAAGTGGTAGATGTCTTTGTCGAAAAGCAGACCGCCAAAATACCAGGTCGCCCTGTGTTTAATGAAATGATAGAGCGTATGGAAAAAGGCGAAGCGTCTGGTATTTTGGCGTGGCATCCCGATAGACTTGCGAGAAACTCGGTAGATGGTGGAAAAATCATCTACCTCGTTGATACTGGTGTAATTTTGGAAATGAAATTTCCAACTTTTTGGTTTGATCCGACACCGCAAGGCAAATTCATGCTCTCAATCGCTTTTTCGCAATCCAAGTATTATGTGGACAATCTAAGCGAAAATATTAAGCGCGGACACAGAAACAAAGTGAAGGAAGGAATATGGCCTCAAATGGCTCCGATTGGATATGTGAATGAAAAAGGAAAAGGTATTGTGCCACATCCCGAACTTTCGATTTTGGTCAAAAAGACATTTGAGGCATATTCAACTGGAAACTTCACTTTGCGGGAAGTCCGCGACAAGTTTAATGGGCTTGGATTGAAAAGAAAAAGCGGTAGAGAGCTTGCGGTGTCGAATTATCAAAAACTTCTCAAAAATCCTATTTACACTGGGCTAATGCGATATAACGGAGAGATTTTTGAGGGGAAGCACGAACCGATTATTACAAAGAAACTTTTTGATTCTGTTCAAGAAGTGATGAGTCGAAAATCTAAACCGCACAGCAAAGGTTTGAAGCCATATATTTATCGCGGATTTTTCCGTTGCGGAGAATGTGGTTGCTTCATTACCACCGAGCAACAAAAGGGGCATAACTATCTCCGCTGTACTAAACGGAAAAATCCTTGTACTCAAAAATATGTCCGCGAGGAGCTCATCACTTCTCAAATTCAAGAGGAAATTAAAAAAGTTTCTTTGCCCCTCGATTGGCTTTCTTGGATGATTGAAGAAAACAAAAAGGATCAATCATCCGAAGTCCAATCGAGTACGCTTTTTGCCGATTCAGTAAAAGCCGATATTTCTCTTTTGGATTCTAAAATAGAGAAGCTGATGAGTGCATATCTTGAAAGTGCGTTGTCGCTCGAAGAATATCGCGAAGCTAAAAACAAGTTGGTTAATCAAAATCAGCTTCTCAAAGAGAAATTATCGGCTTTTGAACAAAAAGCGAATAATCGGTTCGAACTTACCGAAAAGTTTTTGAAATACAATATGGAATTGGCAAACGACCGAACAAGTGAAGAAAATCTTCATTTGTTCAAAAAAGTCGGTTCGAACTTTCAAATGAAAGAACGAACCGTACTTTTTGAGCCACGCGGAGCGTGGAAAATCCTTTCTGAATCAGAGTTTTTTGGGGGGAATGCAGAACAGACGGCGCTTCGCGCCGACCATATTTTTTGCGGAAATTTGAATTCCGAATTTTGGCGGAGAGGGAGGGATTCGAACCCTCGATACCTTGCGGTATACGCGATTTCGAGTCGCGCGCACTAGACCAACTATGCGACCTCTCCGTGGTGCAGATTGATTTAATCTGCGTGGAACTTATCACTGCGCTTTCACCTCGTCAATTGATTTCACCATGGCTCTGGCGATTTCAATCAGCTCGCCATCTGTCACCTTGTCTCCATCAACCGTGATTCTTCCAATCAGGTTTGGTTCGATCTCAAAGACTAAGACACGAGTAAAATCACACGATCCGATTCCATCTTTTGTGTTTGCTTTCAGGCAGTCAAGAAACAGTTTGATGTTTACCATCTTGGCTTCTCGACCTCCAGGCAAGAGAACGAGATCTTGCTGATAATTATTGAGTGGCCCAAGGGTGTCGACGAGTGTTGTGTTTGGAATCAAATCGACTTGCATCATGCGCCAACCTTCGCGCTCGTAGACAACAGAGATACTATTTTTTGTGAGGTTCGATGCGCCGTTTGGATAGAGTCCAATGATGCGAACGCTTCCACCAAAGGTTTCTTTTGGAAGGAGATTTTTGAATGCGGTAGAGAGTCGTGTATCTGCTAGATCAACAATGCGAACCATACCGTCAGCCTGAACCAGTAACGGGGGATCGACGGGGGGTGTGAGCCAATTAACAAAACGGAGAATTCCTGCGATTAAGATAATCCCCATGGTGACGACCCCGATGATTCCGATGTTAAACGGACTTGTTCTGTTTTGTTGCATAGAAGAAAAGGATCATAAAAATAACAGTGAGAACAGAGAGATCGTTTTTGAAAAAAGGGACGTCCACGAGTCCATGGATGAACATGGTTAAAAGTGGAAAGAAGAAAACCATCCTATCGAAATTACCTTTTATGGTAGCCGCAGGCTTCAGCCTGCGTAAAATGGTAACAACCAAGATTCCAAACCCCACCAGTCCAAGGAGTCCAAGTTCTGTCCAGATATTTAGAAAAAGGTTGTGCGGATACTGGAAGATCTCGTATTGTTTGGCTTGATGATAAGGAGCAAGTGCTGTTGTGTATCCAGAAAGTCCTGCGCCAAACACGGGTCGATCGCGGAGCATGTTCCATGCCTCATTCCATTGGCTGAGTCGAACCTGACCTGAGTAATCTTGAAGTGTGAGTTTTTCAACGATCATGGATCGAAAGGGAGACACTCCAGCAAGCAAAACCGTTAAAATTCCTAGGATAAGCGCGAGTTTTCTTGTTTGTTTTTGTGTAAGCAAGAAGATGAATACGCTCACAATTACGGCGACAATTGCGGCTTCAGATTGAGCAAGAACGATGGCGATTGAACCGAGAATCGACACAACGAACCAGCGATAATTTTCCTTTGATTTGATCCAAGCAAGCGTCACAATCGGCGCGAGATACAAACCAACGGCATTTGGAAAGTCGAACACGCTTGTGACACGGCGTTCAATGTCCCACGGAATCGGAATGCCTAAGGGAATAAACCATTGAACAATCGCGACGATCGAAATAAGAATAGCACTTAGACCAAGAGCAGAAAGAAGTTTTTCTTGTGTAAGTTTTTTTTGTGAAAGAAGAACAAAAAGAAGAAGTCCAAATGCCAAAGGTTCGAGGAAATACGCTTTGTAAACACCAAGCGCGGCGAGTTTATCTGGTGAGATGAAGATTCCGATGGTTGCTGAGACAAGAACTAAACATATTCCCAATCCGAATCCAATGGTAGCCGCAGGCTTTAGCCTGCGCAAATTTATAAATCGAATATTGATCCATTCACGCAGGCTAAAGCCTGCGCCTACCGAGGAGGGATAAACCAAGGAGGAATAAATAGATGAGAGACGAATGAATCCAATAACAATCGCAAGAAGAAGCATGAGTTCCAAAAGTGTTGTTGGAATACCAAGGAAATCGATACGTAATAAATAGGTTGGTAACAAGACAATGAGGATAAGGACAGCATTTCTCAGATCTTGCCAGGCGTAGAGTCCAAAACAAAGCGCAAGAAGAAGATAGATTACGGTCATACGGTTGGTTTTGAAGCAAGGCGTTTGAGTTCGTCTACAGAGATGGCTTTTGTTGCGAGCATCATGAAGGCATACACAACAAAGGCAATGGTAAGATCAATAAGCGCATGAAATTCTGGAAGCGAAATAAGCACGAGATACATCACTGTTGAAGAAAACAGTGCTTTCAGGGTTACGGCAGGATTCAATTTTAGATCGGCTTCTTTTTGAACAACAAGATAAGTAACGAGAGCAATGAGTCCTTCGCTGACAAGTGTCATCGAGACCGCGCCCCAGATTCCGTATTTCGGAATAAACAAATAGTAGCCAATCACAGAAACAATCGCCACAGCAATATACCCCCAGATCATTTGTTTTTGTTTGTTAACAGCAACCACGAGGTGTCCGAAGAGTGCTCCGAGGAACACTCCAATCACGGCGATAATAAGAAGTTGAAGAATGCGCCCAGAATCTTCGTAGCCTGGACCTGCGACAAATTCAATCAATTGAATACCAATGGCCTGTGTTCCAATAACAATCGGAACGATCGCCATCATAAAGAAATCAAAGGTTTTTGCTACTTGTGCGCGGAATTTTGGTTTGTCCTGGTTGGTCCAATGAAAAACAGCAAGTGGTAAGAGAAGACCCATGAACATCACGGGAAGCGCGGTGAGTACGTCGATAATTCGGTAGGCTACACCATACAATCCAACCTCGGTTTGATTGCGAAAGTAGGCGAGGAACAAAATATCCCCTTTAAGATAGAGGAGGTTGAAGAAGATAGAAATCGCAATTGGCCAGGATCGAGAAAGAATCTCTTTCCAAATTTGGAGATCGAATTGTGGTCGAATGTGAACAAACGGTTTTGCAAAACGAATCATTAAGATAAGCCAAACTAAGTTTGCAACAATACTTGCGGCAATCATCCAAACAACACCAAGATGTAAAAAGGCAAAGAGGGCTAAAAGAGCAAGAAGAACAACACGATTCATCATTTCAGCAACAGCTGTACGCCACATGGATTGAAATCGTTGGAAAACACCAACTAGGAGTGATGCTCCACCCATAAGGACATAAGCGAGAGCCCCTACAAGAACACCTTGTTGAATGGTAGAGGACCATGGCAGGGCCAAGATGCTGATCGGTGCGATCGTAAACATGATGGCGCCTGACACCATTCGCAGAGCAAAAACGTTTCCAACAATCTTTTCTACGTTTGCATTTGCTTCCGAGATCATCACAATCAAAGTGAGGGTGAGACCAAAATCTACCACCACACCAAAGAGTTGAAGAAAGGTGATTGCTGTTGTGTACTCACCAAATCCTTCCGCACCAAGAGAGCGCGTTAGAATGGCGATCGAGAACATTCCAATAAGAACGGCCCCGACGCGACCAAGCAGTTGCACAAGAAAATTTTTCCCAACAGATCTGTCTTGCATAGTGATCTAAGTTTATCACGAAAAAATGTTTTTTGATTGACGGAGCCTCTGAAAAAACGTAAGATAAAGATGAAATTTATGAAGAAAATTCTTACATCCAGTTTTCTTTTATCTTCGTTTGCTCTTTTTTTTCTGTTACCAATTTCTGTACACGCTGCGCCAATCAAAGGGTTTGAGGCGTCTGCTCTTTCTGTTGCCACAACAAGTGTTTCGATTGAACCTGGAAAGACTCAAGAGGTTCTACTCACATTTAAGAACATTGGGACAACCACTTGGACGAATAAAGGAAAGACCCATGTCAGTCTTTATACGTATGGTCCAAAATATCGTGCCAGTGACTTTCGTGCAGACAACTGGGTGGACTTTACACAAGCTGTCTTATTAAAGGAAGCCTCGGTAGCACCTGGCGCAACAGGAACGTTCGCCCTTTCTTTGAAAGCTCCAATCACAAAAGGAACCTACAAAGAGACGTTTCAAATCGCTGCAGAAAATACAGCTTGGGTTCCCGGGGGTGAAATCACCCTAAGTATCACTGTTGCACCAAAGGTTGCAGAAGTGAAACCGGCTCCAACGCCTGTTTCTACGACAACGCCTTCGGCAACATCATCGTCTTCGACTTCATCAGCACAAGTTGTAACGCCACCAGAAGGTTTGTCTGCGATGGTTTTACTACGCAGTGCAAAGTCTGTTACAGCAAAAGGCGGGGAAGAAATTTCGTTTAAAGTCGGTGTGAAGAATACAGGAACAGTGACGTGGAATACACGAGAAATTCGCGCAAACGATCTTGCTGTCGCTTCTGTAAACACCAAACACACGTCCTGGGTCTCAGATTCACAGATCGCTGTGAAAACGGATGGAACTGTTGCTCCTGGCGCTCTGGACTTTATCGATTTTAAATTCAATGCGCCCCCAACCATTGGTAAGCAAACGGTTCGTTATCGTTTAGCCGTGAATAATGCGATTGTGCCAGATCTTTACATTGATATTCCTGTGGACGTAACCAGTAATGCACCTGACTCCTACCAGTCGCCGGTGATAAATAATCCTGCTGGAACCGCTTCTTCAACTTCTGGATATACCAATGGAATCAAAACAGATGGACTCGTCATTGTTGAGCCAACCATTCGTATCGGTGTGCTCATTGTTGACGACGAAACACAAAATCAAGTGATCGTGAGCTGTAACACGCCTTGGAAATTGATGGATGGGGAAGGTGGACTTCTTGGACAAATGGAAAGCGGGAAACATGTTGAAGCGTTTTATAAAAAACAACGTTACTATTTCAACCGAGGTGGTGCACTTGAAAAAACAGAAAAATATTTACGCTTTGTTCCGGATAGTAAAGATGCTATTTGTACGATTGAGAATTTCGACAAGCGTGTGACACGTCGAGCCGCTAACGCAGAAAATCAATTCCGTGATGTTCTCGAGCTTCGACACAATGATCACAAAGATCGAACCTGGCTTATCAACGAGTTGCCAATGGATGAATATCTTTATGGACTTGGAGAAACATCGAACGCCTCTCATGAGGAATTCAAAAAAGCTTTGATCACGATGGCTCGTACGTACGCGCTCTATCAATGGGAGCGCGCAACCAAACATGCGAAAGAATTTTTTCACATGAATGCGTACGCAGATGATCAGGTTTATCGAGGATATGGTTACGAGGTAAATAATCCGCTGATTAAAAAAGCGGTTGATGATACCAAAGGCATTGTCATTCAATATCAAGGCTCCACAGCCATCACACCTTATTTCTCACGATCTGACGGACGTACACGTGATTGGTCTGAAGTGTGGGGTGGATCGGTTCCTTGGGTGAAATCCGTTCCAGCACCGTGCGACGCAAAAAATAACAGACAACTTTGGGGACACGGCGTTGGAATGAGTGCGACCGAAGCTCTGTGTATGGCAAACGAACAAGGAAAATCCTGGCAAGACATTATTCATTATTTCTACACCGGTGTAGACATAGCAAAGCGATGGGAAAAAGAACAGTCCTCACAATAATGCTTACATTAATCGCCGTAGTGACCCCTACGGCGATCTTTGCTTCTAATGACTTGCTTGCTTCTGTCTATGCTCGGCGCACAGATTTGCAATCCGCCTTTGATCCAGTGACGTTCAAAGCAAAGGCTGGGACAAAGGCTGGATTTATCATCGATCTGAAAGACTGGGCTCAGCAATATGGATGGAAAGAGCTTCCGGAACTGCGAGAATTTGGACCAAAACAGGGGGATGGAATTCCGGTTCGTGTGGGAACAAAGGAGATTGAAGATCAGATTGGTGCAGAGGCTTATCTCGTCATGGATCGATCAACAGGGACGATTTTAACCGTGAAGCAAGAGAATAAAGTGTGGCCGATTGCTTCGCTTACAAAGTTGGTTACGTCTGAAGTTGTGTTAGACCATAAGGTGCCAACGACTACGGTTGCGAGTGTAAAAAACAGTGATAACGTTGGAGGTGCGAAACTTGCGATTGTGGACGGAGACACCTTTAGCGTGGACGATCTGTTTTACGCAACGCTTATTGCAAGCGCGAACAATGCAGCCAATGCACTTTCACGAACGACAGGACTTTCAAAAGAATCCTTTGTCAAAGAGATGAATGAGAAAGCCATTAAATTAAACTTAGTTCAAACAGCCTTTGTGGATCCAACGGGGATTGAACTGGGAAATGTTTCAACCGCGCGAGAGTTTTCTCGCCTTGCTCGTGAGATTTTCGATCGATCTGACATTCGTCGGTACATCACAACGTCTCATAAAGATATTCACGTGATCAATCAGGGGACGACAAAAAAGATGACGAGTACAAACTGGATGTTATACAAACCTGAGTATGATGACGTGTGGGTAACCGGTGGAAAGACGGGATATCTTGAGGAGTCTGGATGGAACTTGGTTGAGTCACTTCGACCAAGTGGAAAGGATCATGATCGCGAATTGTTACTAGTGATCTTTGGTGCTGACTCTCGTGCTAGCTCGTTTGCAGACGCACAGAAGTTGGCTCACTGGGCTTGGGAGAATTACAACTGGCAACAAGTCAATTAAAAAAACGAGGCTGAAACCTCGTTTTTCTTTTTCAATCAAGAATCAGTTATTTTCCCGTTGATTTGATTTTCCCTTTTACTTCTCCGTTTTCACGAATGCGTTGTTTATCTTCTTCAACGAGTTTCGCAATAAGCTCTTTAACTTGTTCCGGATTATCAATTCCTCTGAAGTTGAAGCGTTCTTTTTCTCCAGCGGTTTGAACATACACGTCGCCGTAGGTCAGAACAGTTTGAAGGATACCGTGAATTTCGGCTGTTGTGTCTTGAACAGCTGCCAGATCGAGTTCAGAAGCGGTTCGGTTGAACAGGCCATGTTGTTCAATGTCGATGATTCGCTCGGTGGTCACGATCCAAGTATCGAGAAAATAATCGGTGATTTGAACGGACATAAATAGCCAGATCGCAAGAAAGTAAATGCTTGCAATCACGGTCACAAGTGGTCCAATAAGTGGATCTTGCAGCCAACGGCTTACGAGATCGGAGAAAACAATAGCAAGAATAACAGGAAACCCTGTGAGCAAAACAAGTCCCGCAAACACAGGAACTAAGGCGATCCAATGACGTCTGAGAAACAAGGCAACACGTTCATTTGGTCGTTGATTTGGAAGTTGATTGAGGTTCATCATAGTCCACCAAATAAGTTTGTATTGAGTGAGCTGGAAGCTTTGTTCAAATTGACCGCTCCGGACCAGTCGTATTGCATCATTTGTAAAGCAGAAAGAAGAAGCAAAATAAACGTTCCACTTAAGAAAATAAGAACAAGGGCACGAAGCGAAATATTGTTGAGTCCGTAGCGCACAAGGTGATAGACGTTGAAAAAACTATAGATCACAAAAAAGACCATGAAGGCTCCGTAAAGGATCAATAAAAAAGAAAGGGGAATTGTAATGGAAGGAAATTCAAACATACGTCTGTATTATAGCAACCGATCAGGCAAGATGTCCCGTCCAAGATGTTGATAGGCACGATCTGTGACAATGCGTCCACGTGGAGAGCGTTGCAAAAATCCGATTTGCAAGAGAAACGGTTCGTGAACTTCCTCGATCGTTTGAATTTCTTCTTGTGTTGCTGCGGCGATCGTAGAAAGCCCCACAGGCCCACCATTAAACTTGTCGATAATGGTTTCCAAAATATAACGATCGGTTTGATCAAGTCCTTGTGTATCAACATTCATCATGTTGAGAGCATGCTGACAAACCTCGGGTGAGATGACGCCGTTTGCTTTGACTTGAGCATAGTCGCGAACGCGTTTCAAAAGTCGGTTTGCAATACGTGGTGTACGTCGTGATCGGGTTGAAAGGTGAGATGTTGCCTCTGGATGGATTTCAACATTCAAAAGTTTGGCATTGCGATCAATGATTTGAGCAATGTCTTCATGTTCGTAAAAGTTGAGGTGATGAACCGCGCCGAATCGATCGCGAAGTGGCGCGGTCAAAAGCGAAAGGCGAGTGGTGGCACCGATGATGGTGAATTTCTCGAGGTTAATGCGAAGCGTTCGAGCAGTAGGACCTTTGCCAACGATAATATCCAGCGCATAATCCTCCATCGCTGGGTACATGATTTCCTCGATCGTCTTGTTCATGCGGTGGATTTCATCGATAAACAAGATATCCCCACGTTGAAGATTGGAAAGAATCGCCGCAAGATCGCCAACCTTTTCCAAAGCCGGTCCAGAGGTCACTTTAATCTGAGAACCCATTTCATTGGCAATAATATAGGCAAGAGTCGTCTTCCCAAGCCCAGGGTTTCCATAGAGAAGAACATGTTCAATCGGTTCACTCCGATGTTTGGCAGCTTCGATAAAAATCGAAAGGTTTTCTTTCAGTTCCTTCTGTCCAATAAAGTCATTTAAAGACTGCGGACGAAGTCCAATTTCAAATTCCCGCTCTTGTGTATCAGCTTCTGGTGTTACCGGAATGTTTTCTTCCTCGCGTTCAATCATAGTGAGACAATTATGCGCTAATCTTGACTTTTTATCAAAAATTACTTAGATTTCTTGTGTTCCGAAGTCAGTTCTACTTTAGAAAGGAATAGACCATGCGTTCTTGGATTCGTGAACAGACGTATTCGATTGTCTTCATGCTTGTTTGGATGTCTGCAGCATACAATCTCGTGATGCTTAGTACGATTTGGAGCAACTATTTGCAGATTTTTCTCTCGCCAACATCATCAATCGTTGTTTCGGGTATCGCTGTGCTTCTTTTGATCATTTCTCTTACGTTTTTGTTTTTTCAATTTTCTGAACGGGTTCAGAAGATGGTTCAAGAAAATCATCGTCTTGAGACATGTGTACAAGAATTTCCTGATCTTTTAGTCGTGGTCACCACAGAGCGTGATCGAGCCATTCTCGATTGTCAGGCTGCCAGGCTTGATCGCGACCGAGCTATTCTCGAACGCGACATCACGCGTGCACAGCTTCGTGTGTGCTCTGAACAATTTCGTGTGTATCATCACGCTCTCACTGCTGAAAAAGAAGAATCTTCTCCACCCCCATCTTGACCCATCTGGAAACAGTGGGTTTTTTTGATTGAAACAAAAAAAGAGACCTCTTTCGAAGTCTCACGAGTTGATGGTTGAGTCGTTCGTCAGCACGAACGCATGGCGCTGAAGAGATGGGTTCGGGAATGGGCGAAGTAGATCGCGAGCTTGAACAAGTGTTTTTCGTTTGCTCCCGGACCTGCGAAGCGGAGCAAGAGGGAGTTCATCAGATTGATCATGACATCGTAGCAGACATCCGACTGAATTTTGTCGTGATCGAAAACGGACTTGTACTCTGCAAACACTTGCAGAGTATTCATTACGCTCACACGATGATCGGAAAGTGCTGTCATGTGTCCGATCATGATTTCTCCGGGAGTGTATCCATGTTCAGGGAAAAGGCGACGAATGTCCGGAGAGCCCTGCAGTTTTTCCACAGCCTCCTGAAGGATCTTCAACCCCTCTGCGTAGCTCTCTGCGCTGATGAACAACGGAGCCACGGCGCGGTAGACGTCCCAGGGATTCTCTTCGACAAATTTCACGACCCGACGGGCATTCTCGACGACAGTGGCGATCGCGTCAGGAGACATGTTTACCTCACTTTTGTTGGAGAACCAGGGTTTTGTTTGAAGACAAAAGAACACTACGAATAAGCCTATTTTAGCAAAAAAATGGGTTTTTGTCAAGAAAAATGGGTAATAAAACGGAAATAAAGCAAAAAGGAGGGAAATCAAAAAACATCTTCGGAGGAAGATGTTTTAATCAATTTGTTTGTCAATGAGATGTCTTGAGACGAAAGCGCGACCAGATCCTGATTTTAGGTAGATTTCAAACTTCGATGCCTGTTCTCTGTTTGGAAATGCGCCATAAAAGACGATTTTCCAAGGTGTATACCGATTAGTTGATCCAACCTCACCTCGATTATGTCTTGCGAATCGATCTTTGAGATCACTGGTTAAGCCCGTGTAGTAATTTGAAGGAAACGATTCACTTTGAAGAATGTAAACGTAATACATAAAACAGAATACGGATCATCTATCGCTAAAGCTGCGTCAGTTAAACCAGCCATCTTATCCGTCGTAGCCTTGGCGTAGACGGAAGCTCAGGCGTCTCAACAAGACATACGCCCGCCGTCGCTGAAGCTATGGCGGGCAGCCGTCGCCCAGTCTAGTAGGAACTAGCCTGAGCGACGGCTGGTGGGCGAGGAGGGACTCGAACCCTCACGGGGTTTCCCCCAAGAAATTTTAAGTCTCTCGTGGCTACCATTACACCACTCGCCCGGACAATGGCCCAAAATCGGCGCTAGGCTTTGGCTTCGGTTGGAAACTCACTCGCCGACCCGCGTGGTCGACTCGCGAGCTTTCCGCCCTGCAGCCCGGCGCCTAGCACCAATTTTGGACCATTGTCCATTTGGTAACGAGAAGAAACATAACAAATTCTGCATTCTTTGTCATCTTCTTTTGTGTGTCGTTTGTCTCACTTGTGTCATCCTGAGCAACTGCGAAGGACCTTGCGTCTATTAGTAAGTTTTTCCTTTGTTTTCTTGTCGACTTTTTCGGTTGAATAGGAAAAAGCGTCTGGCGACAACCCTCCCAGGTGATTTTCAATAAACTCCAATGTTTCTTTTGGATACAGCTTATACGATTCCCTTAAGGTCCACCCAACCGCTTTGCCAATGTATTTATCTCGATTTGGAATCAGTGGTTCGACCGTGGATAAAACTAGTTCAACAGGCGGGGCTTTTCGTTTTTTTGAAGCGTAGTAGATAAGGGATGTAATTGAAAGGCGTTGTTTCCAGGGGTCTTTGGATTTGTTCCAAGATTGAAACGTTGGTAGAACCATTTCCGGATGCTTTTCAAAGAAATAGGAATAGAGATAAGAAAGCGAATCTGAATGTTCCCAGTTTTCAATTCGATCAGCCCAGTGTTTCAAGATGTTCCATTCGGTTTTTCCAAACGTGAGTTTGTGGTGTCGATAATAAAAGAGGGGGAGTGACATTGTCTCGTGAAAGTTGGCTGAGTTCCAGATTTCGTTCCAAGTCGAGAGAATTTCTTCGCTTGGTTTGTTGTAAAACGAAAAGCCTTTGCGTTCTAGTTCGTGCAGAAGCGGAAGTCGGTGACCGAGAACTTTGAGTTTGGTAGTTTTCGATCGAAACGCGTGATAAGTAGGGTCGTCCTTTGACTGGGTTTGTTTGAGAATGGTTTCTATTTCAGAAAGATGATTCATAATTATTACTTTTTCAAATCACTCCAAATCGTTTTGAATACTTCGCGTAAATTGCTTGCAAGTGTTGCATCATGAATCTCAACCAAGTGGTGAGGGGATTCTGAGAGAACAATTGTTACAACATAGTCTCCCATCACCCAAAGTGTTGAAGTGAATTTCACTGTGTCTTTCCAAAAGGCAATATGTCGGCGAGCGTAATTGTTCGCGGCAACTCGACGTTCTTCTTCTGAATCGTTGCTCAGGAGTTGAAGCGTGACTGACTCGCTAAAGGTCTGTTTCCAATACCAGTCGATCCACTCGGAAAACGATCCAGCAAAGTATTGATCTTGGAATCCCCAATAGAATCCGTCATTTACTTTCATGGATTGACTCCATTCGGGGGATTGTTGATACAAGAATCGATCGATTTTATCTTCGGTGATGAATTGAATCTTTGGAATAATGTAATCCGCTTTCTGTGTCATCTCACTGAGTGCTTTGGCGATTTCTTCAGCTGCATCTTTCTTTATTTCAAGCATACGCTCCTCTTCTTCAATCAACTGAATCAAGTTGGAGGCAGGTGAAACTCGGAATTCATGGACAGATCGACCAAGATCTTCAATCACAAGACCTCTATTTTTTAGCTGTTTTAGAATGCTGTAAACCGTTGTTCTGTTTATTTCCGTTGATTGAGCAATCGCTACAGCCGAGGCTTTTCCCATTGAAGCCAACTTCAAGAAGACAGTGATTTCTGAGTCCGTTAGTTCAAGTTGTTTAAGATTCTCTTCCAAAGTAGCCATATGCCAAGGATTATACCTTGTTGTTGAAACTTCGTCAACAGATTGTGTTTTTTAGCTTAAATTAGAGTAGATAGTGTTGACAAGAATCCAAAAATGTGGTAGACTGTAGCTACAAGGTTGAAACAGACGAAAACAAACAACGGAAGAAAAGGGAAAAGCAATGTCCGGTTTGAATATCATGGTAGTCACCAATAGCTATCGCAGTCAGCAGTCCGCTCTGGTGGGCCTGGTCAACCATAAGGTATTCGTGGTGAGCGAATACTATGAGGCTCTCAACCTGCTCCAAGAGCAGGGCGACAAGATCGACGTGGTCCTCTGTGACTTCGCGATCCCAAGCAAAGAGCAGATCGGGAAGACAGTGCCCAACCGTGGTGCCGCAGTGATGATTGCGATGCGCGCCGCTCTTTGTGGAGTGAAGAGCGCCATCGTCTTGCCTCGCAACTGGCACAGCAGAGATCGTGCACTCTATGAGGCTGACGAGACTGTACGTGCACTTTGTCGCGGGGGCATGGATGCTCGTTTGAATGTGAATGGGACCGAGTTGATGGTCGTGCAGATGAATCTGGATGTCGACCACTATGAAGCTATCGACTGGAATGCCGCGCTCTCAAGGCTGATGTGCGAGGATTCCACGGTTCGTGTCGCCTAACACCAACCCTCTTCCACGAGTCGACAAACGGTCGGCTCGTGTTTTCAACTGGAAATCGAAGGAGAGT
Source organism: Candidatus Uhrbacteria bacterium RIFOXYB12_FULL_58_10 (assembly GCA_943357275.1). Taxonomy (GTDB): domain Bacteria; phylum Patescibacteriota; class Patescibacteriia; order UBA9934; family GWF2-40-263; genus CALRGL01. The sequence continues at coordinate 1,815 of CALRGL010000012.1, read as the reverse complement.
GTGATGAAGATTCTCATTGTTGTGGGGGATGAAAGCACGCACAGTGTCGCCCAAATTGTTGGGCATGAAGTTACGATCGTTTCGGGTTTCAAAGAAGCTGCATGGACTTTATTCAATGAGAAGTTCGATGTTGTTTTGACGAGTACGTGTATGCAGTACGGTGACATTGCACCTGATCCGTTGTTTGCATACGGATTTAGTGTCGTGTTGATGGCTGTGAATCAAGGGATCAAGTCTGTTGCACTTCCACGAGATCACTCGGACAGAAACGGTATCAACGGAAGTTTTGACTACATGAGTGGATCATACCGTTTGAACCAGACGAAGTTTCTTGTTATGGATGTCAACGAAGCTTGTGCGGAAATTCACCCAACAAGAAAGGTCTGGGTTCGAACAATCAACTACAAGGATTGGATGCGTGCAATCAAGATATTGGTAGACGAGAACTGTTCGACTACATAATCTCAACCCACTTTCACGAGTCGACAAATAGTCGGCTCGTGTTTTATTTCAATCTAGAAACATAAACCGCGAACCTACTCGGCTCGCGGTATTTTCATAGAAGTAATCTATTCACTCAACACAGGTCTCTTTTGAATATCTACTCGGATCGCTGGGAATATCTTTTTCAGTCGTAAGTATTTTTTATCGATTCCACTTCCTTCCATGGCAGACAAGACGATTGGTTCTTTGTTTAGTATTTTTTGAATGATTTCTTTGTCCTCATCAAGATATCCAAGAAAGAGATCATCTAAGTCTGCGACAGAACATCCAAATCTTTGTTTAACTTTTGTTTCAAGCATTGATCGATAAGTATCTTGATCGAAATAAGCTTTGAATAAGTCTGACTCAGAAAGATTTAGCTCTTTCATAAATAGTCGTGTCATCCACAGATACCCTTCAAGATACAGATTGTCCGAATAGTGACGTTCTACTCGTGCATTAGGAAATGTGGCCATTTCGCCAAGGACGGCCATTCCCTCATCAAGCCATTGGTTTCCAACAAGAGCTCCATTTTCAGCTACTTGTCTAAATCCTGTTTCTTTTGTGGATACGTTGTGGGAAATGGCGTGAATATATTCGTGAGCTAAAAAGTTTCCATGCTCCTGTCCGCTTACAGAAACCTGATTTGTGATTGGATCAAATTCTTCCAGAATATTTTTATAAGTGCCGTCTGGAAAACCGCTTTGAAGTAAGCGATCCGAGACAATAACAGAAACCGAATCTATCGATTGTTTTGGTCGATAACCATTCTTGTTTAACCATTCGTTTGTTCTTGCAAGTTGTGCAGGAATCATTTCCTGAACTTGTTTAACTCGTTCTTTATACCGTTCGATGTGTTTTTGGAGAGCTTCTTTGATTTCATCTTCCGACGCGTCAGAAGCAAGTTCCAGAAATTCAAGTTTTACAGAAGCTGAACGTACGTCTGAAGAACGAATTTGTTCCGCAACTCGGTTACCTAGTTCTTCAGAACTTATGCTATCAAGATAAGAAAGAACTTTGATAGATGATTCATTTTCTCGACTCGTTTCTGGTTGGTTTGTTGTATCTGGAAATTTCCAGTTTTGAGCCTTGTCACTTGGCTCTCCTTCTCTTGTCATATGATGTTTGTTGAAAATATTCTACATCAAACAAAACAGTTTGGATAAACTAAAAACCACCGGTTTACACCGATGGTTTTTAGATGGAGCGGTAAACGATGCGCCTGGCCCTTTGGTCCAGGCACGTCCGTTCGTTCGGGAAAGCCTGAGTAGGACTCAGTCTTTCCGCTCTCTCACTCTCGTGTCGCACTCACTCTTTTTGATTAGGAGAAGG
>CALRGL010000011.1 GCA_943357275.1 Candidatus Uhrbacteria bacterium RIFOXYB12_FULL_58_10 | reverse complement strand
GACAGCATTCTCAAGCGTTGAAAGGGCATCAAGATCATCCCCAAGGAACAAGATGTACCCATGACGAATGAGACGAACGAGTCGCCAAGGTGGGCAACGTGTATCTTTTGCACTCAGAAGAGTCGCACGAGCGAGTGCCTCCAGAATCATTGAGGCTTCCTCTGCGGTCCCACATGGATAATCCATTCGGGTTTCAGAAGCGTCCAACACCCAACCGTTGTGGAAGTGGATGGCGGAGGTGATATCGCGAATACGCTCAAAGACTCGCATGTAGGTAAAGGCGTCGATGGACGGCTTTGAGACAGTGTCTTCAGACCAAAACGTCAGGTTGCTTCCAACACGCTCTTGATCCACCCCAACAAAGTCCAGCTCATCAAGAAGTTCCTTGTTCGTATGACCTCGGGGGGTCACAAGCAGGAAGCGGGGATTGAGGTTGAACGCAACCACGTTTCCCGGTTTCCCTTTGAGAAGATTTGCTCGTTGTGCAAGTCTCAGAACGGCAGGGGCAATCTTGAACGCTGGACAGTGACTACCTTTGAGTGACTGTGCATCCACGAATGCTTGAAGCGATCCTGCGCGCTCACTTTGTTTCCAAGTGGTTTTCGACTGACGAACGGAGAACTCGACCAGGCGATGAGAAACGTCGCTAAGCGTTCCAGAAAAGGTGAGATGACCTCCGTCAGGTTTGACCAAGTAAACCGTTCGATGTCGACCATGTTTCTTGGACCCGGACTGGAAACTTGCAACCGTGAGGTTCAAGTGATCCGTTTCGTTTTGGTCTTGTGCTGATCTCATTAGATCAGTAACAGATTTCAAGGGATCACACAGCTTGTAACCAACGAGATAGCACTTACGACCAAAGAGTTCACGCCATGAACTGAGTACGCGTGGAAGAGATTTGCACTGTATGGTAGCAGAGGTGTCGAACGAGTATTTTCCCTCGACTTGATCCCTCGGCTCAAAGTCAGAGACCGATGCTGAACTAAATGCAAAGGTCGGCTGACCAGAACGTGCCAAGACAGCGTCGATCCGTTCCACATACTCGTGATAGGTATCGTAAGTAACAACTTCGATTCCTTCGCAAAGGGGATACGTTTTGCGCGTCTCATCTGTACACAGGAGTACGACCTTAATGCCTTGTTCAACCAAAGATGTTGAAATCGCAACACCAAAGGCGCCTTTGGCCTCGTTTTTGATCTTGGAAGTACGATCCAGATAGACCGATGTTCCACCAGCAGTCACAAGCGCATAAGAACTTGCTGATCGCGTCATTTCCTCTCCTTTTTCTTGAGATGTGAAGAACAATTTCGATCCGTTGATCGACGGCTGAATGTACTGATATTTTTAGATTCTGTCAATGGAATAAAGGAGAAAAAGACTCTTTTAAACAATAAAACTGGTCGTTATGGCCAGTTTTATTGGAGGTGTAATTCCTGTTTTAAGTCTGAAAGTTCTTTCTTTGAAAGTGGTCTGACTGCACCAACAGGCAGATTGCCCAGTTCAATATTCATAACGCGTATGCGTTTCAAGGCTTTGACATCATATCCCAATTGGTCACACATACGACGAATTTGTCGGTTGCGTCCTTCTGTCAAAATGATTCTGAATGAATGAGGACCTAGTTGCAGTGTTTGTGTTGGTTTTGTCATGGATCCGAGAATCATCATTCCTTCTTCCATGGTTTGCAAATCGTCTGAGTCAATTTCTTGTTCAAGCGTAACAAGGTATTCTTTTTCATGATCACCGCGTGGATGGGTGATCGCTTCGGAAAGATCACCGTCATTCGTCAAAATAAGGAGTCCACTTGAAGCAACGTCCAGTCGTCCAATAGGGAAGAGACGTTCCTGCAGGTTTAAAAATGTTGCAATCGTATCTCGCCCGTTTGGATCAACGGATGTCATGATTCCGACTGGTTTGTTAAACGCGAGATATTGTAGTTTTGGTCGATGTACGGACACGTTCTGACCGTCGACGCGCAAATCTTCGTTGCCATAAATCAACATGCCTTTTTCAGCCACTTGTCCATTCACCATCACCTTGCCCTCATCAATAAAGCGATCCGCTTGTCGACGAGAACAAATACCACGTTCTGCAAGATATTTATTGATTCGTACTTGCATAGAGTTGACCACAGGCTGCATCGATATCTTCACCCATGGTTCTTCGACGAGTTACCGTGATTCCGCTTGATTCGAGATACTGAAAAAAGTCATGAACCGTTTTTGAAGTTGATGTAGAAAATTCACCTCCAGTAAAGTTGTAGGGAATGAGGTTCACGCGGATATTTCCAATCTTGTGAATCATAGACGCAAGCATTTTTGCATGATGTGCTGTGTCATTGATCCCTTTTAACATCACGTATTCAAACGTAAGATGATGACGACGATTCCCAAATTTTTCTAAATAGCGCTGAGACCAATCGACTAACTTTGGAATAAAGTCATCATAGGATGTAGGAACGATCTCTTTGCGTGTTTTAGCGTCCGCACTATGTAAAGAGATCGCCAAACGCACATGAGGCCACAGAGGGTCATTCATAAGCGTTTCAAGACGTGGAAGCACACCAACTGTTGAGACCGTGATACGTGTTTGTCCGAGGTCTGTATTTCCCAAGAGCGTTCGAAGAGTTTCGCGAACGTTTTCATAGTTGGACATTGGTTCGCCCATCCCCATGAATACAACGTTTGTAATGCGATTTGGAAGTTCTGGATGCATCTGTAGATAATCCACCCAGTAGCGATATTGATCAACAATTTCGTCAGCCGTTAGATTTCTTGTGAGCCCCATTTTTCCCGTTGCACAAAACGTACAACGCATGGCACATCCAACTTGCGAAGAAACACAAATCGTCCACCAACCTCGGGCATTTTGCATGAGAACAGTTTCAATCATGCTTCCGCCTTCCACCTCAAGAAGCGCTTTCACGGTGTCCATTTTGGCACTTTGCTTTACGACGGACTCTTTAACAGACATCCAAGGAATAGAGGCATCAAGTTTTTCTCGCATCTCTTTTGAAAAAACAGAAACATCCTTCCAGCTACGGAAGGTTGGTTGAAAAACGACCTCGACGAATTGTTTTCGTCGAAAAGCCTGAATCTCTGGGAAGAGTTGATTGAATTGTTCGATGCGTGAGAGGGGAGACATGTGGTTGTTTTAATGAGGCAAACTATAGCGAAAAAATCGATTTCCGTCAATGTTTCCCTTGACTTTTCGTATGGATACGTCAAGCTTTGATTGTATGACAAAGAAATCAATTTTGTTAGGGATATTCGCTTTATCGTTCGTTGTATTTCCGCTCAATGCAGTTTTTGCCAAAACAGTACCGAGCAATCTAGCTCCTGACGTAAATGATTGGAAAACGTATGGAACGGCTGAAGTAAAGAACCATTCTGTGAATCTTTCAGGCGGATCTTCCGGTTGGGCTTATACGGACATCAATGTAGAAAAGATGAGAGGTTCCTATCTTGTATTGGCTTCACATGCGAAGAAGTCAGATTCACGAAAAACTTCCGTCGATGCATCACGTTCAGGAAATCCGTACATCTACGGGTATCTAATGAACTCAAAAAAGAAGATTAAGAATTATGTCACGGGCGATACTCGCACAACAGACAATGTCATTTACACGATCGTTCCCGTTGGATCTGAAATAAAGACGTTAAGAATGTTTTTGAAACAGTCATCCGTCAAAGACGTCAGCAACAAGGGCGCAAACGTAACTTTTTCAAATCCAGTGATCTATTCAGCTGAGTCAGAAAAAGAAGCAAAAAAGTTGATCGCTGTGTATTCTCAAGGAACACTCTAGACACTGATTTAAAAAAACGAACGTATTAAGTACGTTCGTTTTTTGGTTGATAAGGTCGACGTTCACGATTGTTTCGGTTCTGACCGCCTTTGCGAGGAGGATAACCACTTTGACGACCTCCTTGACGACCTCGTCCAGAAGATTCTGGTCGAGCATCTTTGAATTCTTGAGATTGTTGAACGAGTTCTCCTTCTGGAGTTTTAACGTTCAATGACTTACGAATAAGTCGTTCGATTTGCTTGATATCGCGTTTTTGTTCTGGAACAGCAAAGGAAATTGCTTTTCCTGTGCTTCCAGCACGACCTGTTCGTCCGATGCGGTGGACGTAGTCTTCTGTGTGATCTGGAAGATCGTAGTTCACGACAAGCTCGATATTTTTAACATCGATTCCACGTGCAGCAATGTCTGTTGCAACGAGAACTCGGTAACGACCATTAGAAAATCCTTTTAAGGCATCTTGTCGTTGGTTTTGTGATCGGTTGGAGTGAATTTCTGCCACGCCGATATTGATTGTGCGAAGGGAACGAGCAAGTTTTGAAGCTCCGTGCTTTGTTCGTGTGAAAACGAGGACAGTTCCTTTGTATTCAATAAGCAGTCGTTCTAGCAAGGCTGTTTTGTCGTTCTTTGGAACAATGTAAACTTCTTGATCAACCTTTTCTGCAACAGATCCAGCTGGCGCCACTTCAACGCGAAGTGGGCTTTTCATGTAGGTCTTTGCAATAGCGGCAATTTCTGGAGGCATGGTTGCAGAGAACAACATGGTTTGTCGATCTGCTGGAATGGTTGAAAGAATACGTTTGAGCTGTGGAGCAAATCCCATGTCGAGCATACGATCTGCCTCGTCCAAAACTAGGACGCCAACGTTGGAAAGGTTGGCAAAACGTTGTTCCATATGGTCAATAAGTCGACCAGGGGTAGCAACGATGATATGTGGTTTGGCACGCAATTGTTTGATTTGTGGGTTCATGGCAGTTCCACCAATCAAAATAGCCGTGCGAAGACCAAGGCCACCTGCGACTTTTCTCAATGTTTCTTCAACCTGTACAGCAAGTTCACGTGTTGGAAGCAAAATAAGCCCCGTTTTCTTCTTGGCGGAAATTTGTTGAATCATTGGAAGGGAGAACGCAAGGGTCTTTCCGGTTCCTGTTTGGGCAATTCCAATGACATCTTCGCCCGAAATAGCAATAGGAATAGCTTTGTGTTGGATCGGCGTTGGGTGCTTAAAACCCAGTTCTTCAAGCCGATTAAGCAAATTTGGGGCAATTCCAAGCCCGTAAAATTGCGCTGTGTTGATTTCTTCTCTTGGCATAATGGTTATACACTAGCACAAGATTGAATCCTTGGATAGGGGGAGTGATTCGAAGTTCTTTTCTTAATTTAGAGAAAAAAAGACCAGGAGCCGTCCTGGTCTTTTGTTAATCATTCCCTTGATCTTCGTCGTCACTTTCATCTGTGCGTCTTTTGTGAAAGAGCTCATTTTTAAGAGCTCCAGAAAGGAGTGTTTCCTTTCGATCGGTAGTTCTTATTAATCTTATTAATTTCTCTTGCTCATCTCTTAGTTTGTTTCGTCGATTCAATTCTTCTTTGATATCATAAAAGAGTTTAGAACGATCTGGACCTTGTTCGTTTTTTAGAGCTTGCCAAATATTGGCTGGTGGAATGTATTCATGAGCTAATCGTTCAGCAACGTCAGCATAGCCACGAATAGTTAATTCGTAGGCTGATTCTTTTTCTGATTGCGGAGATCTATATTTTTCACTCATAGTCTTCTCTTGTGTGTAAAGTATATCACAGTCAAAATTGCTCGTGCTATAATTCACTTGTATGTATGCTTATCTTTTGACAATTGCGATTGCTCTTGCTGGATTTTTTCTAGCTCTGTACATGTTTCAAAAAAAACGAAATAAAGTTGAGCACTTTGTTTGTCCTCTTCGTGGGAATTGTACGGATGTTATTGGAAGTCGTTATTCCCATTTTTTAGGAATCCCTGTGGAAATTCTTGGGCTCGTTTATTATTCTTTCATTGTACTTGGATATACGGCTATTGTGAGTTTTCCTGTTTTGATGGATCAAAGTATCGTCAAAATTATTGCACTTTTTGCTTCTACATTTGCAGTTACTTTTTCTTTTTATCTTACCTTTATTCAGTTTGCTTTTTTGAAAAAACTTTGCACTTGGTGTTTGGTCTCAGCATTTTTTTGTTTTTCTTTATTTCTTTTGTCCCTTACTATTTCTTCTTCTGTCATTTTACCTGTTTTAGTTCAGGCAAGAGAGGGGATTGTTTTGTTGCACATGATGAGCTTGGGATTTGGACTGAGTTATATGTTGTTTGCCATTATTTTCTTTCATAAGTTTTTAAAAGATTTACATATCTCTGAAGATGAATCGCTCATTCTTGACCTGTTTTCTCAAATGACTTGGTTTTGCATTGGAATTATCGCTGTCACAGGCTTGGGAATTTATCTTCCTGATCAGGGATCCGTTATTGCTCTTGAAAAAAGTTTTCTTCAAATCATTATTTTCGCGGTTATTTTGTTTTCAAATGGATACATTAATCTTGTAGCAACTCCTCACTATATTGACCTCACCTTTCAAACGAATCTCAACGAGATTAGTCATGTTTTAGCAAGAGTAAGAAGGTTAGTCTTTATTTTAGGTCCTGTGATGTTGTTGTCTTGGTTTTCAGTCTTTTTGTTAAACATGTTGAGTTTGTCGTCTTTCTCTTTCCAAAATGGATTGGTTTATTATGTCTTTTTTGTTTCTTTTGCAGCCTATCTTGGATTTGTTTTTGAAAGACGCACGATTAACAACAGTTCTCCTAGAACGGAATAATTATGTCTTGGAATTTAATCATCCCTTCGTTTATTGCTGGACTTCTTACGTTCATGGCTCCTTGTACGTTACCGCTCGTTCCTGCTTTTCTGGGATTTATAAGCGGAGTCTCTGCAAAGGATCTTCAGCATCCTGAAAAATCTTCAAAAATTAAAAGACGTGTTTTGAGAAATGCGTTATTTTACGTGATCGGATTCAGTTCCGTGTTTATTATTCTAGGAGTCTTGTTTGCTCTTGGTGGTGCTGCTCTTGTTCAGTATCGTGTTGTTCTGGGAAGAATAGGAGGGGTTTTTGTCTTGTTTTTCGGTGCTTACTTACTTGGTCTCTTTGAGCGATCAAAACGTCTTTCCGACTTCTTTTCTCAAGAACATAAGTTTGTGATTCGCAATCTTCATCCAGGATCTGCAACAAGTGCCTTTTTATTTGGAGCAACGTTTGCGTTTGGATGGACACCCTGTGTTGGTCCTATTTTAGGCTCCGTATTGTTTCTAGCATCGACAAGCGGTACGGTCGTTCAAGGAGCTTTTCTCTTGTTTATCTTCTCTTGTGGGCTTGCTTTACCATTTCTTGTTCTTGCCCTGGGGATAGCTCATGCAGCCGATACGATTAAGAAATTGAACCGTATCTTGCCGTATATTTCTTTTGTCGGTGGAGTATTTTTGCTTATTTTAGGTATTCTTTTGATTACAGATTCACTTTCCCTCTGGCTCACGTGGGTTTACGAAGCCTTTCAATTCATCAATTACGACGTACTTTTGCAGTATTTATAAGACTGTTCAAAACTTGTCAGATTGGTTCGAACGGGCTCCGATCCCCTCGAAACGTACTGAAAGGTGCGTTGAGTGGGGTCGGTGGGTGCCTGTTCGAACCAAGATGGCGAGTTTTCAACAGTCTTTTATAGCGCTTCACATCTACCAAACGACCATGCTATACTCTTGTCGCTTATGAAATACAGCCTACGAATCGTCACATTAGCCATGAGTTTTGCGGTCATTCTTCTTGTTGGGTTTGGTTGTTATAAAGCCAGCAACGAACTTGCTCAAAATTCTGGAGAAATCGATAAAGCATCGATTTTATCAGAAGCTAAAAAGAGCGGGCTCATCATGGACGACCAAGAAATTCAACGAATGGCAGCCACTGCGTTGACCCATCCAAAAAATGAAAAAACACTTGAAGATGTCTCTGCTTACAAAGCACTAGATTGGAGCAGTTGGCAGTCAGGTGCACTTGCGGACGTTACGGGAGGTGGAAGTTTCGGACTTGCACACATCCACAAAACAAGTGGTGGTTTTACCATCGCTGCACAAATGGGCGGACTTCCGTTTCCAGATGAACATTCTTACTATGAAGGTTGGTTAGTACGACGCGGAGACAATCTTTCCGTCATTAGTACAGGAAAAGCATTGTTAGTAGAGGATCGTTTTTATAATGTCTATACCACGGAGGAAAATCTGGAAGAGTATGACTTCTATGTTTTAACCTTGGAGTCTGACGATTTGAATCCATCTCCAGCAAAACATCTTCTCGAAGGAGTGATTGAATAGTAAAAAAATACGCATAACGCGTATTTTTTAATTGAGAACGGAATGAATCATGTCAGCGTGACCGCGAACAAATTCATATATTGATTGAACTTGTTTTCCTTCAAGTTGAACTTGCTCAAGTTCAATAAGGTCTTTTCCGGTTTGAACAAGAAGTTTCTCCTCTCTCATTAGAACGGTTCCTACGGGTTGATTCGTGGAAGGTTCTTGTGAAGGATGGGCTTTTACTAGTTTGAGTCGCGCATCTTGCCATGTTGTCCAGGTTCCAGGCCAAGGTTCAAATGCGCGAATTTGACAATCGATCTGATGCGCCGTTTGATGCCAATTAATGCGTCCATCTTCTCGCTCTAAGATCTTTGTGACGGTTGCCTCAGAATGATTTTGAGGCTGTGGTTGAACAGAACCGTTCACGTATCCTTTTAGCGTTTTAAGTAGGAATTCTGGTCCGAGCATACAAACTTTTTCTTCAAGTGTAGTGTTTGTCTCTCTTGAATCTATTGTAAGCCCAGTTTGAGCTAACAGTGGGCCTGTATCCATTCCAGAATCTAGCAACATAATCGAGATACCCGTTTCCGTTTCTCCATTGAGTAGAGCTGTTTTCATGGGTGAAGGACCTCGGTATTTTGGTAAGAGGGAAGGATGAACGTTTACAACGCCAAAGGGAGCAAGGTTGAGCATTTCATCCGGCAAAAATTTTCCGTAGACCACCAAGACAAACACATCTGCTTTCAAGGTCTTGAGTGTTTCAATAGCTTCTGGTTTGCGTAATGAGTCAAATTGAAAAACAGGAATGTTCAGCTCAAGTGCCTTTTGCTTTACAGCAGGCGCTGTGAGCTCTTGTTTGCGTCCTACAGGCTTATCCGGCTGACAAACGACTCCAAGGACGTTTATGGAAGGATCGTTGTGTAATGCAGATAAAAAGGGGACTGAGAACGCTGGTGTCCCAAAAAAGACAATGTTCATAAGACGTTCTTGGGTGGTTTGGTGTATCGTGTTACGTGATCAATAAATAATACGCCATCAAGATGATCCATTTCGTGCTGAAACACGATTGCGGGGAATTTATCCGCCTTAATCACAACGTCGTCGCCGTTTAGGAGTGTTGCTTGAACAGTTATACGTTTATGACGTTTGACCATTCCATAAACACCAGGAACAGAGAGACATCCTTCTTCACCTTCAACTTTTGAAAGTGACTTTGAGGTAATTTTTGGATTGATAAAAGCTTGTGCCCCGTCGCCTGTGTCGATGATAATCACGCGTTTTAAAACACCGATTTGTGGAGCAGCAATCCCAACGCCATTTTCTATTCTCATGGTTTCGATAAGATCTTCAACCAATGCTTCCATTTCTTTTGTTTGAATTTCATCACGAGAAACAATCTTCGATTTTTTGCGAAGTTCAGTGTTTGGATTTGTGAGGACGGCTTTGATTGTCATAGTGGCCAAAATTAGCAAGAAAATGCATTTGTGTCAATGATATAGTGATCGTCTAACGTTGTGAAGAGATTTAACAAAATGGCACTGTGCTCGGGTAAAACACCAATATCGATGTGCCACTGGGTCTTTTCATCAAAGACAGGTCCAACAACCGTAAGAGGAAGTGAAAGCGCTTGTATTTTCTGGAGAAGAAGATCTGCTTGAAGTGTTGCTTTTCTCGACTCTTCATCTTTGTAGACGACTTGCATCCAACGACGTTTCGGTGGCAAATCACAAGCAATGCGTTGTGATAATTCTTCTTCTAAAACGTTTTGAGCGTTTGCATAAAAATCTTGAAACAATTCTGGGGAATCCGTTTGAATGACAAATTGTGCACGATGAGCAAAAGCCAGGCCCCGCCATTCTTCTGTGCGTTGAAACGTTTTTTCGAGTGCACGAAACGTTGGGGTGAAGAGTGGCGCGTCCGCATCGATGAGAACAACAAGTCCAATTGTCGAAGGTTTGAATGGGTTAAAGTACTGCTCGTAGTAATACTGTGTGACAAGCAAGATGGGACTGGTTTTGAATTCAGGATGATCTTTATCAATCACACTCACTTCAACATTAAACAAAGACACTAAGGCTTCAGCCACACGCTCGTTTCCATATCCACGCTCAAAGATGTTCGTCGATTTACAAGCAGGACAAGAATAAGGCATGGGTCCAACAAAGGAACAACGTGTACAATTGACGGTTTGAGATTTTACTTTAAGAAGATGCTGACACTCTTCACAAACAAACGCGTGTTTACAATCCTGACAAGACAATCGTTGTGCTTTTCCTTTTTTATTATAGACACACAAGACCGTTTTTCCTTGTTCAAGAGCTTCCGTTATTTCTACAGAAGCAGAATAAGAAATCGTTGGATGAGGTGAGGCTTGCTGTTCCTGACGTTTATCGACAATCATGAATCTGGAGGTGTGACCCTGTGGCAAGATGTTGGCAGAAGAAAAATACCCGACGTCGTCAACGCGCGGAACAGTATCAAAAAAATAAAGGTTGGACTGGAATCGATCCGCAATACCAAACGCCATGAGTCGGGCATCAAATCGAGGGTTGCGATCGGATTGCTTGTGCGATTTATGGCCACTTCTAACAACAAAGATTGTTGAAATCGTTGAGTCAACGAGCATGAGTGCCAACTTTGTTCCAACAAGACAACCGTGTGTTTTTGCTCGAAACGTTTGCCAAAGATGGAAGCGTTCGTTATTTGATTCTTCGCCTGTAAGAGATCCGTCGTTGCGTCCAAGATGTCGTTCAAGAAGTTTGACGTCGTTAACTGTTGGGGCTACAACCAAACATTTTTGTTGTGGATGCATCTCTAAGTATTTTGAAATGATGGCTGTAGTTCTACGGAGGTCACTTGCATGCACAAAGGCCATGCGTCGTTTGGAAAGCTCGTGAGCATTTCGACTAATACTGGAAGCTTCATCGTTTGGAATCGTGAGGTCACGCGGAAACGTTGTTGGAGGAGAAGGTGAAAAGCGTTTTGGTGGGCGGGGTAGAGCATGATGCAAAATACTTGGGACAGATTGAGCGAGTTCATAAGCAATAGATTCAAAAAAAGAGAGCTCGTCCTCTTTGAGTGTCACACCCGTATGGCTTTCGACCCGTTTTAATTCAATACCTCGCGCGGAACGATCAGATACCTGAGCAACAACCCCATAAACCGTTAATTTCCGAAACGGGATTGTGACAAGATCACCACGCACAAGGGTAAGATTATCTGGAACAAGATAATCAAAAAAACGGCATTTTCTGGGCATGCGTTTTAAGGGATAGACGTGAGCAATCATACAAGAGCGTGATGAAATTCAACAACAAGATACCCAACGCCATTTGGTGCCTCGTAGGAGCGAATGTCGGGTCGAACGTGCATGCGTTCTAACATTCCAAACAGAATGAGCAGTGGACGATAAGCGCACTCGGATGACTCTTGAACAACATGGTGAGGGATGGTGAGAAGCTTTGCAGAAGAAACATTTCTTACCGCTTCAAGAATAGCATCATCAAACTGCTGTCCTTCTTTTTTAAATCCCATCGGTGCTGTTGAAGACAAGCTGTGCGATAAATCACCAGAGGCAATAACCGCAATGCGTTTTGAGGAATGAGAAAAAAGATCCTTTAAGATGCGTCCAAAAGCGATATGCGATTTTACATCCAATCCGCTGTAAGAGATAGGAACAATTTTTGTGGAAAGCTCTTTTGTGAGTAAGTAAAGAGGAATACCGGACCCATGATCCAAAAGCGGATTTGAATCGAGCGTAAACTGAAAGTCTTCTGAACGCATTCTGCGTTGAATTTGGGTAATCAACTCTAAATCAGGAACAAACTGTTTTGTTGTTGCTCGATCGCCAAATTCTGAAAATGAAATCGTGTATCGATCGTTCAAGTTGATAGAGAAGGCTGTTTCGTGAAAATGATTGTGTGAAGAAAGTGTGACAATGACGTCTGGTTTTGAAGCAAGAAGAGATTGCTCAAGATCAGACAACCCACTTAAGGTATCGTCAAAATCATGGAATCGTTCTTTGCTGATCGTTTCCAAAAGAAGAGGGGAATGTGGGGTAAATGCGGAGAAAACAATCATAGGTTTGAAGCAATTTCAAGTGTCGTTTCTGGTTCGTCGAGCCGTGTAGTGAGAGGATCACCTTCTGGCTGAATTAACACAGATCGTTCATTGGTCCAAATAATTTGGTTCCATTTCCATCCATAAGCGGTGAACGTCTGTTCATCCAGGATGTGATGGCGTGTTCCGTCAGCAACAACAAAAATATCTGGGGATCCGGTTACAGCGATAAGTGTCCCGTCTGGAAACAGGAGGGGATTTGCTGTTGGATAGGCATCAAGATCTTTTGGACTCATCGCTACAACAGAAGAATTGATCTGATTGGCGTTTAAGATTTCTCGAGAGAAAATAGGATGCTTTGTCCCGTTTTGAACAAAGAAAATGCCTCCGTTTACATTGTTTTGTAACAATGCTCCTTGTGGATAGGCGACTTCCAATGTGATTGGCTCACCTTCTGCAAAGGCTTCTAAATCTTCCCATCCAACATCTTCAATTTCGTCAGGTGTGTATCCAAGCGCACGCAACGCTTCTTGAGACGTGAAACCTCGCTTTACATCATCAACGATCAAGTAAACCGTTCCTTTTGGAGAACGCAGAAGCGAATAATTTGGAAACGCAATTGGTTTTCCTGTTGGATAGGTTTCTATTTCAGAGGTGACGGCTTGGACAATTTGGTTTTCGTTGAATCGACTATGAAAGGCCGCTCGAGATTGAATTGGTCGTCGAATACCATTTTTGATCAACCAAATACCTCCTGTTTTTGTATCTTGAAGAAGTGATCCTGAGGGGTATTCGCGTGTAAACCAACGGTCCCAAATCTTCACGAAATTTTTGTTTCCAGAAAGATGTGGTGTGTAGGTGTAAAGAATACTTGTCACAAAGTTAGCAGGTGTGACAACCGTGCCATCGATCACATGATCAATGCCTGGACCAATACCTGTTTGTGTTTTGCCGGTTGTATTCAATTCTGTAAGGTAAGTTTTTGAGATGCGTTCGGCCGCATAATAAACTTGTTTGCCAAACCCTTTAAATTTTTGAATGCGTGGATCTGATTTACTACAGTCATCACAAACAGCGTATCCCATAGCCCAATCAAGTTGATCTTGCGTTGGTGTTTTATCTTCCACGATGCTTTGTTCACGTTGAAGCAAGACAAGCAAAAACTTTGGATTCAATTCAAATTGTTGAGAAGATTGCCAGATGATATCTGATGCTGTTGAAGGCACGCCAAACACATCTGGTGTTACAAGTGTTCCCAATGATCCTCGTTTTAAGAACTGATCAAGTTCCTTTTTTGTCATGGAATAGGAATTCACCATTTCGGCATCAGAAAGAAGATTTTCAGGGTTATAGGAAAACGAATCAAACGTTGCCAATGCAGTCATTGGAGACAAAAGAATGCTCAAAATAACAGGAAAAACAACGTATTTCATGTAAAACGATTATACCACAGGAGGTGTTAGTTTGGTCGGTTTTATAGCAAGCGTAATTTCTCCATTTTTTGATCCGATGGTGACCGTAGAATCTTCCGGAATTTCTCCGTTAATGATCTTGAGCGCAAGCGCATCAAGAATTTCTGATTGAATCACTCGTTTGAGCGGACGTGCACCATAAGATGGGTCAAATCCTTTTTCCGCAAGATGTTTTTTGGCAGGTGCAGAGATCACAAGTGAAATGGAACGTTGTTTTAACAGACGTGCGGATACACGATTCATTTGAAGTTCAACAATGTCTTCAATGTTTTTCTCTGTGAGTGAATGGAAGATAATAACATCGTCGATACGATTGAGAAACTCTGGTCGGAAATAGTCTTTTAACATGCCCATGATCTGAGAACGCATTTCTTCGTCCTGTGTCTTGTGCTGCGTTTCACTGGCAAATCCCATTTCCGTCATGGATGAACCAGCACTCAAAATAACATCTGATCCGATATTACTTGTCATGATGATGACCGTGTTTTTGAAGTTGACTTTACGTCCTTTTGCGTCCGTAAGATGTCCGTCATCCAAGATTTGTAACAACAAGTTGAATGTATCTGGATGAGCTTTTTCAATTTCATCAAACAACAACACGCTATAGGGTCGTCGTCGAACAATTTCTGTGAGTTGCCCGCCTTCATCATAGCCAACATAGCCTGGTGGAGAACCAATCATCTTCGCCATGGCATGTTTTTCCATGTACTCCGACATATCAAGTCTCACAAGTGCAGACTCATCGTTAAACATAAACTCCGCAAGCGTGCGAGCAAGCTCTGTTTTTCCAACCCCGGTTGGTCCAAGGAAAATAAACGATCCAATCGGTCGATTCTCTTCACCAATACCAGCGCGAGAGCGTCGCAAAGCGTTTGAGACAGCTTTAATGGCTTCTTCTTGTCCGACCAAACGTCTGGTTAACTCCTCTTCCATGCGTGAGAGTTTTGTCAGTTCTGACTCCAACATTTTAGAAACAGGAATATGTGTCCAACGTGCAACCACGGTAGCAATATCTTCCTCACTGATCACTTCTTTTAACAGTCCGCGTTCCGCATGAAGTTGTGCAAGAGCTTTTTCTGCATTGCGAAGTTTTGCTTCCTCAGCAGGAATACGCCCATAACGAATTTCAGCAACTTTTTCCAAATCACCCTTACGTTCCTCAACTTCCGCACTTGCTTTGAGACGGTCAATCGTAGCTTTCACTTCCTGAAGGTTCGTGATTTTTTCTTTTTCATTTTTCCAACGTGCTTCAAGTCCTCCGGCTGTTTCTTGTAAATCCGCAAGTTGCTTTTCAATTTCTGAGAGTCGTGCAAGTGATTCTTTATCGTTTTCTTTTTGCAAAGCTTTTTGCTCAATTTCAAGACGCATGATGTCCCGTTTGAGAACATCTAATTCTTCCGGCATCGAATCGATTTGCATTCGAAGCGCAGACGAAGCCTCGTCGATCAAATCCACAGCTTTATCTGGCAAAAATCGATCTGTAATATAGCGCTGGGAAAGTTGTGCAGCCGAAACAATCGCGGGATCACTAATACGCACTCCATGATGAAGCTCATATTTCTCTTTGATTCCGCGAAGAATAGCAATGGTATCTTCTACGCTTGGTTCTTCAACCATCACGGGTTGAAAACGACGTTCCAAGGCCGAGTCTTTTTCAATATGTCTCTGATATTCCTTCAATGTTGTTGCTCCAATGGCGCGCAGTTTTCCACGTGCAAGCGCAGGTTTAAGCATGTTTGATGCGTCGAGCGATCCTCCTTCGGTGGTTCCAGCACCAACCAGCGTATGCAACTCATCAATAAACAAAATCATCTTGCCGTGTGACTGTTCGATTTCTTTGACAACAGCTTTGAGTCGATCTTCAAATTCACCTCGGTATTTTGTTCCGGCAACCATCGATCCAATATCAAGTGCAATGATTTGTTTGTCACGCAATAACTCTGGTACGTCACCAGAAGCAATACGTTGTGCTAATCCTTCGACAATCGCGGTTTTACCAACACCAGCTTCACCAATGAGAACAGGATTGTTTTTTGTTCGACGAGAAAGAACTTGCATAACACGACGAATTTCACTGTCACGTCCAATCACCGGATCTAACTCTCCGCGTTTTGCACTTTCTGTGAGATCGAATCCGTATTTCTCTAAGGCTTGGTAACGAGATTCTGGTTCGGGTGAATCAACGCGTTGTGTTCCACGAATATCCTTGAGTGCCTTCATGACATTTTCTTCGTCAATATTATACGTTTTCAACAGTCGACCGATGGCTTTATTTGAAATGAGGCCGATCAACAAGTGTTCCGTTGAAATATAATCATCGTTGAAGATTTTGGACTTCTTGTGAGCTTGCGTTAGGACGTTTGCCATCTGCTGACTCATGAAAATTTGTGCAACACCACCTGTTCCAGGAAAACCCTGTTGTTGAGCAGGAAGAGAGGAAAGAATTTGGTCAATTTCCGTTCGAAGCTCTATTTTGAGCGGAGTGATTTTACCAACGATGGATGTGACAACTCCATCATCTTGCGCTAAAAGCGCTGCAAGCAAATGAATCGGTTCTAACGCTTGTTGACCATGTTCAATGGCAATAGAGTGCGCCATTTGTAAAGCTTCTTGAGATTTCAAGGTAAAGTTGTTTGGCATCATAAAAAAGGTAATTGTATGGTACCATTTTTATAACCTATGAAACATATCTTGTTTGGGGTTCCTGTTGATGATTTTTCCACAGAAGAATTGAAGAATTTGTTGATTTTGTGGTTGCGCACAAACACGGCAAAGATCATCACCACACCAAACCCAGAATTCATTTTGCTTGCAAATAAACAACCGGCATTTAAGCAGTTATTGGTTGATTCTGACCTGTCTGTCGCAGATGGGGTAGGACTTCGTTTTGCTATTTCTGCACTCACGCAAGGGTATTTAAAACATCGACAGACTGGCGTAGACCTCGTTGAACTTCTTTGCAGATTGGCTCACCAAGAACACAAATCCGTTCTCTTTCTTGGCGGAGAGCCTCAAATGGCTGAACGAGCTAAAAATTCGTTACAGACTCAATTTCCTGATCTTCTGATTGAGGCAGTTGACCCGGGTGTCTTGGTTGGAAATGCTTCGCATGTTGAAATTCCAAAAGAACTGATCGAAACAATACGTGCTATCTCTCCAGACGTGTTAATGGTTGGGCTGGGGCAGGGGAAACAAGAGCGATTTATGAATGAAATGAAGTCTATGGTTCCATCAATCAAGATTCTTATCGGCGTTGGTGGATCCTTCGAAACAATCGCTGGAATCAAACCTAGAGCGCCTGAGCGGTTTCGTAAGTCCGGTTTTGAATGGCTCTGGCGATTATGGATTGAACCCAAGCGTTTTCATCGTATTTTTCAGGCCTCTCTCGTCTTTCCAACCGTTGTTCTTTTCGCTACACTAAAGCAGAAATCATTCTTGAAAGCCCTAAAACGAACCATTCCGGAAATATGGAAACAACTGACAAACAAATCGTAACGCGACTCGCTCCATCTCCTACTGGATTCGTCCATGTCGGAACACTCTATATTGCTTTGTTTAATTATCTTTACGCGAGACAACATCACGGAAAATTTCTTTTACGTATTGAAGATACGGATCGCGAACGCTATATCGAAGGTGCTGTCGAAGGTTTATTGCGTGTCTTAAATACGATGGGTTTAGATTATGACGAAGGACCGGTTTTAGAAAATGGTCTATTATCGGAAAAAGGGGAACACGGCCCATACACCCAGTCAAATCGGTTACCGATCTATCTTGAACATGCCAAACAACTTGTTGATTCTGGACACGCCTATTATTGTTTTTGTACACGGGAACGATTAGATCAAGTTCGATCCAGTCAACAACTAGCTAAACTTCCTACAAAATACGATCGAACATGTACACATCTCACAAGTGAAGAAATTGCAAACAAATTAGCAAGCGGAGTTTCTCATGTTATTCGCATGAAGATTCCAGATGGTGAAACACGTTTTCATGATGAAATTCGCGGATTCATTACCATTCAAAATAGTGAGATTGATGATCAAGTTCTAATCAAATCAGACGGATTCCCAACTTATCACTTAGCAGTCGTTGTCGATGATAATGCTATGGGGGTCACACACATCATTCGTGGTGAAGAATGGATTTCCTCTGTTCCAAAACACCTCATTTTGTATGGATGGTTTGAATTTGCGAAACCTGTTTATTGTCATTTACCACTTATCCTTAACTCAGATAAATCGAAACTTTCTAAACGACAAGGTGATGTTGCCGTCGAAGATTACTTAAAAAAGGGCTATTTACCTGAAGCTTTAATGAACTTTGTCGCTTTGCTTGGATTTAATCCTGGCGGCGATCGAGAAATTTATTCTTTGGAAGAGTTGATTCAAATCTTTGATGTAAAAAAACTGAATAAAT
>CALRGL010000010.1 GCA_943357275.1 Candidatus Uhrbacteria bacterium RIFOXYB12_FULL_58_10 | reverse complement strand
CGTCGTGCATCTCACCAAGTCTGCGTTGGCTTGCAATGAGATGCGTCGTACGATCGCCGAGTTGCAAAGCAACCCGATTGGGAGAGCCGGCGTTGGCTTGGTCCCACCGGAGACTTCGATCAGTGATCAAAGTCTTTGGTGGGAAACGGAGTTCAGGAGGAACTCCGTCAGAAGTAGCAAGAAAGGGCGGGGATCGGAGCGATCAGTTCGCCGAGGTCTCTTCGACGTCGTCGGGCATCACGAACGTGTTCTTGTCCGGAACCCCGTAGGTGTTCAGGAGAACCTCGCCGGTTGCTTTGGAGACGACCGTCGTGAACTGCGGCTTGGGGGCCGGAGCGACGACGGTCGACTGGGCGACGGGGGTCTGGGTGGTCTTCGCGACCTTGACCCACTCCTCGTACGTCCGACCGGAGGCCAACTCGATCGCGTCCTGGGCGCTCATGGTCGGAACGAATCCGGGGCGGGGCAGGTTCGCACTGTCCGCGAAGAACTCGACGGCGCGCTCGCGAATGCCGGGCTCCCACAGGCCGATCAGTCGCAGGGCATCCGTGGGGATGCCTGTGGCCGAGGACTTGCGGAGGACCGACTGGACGAGGGCGCGACCGTTCGAGATGAGCTGGGCGTCGGTGCGCTTGGCGACCTTCTCCATCAGCTCACTGAACTTCGCGGAATCACCATCGCCCTTGAGGATCTTGCGGGCACAGTCGGGGCAGAACACCGGGTGTCCGCTCGACTTGCCGATGATGTCCGAGGCCAGGATCACGCGGTTCGTGGGCACGTTGTACGCGCCGTAGATCCGGTGGGCCTGGGTGGACACCATCGCATTCTCCTCGCTGACCCGCTTCACACACCGCTGACCGGTGCAGATGAAGTGGACGCTTCCGTCCTCGCCCAGGATGCGATCACCGGGGTGACCGATCGTGCCGAGAACCTTGGCGGGAACCTGTGCCACGACCTTCGCGACCACCGCGATGGGCATCTGGGCCTGGTAGGCCTGGACGACCGTCTGGATGGGCGTGAGACGCACCGGCTGCTGGGACTGGGCGCGCCGGGTGGCGGCCTTGGCCTTCGCAGCGGCGCGCCGGGCACCCTTGCTCAGCTTGCGCTGGGCCTGGGCGACCGGGGTCGTGATCTCGATCTCGTCCGAATCGTCGTCGATCGCGTCGAGCTCCACCGTGAAGGTGAGCTCGGCCGAAAGGGCGGCGAACACATTCTCGCACTCGTCCTGCACCGGGGTCGGCGTGGGGTCGGTGCTCTGGATCTCGGCGACCAGACCGACGGGCGCGATGCCCGTGGCGTTCATCGTCATGGCGGCCTGGGAGGCCTCCGCGACGAGCTGGACGACGAGCGCGCTCTGGGCGCGCTCGGCCGCGAGGTCCTCGATCTCCTGCTTCATGTCGAAGAGGATCTCGTTGACGACCTGCGAAGCCGAGACGTAGCGCGGCCACTCTCGGTAGTTGACACCGAGTTCCTTGGCGTACTCGACGGCCTTGACCAGCCTGGCCAAGCCACTCGAACCGAGGTTGTCCTTGCGGATCCATTTGATGTCGAAGCCGAACTGGTCGGCGATCTGCATCATGACCTGGTTGTTCGCCCGGGCCACATCGGCATCGGCCGTCACGACGGTCTGGGTCGGATTCGCAGCGTTCAGCATCTCGTCGTACGACTTGAAGCTCCGCCACGCACGACTCATATTGAGCAGTACCTGCGCGGCACGCTCGGCCTTCGTGACCTCCAATCCACTGTCTCGATCGTACTGGATTCCGTAGAAATGCAGGACCATCTGGCCCAGGGACATGGCGCTCGAGGTGCGGAAGTTGAGGTTGCGGGCGGAAGACACGGGGGCGACGGTGTTCATAACTCTCCTACTGGGCATAGAAGCCATGGCGGGACGAAGTGTCCGCCTCCGTAGTCAACCCTCAGGTTTCGACTCGGCAGGGAAACGATGAATGGGTGAGTCATCGTCTTTCTGCCAAGTCGAACCTTTGGTTTGTTTGATCGATTGATCATCAGAACCCTGAATCTTGGATTCAGAACTTTGATGATCACCCCGGGCAAGCGATACATACGGGAGAACCCGTTGTACGCTTGCGCGGGGGAAGGGGCAGTCAGTCGAGGTAGAGCTCGGAGTCCTGCAGTTCGTACTCGCGATCTTCGGGGAAGACCGGAGCGACGTGTCCGTAGCGCCCGCCGAGCTCCGCCGCTTCGGCGAAGATCTCGAGGACCTCGGGGTCGATCGTGGACAGCTCGTCGGGGCAGTAGGCCACCGCGGGGATCTCGGTCACCGGCACGAAGGGGAGGACGCGGAGCTGGACCTTGCGGGGCGGGTTGCGACGTGCGCTCATTTTCGATTCCTTTCGTGGCATGGAAGCCACATCTGTGGGGGAAACAACTCGTGATCATCGGAATCCTGAATACGTGATTCAGAACTTTGATGATCAACCCCGGGTAGCGACAGAGAGGGAGTGTCCCTTTTTGTGCTAACCGGAGTCAGTATCCCGCGCATTGCACGCGGAAGGTCGATCAGGCCGTGGGGGCCGTGGCGACCGGGCGGGCGTCGTCGCTGGCCAGGGAGGCCTCGGGGGCGACGGGGGCGGGCTTGCGGGCGGGCGGGGTGCCGGGCTGGGCGCGGGTGGGCTGGACGGGCTGCTCGCGGTTCGAACGCGGGAGGTAGGCCGCGGAGTGGATCCACCGGTCGAACTTGAGGTAAGCCTGCCAGTTGTTCACGGCCAGAACTTCCAGAATCGTCTCCGCTGTCGCGAAGGTTCGATTGTTGGTTCGGGTCATGAGCACTCGCGTCGCGGCATAGTCGGCTTCGGCTTGCGCCTGGACTTCCGTCTGCGACTTCACCTTCTCGACGGCGCGCTGGGAGGAGCGTGCGACGTCTGCGTTCGGCTGGTTTTCCAGCTTCTTCGCGACGTCCGCACGGATCTCATCCTCGATCCGCTTCTTCGCGTTCGCGAAGACCTCCGGCTGCGGCGCCAGATTGGCGGCACATCCGGTCAGATCCGCCACGTACGTGTGGAAGTCACGGAAGATGTCTTCACGCGCGACAGCGTCGAACTCGTAGCCGTTGCTGGACAGGTGGGCGAGGCTGGACTTGGGGGCGGCGGCGGGGCGGACGGGGGTGTTGCTGGACATCGGAGTCTCCTATCAGGGCATGGAAGCCATGGCGGTACAAAACGTCCGCCTCCGTGTCAGTTCCTTCAGGTTCCGACTCGGCAGGTACAAGAGAAGTCTGGAGGACATCTTCTCGTGTTTCTGCTAAGCCGGAACCTTATCCGAATCGCTTCAAAGAACCGGAGGTGAAGGGTTCAGTGACCTGCCCGAAGGCTGGTGTGAACCATGGAAATCTTTGGTATGGATTGAGTAAGCTTTCGCCTAGTCAGATCCATTCGATCTCCGTCGCCGACCTTGTCCCAAAGGACGCAGAAGGACGACATCAACTCTCTCCTCCGACTCTTTAATTCGATTCAACAAAAAACCGGTTGCTGAGTGATTCTGGCTGGATGAGAGTCAGAAACACACAACAACCGGTTGGTTATTATGGTTTGTGCATATAAGTAAAAGGATGCGCGTTTGGCGTATTCTTTCTTATAGCTATCTTTCTGGCCATGATAGCAATGGTCTCTCTCCCCAGATAAATTGTAGTGTTCGATGAGTCACTGACATCTCCTCATGTCTCGATCATCTTTACGTCTACTAGAATACCATATTTTGTCATTCTTGTCAAGACTCCCACCTGCCAATTTCCTCTATTTTAGCTTACTTTAGCCAAATAAATTTGTCTATCTTTTCTGACTTCACGTTGGTTTTATTGGTTGTGCTATACTTAAAACCGTATGAGTACGCTTTCTGGCCTGGTTGGTCATGAGAAGGTAAAAGACGTATTTTCGCGTATGTTAAGCAGCAACTTGCTTCCGCACGCGATTCTTTTTATTGGTCCAGAACACGTGGGAAAGACTACACTTGCACATGTATTGATCAAAACCTTGTTTGAAACAGAGAAATCTATTCAAGTAATTCCTGATGTGATTACGTTAGAACGTCTCAGTGACCCAAAAACAGAGAAACTCAAAACAAACATCTCCGTCGATCAGATCCGTGAATTTACGGAACGTCTTTCTATGAGTCCTCTACTTGGGTCTTGGAAAGTCGGGTTTATTCAAGAGTCTAGTCGACTTTCAAATGCAGCCGCAAATGCTCTTCTGAAAACACTTGAGGAACCAAAAGGTAAAACGCTCATCTTACTTCGTGCAACGACAGTGAAAGATCTTCCCGCAACGATTGTCTCGCGATGTCAGGTGATTCGTCTTTACCCTGTATCAATTGCAGATATCCAGCAAGCCTTGGTCAAGCGCGGACTCACAAAAACGGATGCGCTTGTTCTTGCGAAACGTTCTTACGGTCGTCCAGGTCTTGCCTTTTCATCGGTCACACATTCGCAACTCCAATCCGAATCTGAATTTCGCATGAAGACGTTTCTCGAACTCCTTTCTTCGCCACTTTCAAAACAATTTGGTGCGGTTACAAATCTTGTTTCCAAAGACGAACAAAACAAAACAGATGAACTCATCCAACTCTTGGATGAATGGGAACCAATCTTGCGTGATGTGCTCTTTGTTCAAAACGGATGTCCGCAGTTGTGTGTTCACGAAAATGAACGAACACGCATTGAACAACTTGCAAAACAGCTCTCTTCCAAAACACTGCGAACCTTGTTTGATCGCATGAAAGAAATTCGCAAAGCCTCACACTCACATATTAATGCGCATTTGAGTCTCGAACATTTGTTCTTAGCAACGTCTTTATGAAAAAACTTCTCTTCGCGTTTTTCCCGATTGTGTTACTTGGTGCTGGATGTTTTGGTGGTGCAAGTGGGACGTCTGGAAACGATGCTGGTGTGTTTAAAACAACCGATGCAGGTCAACAGTGGTCGCAAATGGTTCTTGTTCCAACAGCCAAAGGAATTGGAACACTCGCAACGACAAACATTCTTAGTTTGACCATGGATCCACAAGACACAAACTATCTTTACGCATCGACACGTAACAACGGGATGTTATTCACAGAAGATGGGGCTCTTTCTTGGCGACAACCAAAACAAAAGATCTTGAACACGGGGACGGTTTATGATGTTGCCGTTGATCCAAAAGATGTTTGTACGGTTTATATTGTGACAGAACGAAAGCTTGTTGGAACAACGGATTGTTTCCGATCTCTGAACGAAGAACTCTATTTAGAAAATCGAGGTGATGCAACTATTTCGCAAGTGAATGTGGACTGGTTTAACACAAACACCCTTTGGATCGGACTTTCAAATGGCGACGTTCTTAAAAGTGAGAACCGAGGCGGAGACTGGAGAACGATTAAGAAAATCGGCAAAGAGATCTCACAGATCATTATTTCAAACACAGATAGCCGTATGATTCTCGTCTCTTCATTTAATGGAGGGATTGAACGAACAGCAGATGGGGGAGAGACTTGGGAAAAAGTTGAGTTTCCAAAAGGAACACGATCCGGTGAGATTGTTTATAACCTCACACAAAATCCTGATGCAAGCGTTGTGATCGCATCTACCCAACACGGTCTTCTTCGTTCAAACGACTTTGGAAAAACATGGGAACAGATTCAATTATTGACGGCACCAGGAGAAGCAGTGATTCGCTCAGCTGCCATTGATCCAAAAGATAGTAATGTGTTGTACTATGCAACACCTGGATCGTTTTACCGATCTATTGACGGAGGACTGACTTGGAAAACACAAAAGCTTCCATCAGCTCGAGAAGCACGCGCAATGTTAGTTGATCCAACAAATTCCTCAGTGTTATATATCGGAGAAGCGGTTCCTGTACAAAAATAATCAGAGTATTTGACTATATGCATCCTACGATTGAAGCGGCAAAACCAGATTACGAACTTGCTATTGAGTATTTACAAAGAGAACTAGGAGGTCTTCGAACAGGACGAGCAACTCCTGCGCTTGTTGAAAACATTGCAGTGAATGCTTACGGATCTCAAATGGAAATCCGTGGTTTGGGTTCGATTAGTACTCCAGACGCAAAGAGCATTGTGATTGATCCATGGGATAAAAGTTTATTGCAAAGTGTTGAGAAAGCCATTCGTGCGGCTGGGATCGGTTTGAATCCAGTCATTGATGGAACGATTCTGCGTATTGTGATGCCACAGATGACAGAAGAGAATCGAAAACAAATGGTCAAAATCATGAAAGAAAAAATTGAAGAGTCACGCGTGAAGGTTCGTCATGTACGTGAAGAAGTGCGTGATCTTGTTGGAAAACTTGAAAAAGAAAAAGCGATTAGTGAAGATGAAAAATTCAAAGTCTTTGACGAACTCGACAAGATCACAAAAAGTTACAACGATCGCATTAGTGAAATGGGGGAATCAAAAGAAGAAGAAATCATGACGATTTAATATGGCAGAACAAGACGTTACAATGGAAAAGATCGTAAACCTCGCGAAGACGCGGGGCTTTGTGTTTCCTGGTTCAGATATTTATGGTGGTCTTGCGAACTCTTGGGATTACGGTCCTCTTGGAGTGGAGCTTAAAAATAATATCAAACAGACTTGGTGGAAGATGTTCGTGCAGGAGCGACTCGACATGGTTGGAATCGACGCAGCTCTCATTATGAATCCAAAAGTGTGGGAAGCCTCGGGACACGTGGCAACGTTTTCTGATCCACTTGTGGAATGTAAAAAGTGTCATGAACGCTTTCGCACAGATCATTTGGTAACTCCTGGAACAGATCTTGCAAAAACACCTTGTCCAAGCTGTAAAGCAACAGATTGGAGTGAACCTGCGTCGTTTAACTTGATGATGAAAACTTGGCTTGGTCCAAAAGAAGATGCAACTGCCGTTGCCTACTTCCGACCTGAAACCGCTCAGGCCATGTTTGTAGATTTTCCAAACGTCATCACGGCAAGCCGAAAGCGAGTTCCGTTTGGAATGGCACAAATCGGAAAAGCCTTCCGAAATGAAATCACACCAGGGAACTTTATTTTCCGTACGCGAGAATTCGAACAAATGGAAATCGAATATTTTGTGCATCCCTCACAGTGGGAAGTCAGCTTTGAAGCATGGCTCGAAAACATGTATGGATTTATGGATCGTGTTGGAATTGATCGATCCAAAACACATAATCTTGAAGTAGAAAAAGATGAACTAGCCCACTATTCTAAACGCACCGTTGATATTGAGTTTGATTATCCATTTGGTCGTAAAGAACTGTATGGACTTGCGTATCGCACAGACTTTGATTTGTCTACGCACGCGAAACATTCGGGGGAAAACATGATCTACACCGATCCAATGACAAACGAAAAGTACGTTCCGCACGTGATTGAACCATCATTTGGTGTGGATCGAACGTTGCTTGCTGTTTTGTTGTCGGCCTATCACGAAGAAACCGTAACAACCGGAAGTGGGGAAGAGGATACGCGTGTGGTCCTTCGATTTAAAAAAGAAATTGCTCCTATCAAAATTGCTATTCTTCCTCTTTCAAAAAAAGAAGAACTTTCATCGATTGCACAACCACTGGCAGAACGACTCGCAAAGAAGTGGCGTGTTGATTACGATGAAACACAATCCATCGGAAAGCGTTATCGACGACAAGATGAAATCGGTACGCCCTATTGTGTCACGGTTGATTTCGATACGTTGAACGACCAAGCCGTCACCGTTCGTGATCGCGACACCATGGAACAAGTACGTATTCCACTTCTCGAACTCGAATCTTATTTTGCACAAAACCTATGAATGAATTTTCTCTCTCAAACGGCATGCACGTCTTATTCGCGCCAAGCAAAGGAACAGACACCGTAACGGTTCTTGTTTTGGTACGAGTTGGTTCACGTTATGAATATCCAAAGGTGAACGGTGCATCGCACTTCATTGAACACTTGATGTTTAAAGGAACCAAGCGTCGACCAAACGCGCAAGTGATTTCTCGTATCCTGGATTCTGTGGGAGCGGATTTTAATGCGTTCACGGACAAACATGTCACGGGGTATTACGTGAAGGTTGATAAGAATCATCTTGAAACAGCGGTTGACCTTCTAGAAGACATGATCTTTCACAGCAAGTTCGATACACAAGAATTGAATCGAGAACGCAAAGTCGTGATTGAAGAAATCAACATGTATCGCGATACACCAGCGCGACACGTGGAGGACTTGCTTGAAGAAATCTTGTTCAGTAAAAACACTCTTGGCTGGAATATTGCTGGTTCTCCGGAAAGCATGAAGGCCATGCCAAAAGAAGAAATCTTGGCGTATCACAGTGCGTACTATCGACCATCAAACATGGTTTTAGTTGTTGCGGGTAATATCGATCGAAAAGCGAAAGGACTTATTGAGAAAAAGTTTGGAAAGAATAAAGACACACGTTTGGAAGGGGATAGTTTTGAACCGTTTGAAACACAAGTAGCACGCCCTCTTGTAGAGCGTGTAAACGTTCAATACAAAGACACGGCACAAGTACAAGTCGCCTTTGGATTCCCATCCTACGGAATTCAAGATGAAAAGAATGTTGTGGTTCGATTGTTGTCTGTCATTTTGGGAGGCAACATGAGCTCACGATTGTTTACAGAGGTGCGTGAGAAAAAAGGATTAGCTTATTCCGTTGGAGCAGGAAATTATTTGTATGATGATGTTGGAGCTTTTTCTATTCGTGCTGGGCTTGATCGAACACGCATGCCCTTGGCTGTGAAAACGATTTTGACAGAGGTCAAAAAGATGGCAAAGGACGGCGTGACAACACAAGAACTCAAAGAAGCAAAAACCTACGTACATGGACAGGTCTCTATTCGAATGGAAGACAGTCAAGATCGCGCACAATGGTTTGCAAACCAATTGATGTTTCAAGATCGTGTCACGGTTCCAGCAACCTATTTGAAACGCATTGACGCTGTGACTCAGGCACAACTTGCAAAGGTGGCCAAAGAATTATTGGACACAGAAAAGATGTGTCTCGCAGTGATCGGTCCCTATAAAGATACAAGCGAGTTCCTTTCAACAGTAAAGCTATGAAAACAATTATTGCGAACTGGAAAATGAATGTGGGTGTGCGAGAAAGCGTCGCGCTTGCTCGAGGCACTCTTTTGACATTACGAGGGCGCAAGAACATTCCAGAGCTTGTGATCTGCCCACCGTTTGTTGCCCTCTCAGAGGTGCGTAAAATTGTTGCGCGTTCACATGCCGCTCTTGGAGCACAAAACATGTCTTGGGAGGATCAGGGGGCCTTTACAGGCGAGATTAGTCCGAGGATGTTTGAAGAGTTGGGGGTGACGCATGTGATCTTGGGACATTCAGAACGTCGGCATGTGCTGGGTGAAACAGATGAAATGATTCAGAAAAAAGTTCAGAAGGCTCTTGAGCATAATTTGGTTGTGATTCTTTGTGTAGGAGAAACCAAAGCTCAGCGTGATGCTGGGGAAGAACGAGACATTGTCAAAGAACAGCTTCTCAAAGCGTTTGACGGTCTACGGATAAAAAATGCGGAAAAGATCTTCATTGCTTATGAACCTGTTTGGGCTATTGGAACAGGACAGAGTGCAGAAGTTCCACAAATGCTTGAGATGCATGAGTGGATAAAGCGTGTCTTGCACGAACGCTTTAAAGAAATACCCGCGTCTCAATTTCGTGTTCTCTATGGTGGAAGTGTGACTCCAGATAATGCTTATCAATTTTTACGCGAATCGTTGGTGGATGGTGTGCTAGTAGGAGGAGCAAGCGTGAAGATTAACCAGTTTAACGAGATTGTGGAAGCCGCAAGCGAAGTGCTTGAAGCCCAATCGTAACGGATCTTTTATGACCATGATTATTGCCTACAGTGTCCTTGGTCTTGGGGTGCTTATCCTTCTTTTTATTGCGATTCGCAACATTCCACGGTTGCGTGTGATTGATGTTGATTCGATTCAAAAAGAAAAATTAAAAGCAACGAAAGAACAAATCATTTTTCAAAAGCTTACCAGAAAGAGCGGGGGAGCCTTTGGAAAGGTGGTTAAAGGGTCAGAAACAGCTGTACGTTTTGCTTCACGCTATGGACGTCGAGCTGTACAACGATTGTATGCACTCGAACAGTATTACCAGAAACTGACACGTATTGCCGAAGAAGGTCATCATGCTTACGACAAAGAACGCATTCGTAAACTCACAGATCAGGCAAGTGAATTTGTAAAACAAGAAGAATACATTCCTGCAGAAAAAATATATATTGATATTATTTCTCACAATCCAAAAAGTGTAGAAGCTTACGAAGGATTGGGAAATCTCTATCGAAAGAATAAACAGTTTGAACAAGCTCGAGAGACTCTTTCCTTTTCTTTAAGATTGGCACCAAACGATGCAAGTGTGTTAGCGGCGCTTGGTGAATTGGAACTTGAGTTGGGAAATGAAAAGAAATCGTTAGAGCATTTACAAAAAGCCATCAAGAAGCGACCAAAAAATCCGAAGTATCTCGACTTTTATATCGAAGCATCCCTTCAGTCCGGTTCTCTTAAAGATGCAAGTGAGGGAATAAAGAAATTAAAAGAGGTCAATCCTGAAAACAAAAAACTCGAAGAGTTTGCTGAACGGTTTACAAAGGTGAAAGAGAAATACGTTGCAAAAACAACAGAACAAACAGAACAAAAAAACATCGTCGAATGACGATGTTTTTTGGAGCCGCCTGTCGGACTCGAACCGACGACCTTCACTTTACAAAAGTGTTGCTCTACCAGCTGAGCTAAGGCGGCGTTTGACCTCCAAAATTGGCAAGCTACTTGCTCTTTAGTCGGAAACTCACTCGCCGACCCGTATGGTCGACTCGCGAGCTTTCCTCCTTCCAGAGCTGCGTATCTTGCGCAATTTTGAAGGTCAAATACTGGTGAGAATAGGGAAAAGGAAACGAAGAAAATGGTAGGCTTTCAAAATTTGATGATATGCGCCGGGCTGGAGGGCAAAATACTGCCGAGACGTAGGTAAATCCTACGTTGAGGTAGTTTTTGTCCGAAGCCCAAGCAGATCGTCAAATTTTGAAAGCCGAGTGGTGGGCCGGGGGGGATTCGAACCTCCGAAGGCGATGCCAGCAGATTTACAGTCTGCCCTCGTTGACCACTTGAGTACCGACCCATTGAGATCTCTGAAAAACGGCGATCTTTCATTTCACGGGCGCCCGTCGACCTCACTCAAGGTAGGGAACCCTACCTTTCCTGAGGATCGACAGCCCGTTCAATGAAATCTCACCATTTTTCAGAGATCTCATTTGTTAATGCATTCTAAAGGGAAGTCTCATTCTACGCAACTATTCCGAATCCTTTCCAAATTTTCCGCTGCAAAGCAGACGGAAAAGGGAGGTCACGTTGGTAGGTTGTTTGACTTCAAATGGTAAGACTTCCAAAATTGTTGTCTGACGCCGGGCTGGAGGGCGAAATACCGCCGAGACGACCACTCAAGGTCGTTGAGGTGGTTTTCGTCCGAAGCCCAAGTCAGGCGACAATTTTGGAAGTCTGACTGGAGCCGTTGTCGGGAATTGAACCCGAGACCTCATCCTTACCATGGATGTGCTCTACCATCTGAGCTACAACGGCCTAGGACGACGGAATAATAACAAAACCTTTCCAATTTGTGAAGCCCCAGTTATCCCGTTTTTCTCCAGTTGACAGGATTTGGCTTATCCGATATTATCTGCCCGTAACAACCCTGTATGCCACAAGATAACGCCATTAAACTCGAATGTACTTCCTGCAAACGAGTTGGATATCGCAGTAAAAAGAACAAGAAAAAGCTCAAGGAACGCCTTGAACTCCACAAGTTCTGCAAATGGTGCAAAGATCACCAAATGCACAAAGAGACCAAGTAAACAATTGCCTTTCGGGGCAATTGTTTTGTTTTCTCAAGTTGGTGTAAGCTTGTAGGGCTAGGAAGCTCGCAGAGCTCTTTCTTTTTAAGAACTAATCGAACCGTATGAAAAAGCTACTCACCCTTTCTTTGACTCTTGTTCTTCTTGGTGTCGGTTGTGCAAAAGTTGTTCCTGCAACACCTCAGGCTCCAAGTCCTGAAGTTGCTCAGCAAGAACAAAAAGTGTTTGCAGAACAGACTGGACTGGTCAATGGATCCTACTTGCTCGACGCGATGACAAGTCAAATTCAATGGAAAGCTTCAGAAGTAACCATGAACCATAATGGAACTGTTATGGCTCGTGAAGGTTCTGTCCGATTGCTTGACGGGCAGCCAGTAGACGGAAGTGTTTTGGTTGATATGGTTACCATGAAAAATTTAAATTTGCGTGGAGCTTTTTTGACTCAATTTGAATCACACATGCGTTCAAATGATTTCTTCGATATCAAGCAATATCCAACAGCAAGTTTTGCTATCAAGTCTCTTGAACCTTTGACAGGAATAACGGGGAGTAATTATCGTGTCGACGGTGAGATGACGATAAAGAACGTTACAAACAAAGTTTCCTTTCCAGCGAACATCCAAAAGACAGATACAGGTTTGAATCTCGTTGGACACATGGTCATCGACCGAACTCTTTACGGAATTCAATTCCGTTCTGCAAAGTTTTTTGAAAAATTAGGTGATAAGATGATTGATGATGAGTTTTTTCTTGATCTCGATCTAGTCTTTACAGGTCCTGCTACAGAGGAACAATTAAAATCAGCAGATGAAGCAAAGAAAGAAGGGGACGGTTCGGGAGATATTAAAGGATCCTAGTCATCATCGTCCGGTTAACTACCGGACGATTTTTATCTAAAAAAAGACACCCTATTTGGGCGTCAGCTGAGGGAGAGTTGCGCTCGGTGTCGTTGGACAGCAAGCGAAGAGATGGAGTTCAGAGCGATCGCGTAAATATCCGCTTGCGTATTTGTTGCGTCGATGACGCGACAATGAGGAAGTCGCCCGGCTGCTTCGAGATAGTGTTCGCGATAGCGTGTGAGCGCTTCTGTTGTGTAAGCGGGGGCTTCCAGGTTTCTTCCGGCACGTTGTAAACGTTGACGAACGATCTCGATAGGAACATCCAGAATGAGGAAGATTTCCTCCTCGCTCATTGGTTGGATTTCGACGGCTCTGTGATCCCTGACTTGGAATTGTTCTCTTCGCAACCGTGTTGCAAGAGTTGTTTTTCCAGACCCTTCATTGCCCACTACGACAACAATCATTTCTACTCCTATGAAATACAGGACAATAGTTAAAGTACGTGATATTTTTAGACGGGTCAAGAACGGGCATTGATGTTTGTCATATTAAAAAACAGGCTTTTGGCCTGTTTTGATCTCTTATTTAAGGAAAGGATAGTCTTTTACAAGTTTTGTTTCAGACCAAGCCTTGGCAAATCCACAGAATTGTCCGGCGTCCTTATTTGCAAGAACAAACAAGACAAGCGAAAAGATTAGATGTTCGTCAAGAAATGGATTATGAAGGGGTGGAAAGGCGGCAAGCCACATAGCGGTCAGTAAAACCGTTCCGCTGTAAGCTGCAATACGTAGGCCTATTCCAAGCAAAAGCGATAGACCAATCAAGAGAAGTCCTAGCATAAACAACCAATCAACCCATGGTTGTCCTGCAAGCTGTTGAAAAAAAGGAGCAAAAGGTCCACTTGTACCAAACTTTAAGAATCCTGCTGTAGGAGAACCACCAGAAATCCAGGCTTCCATTGGTTTCGTAGAAAAGCCAAGTCCTAAGAGTTTATCTAGAAAAGGCCATAAAAAAAGCCAACCCATAGCAAAACGAAGGCAAGCAAAAAGAGATTCCTCACATTTCATAAAAGATTGTTATGTATTGTCAGTATACCTGACTTATTGACATTTGTAGAGGAATATGCCATAATAGCCTTGCTTCTCTTGTTCGGTTCGGTTATTCGCTTCGTAATAAGAGTAAGTGTCTAATTTATTTGAGCTTTTGCTCTTGTTATGAACAACAAATTGTTTGTTGGTTCACTTCCTTGGGGAGTAGACGATGCACAGCTTGGAGAACTTTTCGCACCTTACGGTGAAGTTCTCTCAGCTCGTGTCGTTACTGACCGAGAATCCGGACGTTCACGTGGATTCGGCTTCGTCGAATTCGCTAACGCGGAATCTGCTCAATCAGCTATCGAGGCTCTCGATGGTTCTATGGTTGAAGGACGTGCTATCAACGTTTCTGTTGCTAAGCCAAAAGCTTAGTACCAGCACACAAAAACACTCTGGTTTACTCCAGGGTGTTTTTATTTTTTGTCTTTTCAAAACAAGTCGATTCAGGTAAACTTTGGTTAATCGTTCCTGTTTCTGAAATGAATTCTCAAGACTATGATCATCCACGGACGTCCTTATATTCTTTTAATTTCTGCCATTCTCATTTTTCTTGTTGGTTTGTTTTCTTTTCAAATTTCAGAACAGAAATCAACATCTTCGACGCTTAAAATCACAACCAGTTTTTACCCACTTGCAGAGTTTGCTCGACAAGTTGGGGGAGAGTTTGTTGACGTAACAAGTTTGACTCCGCCAGGAATCGAGCCACACGACTTTGAGCCATCACCACAAGCAATTGCTTCTATCTATAATTCGAAAATATTTTTGTACAACGGTGGTGGAGTAGATACTTGGGCAACGCAACTTGTTCAATCGTTAACAGATGTAAAAACGGTTCGCATGGGTGATGTTATCCAATCTTCTATGCTTGTGAAGTCAGCTGAAGGCGTGGTCGATGATCATTACTGGTTGAGTCCGACATTAGCAGGACAACAAGTGGAAGCTATTTTGGAGGCTCTGATTGAAGTTGATCCTTTGCACAAGGATTATTACCAGAAAAAGGCAGGCGCATACCTTGCATCCTTACGTGACTTGGATCATGCGTATAAAACAGGACTTGCTTCTTGTAATATTAGAGTCGTTGTTACGTCCCATGAGGCATTTGGTTACCTTGCAAACGAGTATCAATTCAAACAAATCGCTATCACGGGCGTTTCGCCTGACGAAGAACCTTCCGCAGGAACACTCGCTTCGATTGCCGAACAAGCAAAGACTCAGGGGGTGAACTATGTCTTTTTTGAAACACTCCTGAGTCCAAAACTTTCTCAAACACTTGCCGATGAACTTGGGGCAAAAACACTCGTTTTTAACCCAATCGAAGGTTTAACAACAGAAGAAGTTGCACAAGGGAAGAACTATCTTTCTCTCATGAAAGAAAATTTGTCTAACTTACGAACAGCCATGTCATGTCAGTAATCACACCAGCTATTGAAGTTTCACATCTTACGTTTGGAAGAAATAACGATATTCTTCTGGATGATTTTTCGTTTACGGTCAATCCTGGAGAATATGTTGCGGTGATTGGTCCAAACGGGGGAGGAAAAACAACGCTTCTTCGTTTACTTCTTGGACTTCAAAAACCTATTTCCGGAACGATTAAGATTTTTGGATTACCCGTTTCCTCTTCCTATGCTCTTCGTCGTATTGGATATATTCCACAACGAGGAGGACTTATTGATCCTCAGTTTCCTGCAACAGCAGAAGAAGTTGTTTGTGCTGGAAGAACATCACTCTTAGGATGGTTTGATCGATTTGGAAAAGATGATGAAGACTTGGTTCAGAAAGCATTTGAAATGATGGATATTACGCACTTGCGTCATCGAGTCATTGCGTCACTTTCTGGTGGTGAACGACAACGTGTGTTGCTTGCTCGTGCGCTTGCTCAAGATCCAGGACTGCTTATTTTGGACGAACCTGTTGATGGACTTGATCCTTCCTCACGTGAAGATTTTTATGCGAGTTTGAAACGGATTAACAAAGCAGGAACAGCCATTTTGTTTGTGACTCACGATGTTCATCGCATCTCAACAGAGGCAGATTCTGCGATTTGTTTGCGTCATGAACTTGTCTGTCATGGAACCAAGTCCTGTATGATTTCCGGAAAAGAACTTCAAAATATGCGACATGGTTCTCATAAAGAACTTGTGGCCCATCACGGCGTTTAATATGTTAGAACTCTTTCACTACGATTTTATGGTGCGCGCAATGGAAGCAGGAATCATTCTTGCCATTGTTGCACCAACCATTGGGATCTTTTTTGTGGTGCGTCGTTATTCAGCCATGGCAGACACACTGGCGCATGTTTCTTTGGCTGGAGTGGCCGGAGGACTCTTTCTTGGAATCTCCACTGTCTGGGCTGCGTTTATTGCGTGTGTGATTGCTATCTTTGGAATGGAACGACTACGCGAAAAACGCATCTTATCTTCGGACACAGCCGTCTCTTTATTTTTGTTTGGAGGTCTTGCTCTTGGTGTGGTCTTAATTGGTTT
Source organism: Candidatus Uhrbacteria bacterium RIFOXYB12_FULL_58_10 (assembly GCA_943357275.1). GTDB lineage: Bacteria > Patescibacteriota > Patescibacteriia > UBA9934 > GWF2-40-263 > CALRGL01. Next base: position 2,984 of record CALRGL010000010.1, on the reverse strand, counting down.
GCGACCAGGAGGAGGAGTCAACGTTGCAAACTATTTGTTTGGAAGCATTTTAACTGTTTCATCTGAGGATGTTTTGCAAATTGCGATTGTTGGCTTGCTTACATTTATAACAACGCTTCTGTTTTGGAGATCGTTTTTTAGTATTTCGCTCGATGAAGACGTTGCTCAAGGAACAGGATTGTCTGTGAGCTTTTTGAATCGTACACTTGCGATGTTGGGAGCAGCGACCATTGCAATCTCAATCAATGTTGTTGGGATGTTACTTGTAGGTGCACTCATGGTGATTCCTGTTCTCGCTTCCATGCAATTTCGCATGGGATTCAAACAGACTTGGTTGTTCTCGGTTGCTTTTTCTGTTGTCTCAGTTGTGGTGGGACTCATTCTTTCTTACATGCTCAATCTAGCGAGTGGCGCGACAATTGTTTTGTGTTCGGTTGTCTTGTTCTTGCTTGTTCTTGCGTCAACATCGTTTTCACAGAAGCAAATGTAAAAAGTGATTGAATTATTTGTTTGTGTCGGGATGACACATCTGAAACAAAAGAACCCCGTGTAGGGGTTCTTTTTTAGTCTCGGATCGTATTTTTCTTTCGTTCAAATTCTTTCAAGAATTTTTTGCGAATACGTGTGTTGATTGGAGTGACTTCGACGTATTCGTCGTCGTCAATGTATTCAAGGGCTCGTTCAAGCGTCATTTCAAGAGGAGGGGTGAGCTTTACAGCCATGTCTGCTCCTGACGAACGCATGTTTGTGAGGTTCTTTTCTTTGATTGGGTTTACGGTCATGGATTCTTTGGCGCTTGCACCAATGACCATGCCTTCATAAACCTCGACACCACCACCGATAAAGAGTGTTCCTCGCTCCTCGAGTCCTTCGAGAGAGTAAGGTGTGGTTTTTCCAGTGAATCCAGAGATAATGGATCCTGTTTGTCGTCGTTTGATTTCGCCTTTGTATTCTCCGTAGTGGGAGAAGATGTTGGAGAGGGTTCCTTCGCCACGGGTGGTGGTTAAGAACTCAATGCGGTAACCGAGAAGTCCGCGGGTTGGGATCACGTACTCAAGTCGAGTAGATCCGTTTTCGCTCTTCATATTGGTCATTTCTCCTTTGCGCTTTCCAAGTTGTTCGATCACGCTTCCAGAGAGTTCATCTGGCACATCGATTGTCACTGCTTCGAAAGGTTCTTCTCGATGTCCAGCGACATCATGCATGATGACTTGTGGCTGAGAGACTTGAAGTTCAAATCCTTCGCGACGCATGATTTCGATAAGCACAGACAAGTGCATTTCTCCACGACCGCTGACTTTGAACACGTCTGAGTTTTCAGGGAATTCAATTTGGAGTCCAACGTTGGTTTCCAATTCTTTTTCAAGTCGTTGTCGAATTTGTCGTGAGGTCACGAGCTTTCCTTCGCGTCCCGCAAACGGGGAGTTGTTGACGAGGAAGTTCATGGTGAGGGTTGGAGGATCGATGTGAATCGCTGGGAGCGCAATGGCATCTTTCATTTCTGCAAGCGTTTCTCCTACGGTAATCGTAGGAATTCCTGCTACAAGAACAATGTCTCCAGCGTAAGCTTCTTCCACGCTGACTTTTTTAAGCCCTTTTGTTGTAAAGAGTTTTGAAATCTTTTCTTGGACACGTGATCCATCAAGTCGAATCATGGTGATTGGCATTCCAACTTTCATGGTTCCTTCGTAGATACGACCAGATCCCATACGTCCGACGAAATCGTCGTAAGCAAGGTTGGCGGGTTGCATACGCATTGGAGCGGATGTGTTGCTGGATGCTGGTGGAACGGTTTCAAGGATAAGATCGAAAAGAGGTTGCAAGTCTTTGCTTTCGTCTGAAAGATGTCGTTTTGCAACACCTTCTCGAGCAATCGCGTAAATGTGTTTGAAATCGAGTTGTTCATCTGTTGCACCAAGTTCTACGAAGAGATCAAAGATCATGTCGTGAACAACATCCGGTCGAGCAGAAGGTTTGTCGATCTTGTTGATGACCACAATTGGCTTCAAACCAAGCTCAAGCGACTTGCGAAGCACGAACTTTGTTTGTGGCATTGGACCTTCATAAGCGTCGACGAGTAAAAGAACAGAGTCCACCATTCGAAGAACACGTTCAACCTCAGAACCGAAGTCTGCGTGACCTGGGGTGTCTACAATGTTGATTTTAATGTCGCCAAGCAAAATAGAGGTATTTTTGGCGTAAATAGTAATACCACGCTCTTTTTCAAGCGCGTTTGAGTCCATGACTCGTTCTTCAACGATTTCTCGTTCAGAGAACGTTCCAGACTGCTTAAGCATGGCGTCAACAAGAGTTGTTTTACCATGGTCAACGTGAGCAATAATAGCAATGTTTCGAAAATCCATAGATTTCATGTGTTTGATTGGCGAAGTGTATGTTATTTTAGCCAAATCGTCAATATGGACACCTGTGAGAACTTATGGTAGTTCAATTGTGTACAAACAAGGAGATTTCCATGGCTAAACAGCCTGCACGAGTGACGTTTACCTACACGAAGGTTATTTTGGTGGGTGTACGTATTGAAGGAGATGGGATAACCACAGTTCTTTTCAAGCGGACCATCCTGGATCCCTTGAGTGACTGGCTCTTTTCCGAGGAAATCATCCCAGTTCGAGTCCTTTCAAACCAGCCCGACGCCTATTTTGCTTTGTTCGAAGAAAAAGACGCTGTTCGTGTTGAACAGTGGCTTCTGAAACACAAAATTCAACGAAGGGAATAGGAAAGTGTGTCATGTCTTGGAGATCGACTAGCGCGTGATCACGTTCAAACAGTTCGGGCTCGAAGAAACCTAAAACCACTCGTACGGAGTGGTTTTTTTGTTTAGGCGGCTTGTTTCAAATCCTGCTTTGATGTTCTCGTTCCAAGAACCTGTCGAATTTTTCGAGCAGACTCTCTCACAAGGGGTTTGATCTCTTCTTGAAGAAACAGAGGAATTTCTAGATCGCTTACACTTGGCTCTTTTGCAA
>CALRGL010000009.1 GCA_943357275.1 Candidatus Uhrbacteria bacterium RIFOXYB12_FULL_58_10 | reverse complement strand
TGATTGATTCAGCTGGGATGATTTCTTCAGCAATGTCTTGTGTCATTGATTCAAAAAAATCATTTTGTGCATCTCCGCGTCCTCTTTCCATAAAATTGATAAGTAAATTTTGTAATGATTACTTGTGATAATAGCAAAAAATGAGCCTTTTGTCAATCTGGTTTACTTTTTATGAAGTTTAAAATTAGGTTTTTTCTTTTCAACTCCCATGGCTTCATTGAGTTCCTCGACCTCTTTTTCTGTCAGATAACGCCAGTTTCCTTCTGGATACGTCGATTGCATTTTAAGAGAAAGAAAACGGGTTCGTTTGAGTGAGACGATTTTGTAGCCGAGGGATTCAACCATGATTCTGATTTGTTTTTGATCCCCATCTTTTAAGACGATCGCAAATCTTGTTTCGTCCATTTTTCTCACTTGTGCTGGTAAGGTTTGTTTGTTTCCAAGTTTCATTCCATTTTGAAGTTTTTTGATATCTTGCAAAGTCAAAACACTTTCTACTTGTACAACATACTCACGTTCAAATGCGTGTCGTGGATGTTCCAGTCGGTTTGCAAAGATTTCGTCGTTGGTCAAAATGACTAAGCCTTCATCGTAAAAGTCAAAGCGACCAACTTGATAGAGGGGAATGTCGTAGTTGATGAGTTCAAGAGCTCCAATGCCTGGTGGTTTGTTTACGAGAAGATACGCATAAACAGGTCGTTGTTTTTTATCTCGACCTTGCACACGCACACGATCTTGGTCTGAAACCCGATCGCCAAGCATGGCTGGGTGGTCGTTGATAAAAACGTTTCCAGACTGAATCAACCGGTCTGCCTCCCGTCTGGAGCAATAACCGTTCTCAGAAAGATATTTGTTAATTCGAATGGATTCCGACATATTGTTGTTAGTATAGCATACGTACGGGCGGGCCTAGTCTGTCTGCTGGTAGGCAAGGTTTCCGCCTATATTCTCAATGAAATAAAAAAGCGGCGAGTCGATCATCCGCAGAGGATCGACTGCCGCAAGTTAAGGACAAGGAGCGTTGTAGTAAGTGATCCCGGATCCAGCAGGGGGATTTGGGAGGTTATGTCGACACATTCGAACAGGGGAAGAGGAGGCGAAGGCAACAGGATTTTGCCCGATATAGATGTTCACCATTCCAGGTTGGGAAGCGGGAGCGCTTGCTGCTGCCCTTGCCGCTGCTGCGCTTGCTGCCGCCGCATTGCGTTGAATTGCTGCTTCCGTATCTCGTCCTTGCGAGACTGCCGAGTCGGTGGGCCAAAGGACGAAGACGAGGAAAAGCATGAGACCAAGTAGGAAGATGCACAGAGGCCAGAAAATGAGTCCCGCACCCTCGAAACGCCCTGGTTGCCTCAGAGGTACAGGTGGTACCACGGGCGGAGGAACTGTCGCTGGAGGTGCCAACGTCGGAGTCGGTGGTACGGCTGACGTTGGGGCATGAACCGTGATCACCGGGGCGAAGTAGAACGTTCCGGCCGGCACGTTGGGCAGGTTCGGGATGACCGTGTTTGCAGGATCTACGTGGGGAACGAGTGGGGTCTGGGTCGTGTTTCGATTCTGTTGATTGGGAACCGTCGCACTGACGTTGACCGTCAACGTCCCTTCGTTGGTGGCTACACCACCGGCGGACGACTGCTTCAGTATCCTGATCACATGTTGACCAGCGGTTGTGAAGCCGTCCGTGGATTCGAACGTGATGTCGAAATCACCGTTCCCAAAAGATCCGTCGGGAATTTCGAACGTATCTCCGTCGTCGAAGTTGATTCCATTTGGGACGTCGATCATGAACGTATCGCCGTCATTGACGTCGAGATCCCTGACACGACAGATAACGACGAATGGTTCTCCTTGGACAGCATTCGCCTGAAGAGTGACGTTTCCGTTCACAACAAACTGAACAGCCATCGTTTGCTCCTTGGAAGAGGGTGAAATCTGACAAAGATGGACTGGAGAAAATACCACAAAATGGTGATTTTGTCAATAAAAAAGACGGTGATTTCCTAAAAGTTCTTAGGAAAATCACCGTTTTGAGGGGGTTAGTGGTAGTACGTCATCTCAGGGGAAGGGACGAATTTCTCTACGGGAGGCAGGGGTGGCATCTTCTTTGGATTGATTGCCATAGGTTCTTCGGGACAGTTTGACGCCATCACTGTATCGCATTCGTTGTAGACGAATGGCTCTTCGCACTCAGGGATATACTCACATTCATTGTAAACGAGTGGTTCTGAACACTCCTCACACTTTGCACAGACTTCACAGGTTTGACACGTCTCGCATACGACAGGAAGCGGACAAACGGTGGGAGGTGCAGTGGGAGGACATGCAACCGGAGGTGGAACGTCCGGGCAAGGTGCGGGAGCAGGAACACTCGGACAGACAACTGGTGCCGGAAGTTTTGGACAGTCACATGCTGCACTTGGCGGGCATTCTTGAACAGGTGCAGGAGGACAAACGTTCAGTGCTTTTGTGTCAGATGGGTTGCTATTTCCAGCTGTCAAAATCACAGGGCACTTTGCACAGATTTTCTCTCCGCTCTGGGCAATAGCTTCTTCGATTTTTTCTCGACGAACGCTTTCACGTCCGAATAGATAGGTCAGTGAACAAAACAGCAGGACGACTGCGAGAAAAGCCACAGATGCAAGGCCTACATTTCGGAGTCGTTGTCGTTTGAGCATTTGCTCTAGTTGACTGTCGAGTTCGTTTGTAAGCGTTACATCGAAATAGATCGAGTTGCAGATTTCACGGCCAGAAGGCGAAATTTGAATCAGATTCATCCGTCTGGTTCCGGTATTTTTGAAACCAGTCGGCCATCTGAATTCCGTTGTGAACGTACGTCTCCTGAGAATACTCTCATCAAACGTGATCTCCATGCGACCAAGCAACTTGTGTTCGTCTGGATGTTCCCCCGAGGGATCATTCAGATCTCTTAGAATGTCGTCTTGGACTTCTTCCATGGCCAGTCTGGATCCAGGAAGTTTTGGTTCCTGTGAAAAGACCGTGATGATCAGAGGTTCGTTGACCGTCAGGTTGGCGGTTTCCTCACCAAGGAGTCGTCCTTTGCAAATGGCAAACATCATTGTTCTCCTGTGGTTGTAATCAATGACTCCACAGAATAATACAAAATCAGCATTTTGTCAATGCTGATCCCTGTTTATTTGATCTTTTTGATGATTTGTTGGAACACAGCTGGGTAATGCTCTGCAAGAGATGCAAGAACCTTTCGGTCGAGTCCAATGTTGGCTTTTTTGAGGCCATCCATGAACTTGCTGTAACTGAGTCCTTCTGGACGAACAGCTGCATTGATCTTGACTTGCCAAAGACGTCGGAAGATTCGCTTTTTGTTTCGGCGATCGCGGAAGGCGTTCACACCGGCTTTCAAAAAGGCTGGGCGAGCAAGTTTGATTTTGGACTTGCGACCCCACATCATTCCTTTCGTCTTTTCGAGCAAACTTTTGCGTCGTTTGACGTGCTGTACACCGCGTTTTACTCGTGGCATAGATTATCCTTCTTGGATGAGGTTTTTAACGGTCTTGACGAGTGTGTGGTTGAAAGTCTTGTCACGGCGTTTATTGCGTGTCACTTTTCCAGGTTCTCGTGAATTGAAGTGGTCTTGGCCAGCTGTTCGTTTAAGAACTTTGCCTGCGCCAGTGACTTTCACTCGCTTTTTCAAGGCCTTGTGAGTTTTTTGTTTCATATAATTCCGTCGGGAGTGTAACGATTTCCTTTAAGAGTGTCAAGTTTATCCAGCTTTTACAAAGATTGCGGAATAGCGACCTCCCAAGAACTTGGTAGGTTGTTCGATCTTGATGGCAATTCCAGCTTGGACACCGGTAATAAACGTATTAATAACTTGTTCTGCGAGGTCTTTGTGTGCTTTTTCACGTCCCCGGAGCGGAAGTTCAACTTTGACTTTATCCCCACGTTCCAAGAATTTAATCGCTTGTTTCAACCGGACGTCTTTATCGTGTTCTCCAATACGGATGGAAAGTCGGACAACTTTCATGTCCACCTCTTTTTGCTGAGTTTTTTGCTTCTTGGCTTCTTTTTCCTTTTGGTACTTGAATTGTCCGTAATCCAAGATTTTACACACAGGAGGATTCGCAAGAGGGGAGACTTCGACTAAATCCAATTCTTTTCCAAGAGCGATGTCTAAGGCTTCTTGAATGGGCATTTCACCAAGGGCTTTTCCTTCTTCATCAATAACACGAACGATTTCTGCATGAATTCGTTCGTTTGCTTTGTACTTGGTTAAATTGAGCTTGGGTCGGTTTTGCCGATGTCTGTGGATTCGCATAGGAATTTGCTCATACTCTAGCGAAAGAACTGGAAAAGATCAAGCGTTCTGGTATGCTTCTGTGTGTATGTCTGAGGTTGCCTTTAACAAACGAGCCAAGTTTGACTATGACCTCCTCGAATCCTTCGAGGGTGGTTTGGTTTTGACTGGGGCTGAGGTGAAGTCGATGAAGGCTGGGCACGTCCAGTTTAAGGGAGCTTTTTTGGATATTCGACGTGGAGAATTGTGGTTGAAGAAGATGTTTGTGTCGCCTTATGGACCAGCGGGTGTGCAGGAAACCTATGTTCCAGATCGAGATCGAAAGGTTTTAGTGCATAAGCGACAATTGAAACGGCTTCAAGAAAAGAAGAAAACAGAAGGACTGACACTGATTCCGGTGAGTTTGTATGTGAAACATAACATCTTGAAACTGGAATTTGCGATTGCAAAAGGAAAGAAACAGTTTGAAAAACGGGAAACGATCAAAAAGAGAGATGTCGATCGACAATTAAGAACAATCATGAAAAATGGTCGATCTTAAAACACACTGTATGGCTTGACCAAACGTGTGTTTTTTTGTATTCTCACGCTTCGTTCAATACAGTTTCACGAGGAGGTGAACGATGAGTAGAGTTTTTCCGGATCTCAAAAATCCGACGTATGCCACACAGACACTTGTTGTGTGTCAGGCAAAGCAGGAGCATCGAACGATTACGCTTTCTGTGATTGTCCTGGTTCCTAGTTGTTTGTTCCTGGTTGAGAAGGATGTGGAGGGTTTGCGTGCTGGTCAGATTCTTTCTCGGAACTTGGAACTGACACGCGAGTCAGGATTGGATCCTGATGTGGTCGAGCAACAGATCTTTGTCGTCTTTAATTCGTTGTTTGATGCCTCACGCGCATTTGGTCGCATTGATCCGCGTTATCGAACAAGAGAGATTCCTGAGTTAAGGTCTTGGGAAACCGATGCGGACTGGATGATGCGACAGTCGTGGACGATCGATCAGGTTGGACCTGACGAAGAAGCCAAGTTTGTGGCACGAGCAGATGAACGCGCGGCGCGACATTTGAAAGATCGAAACAAAGGAAAGGTTTTGGCACGCGATCGTACAGCTCAGGCTGGTTCGATCGAAGATAAAACAGGTCGACGTAATTCAGGACGCATTCCTCTTTTGTGTGGATCTGTTGAGCGTGGTTTGCAAAAGCGTACGCAGGCTGTTCGAGGCATTGGTCGCAGGATGGATTGGCGGGCGGTAGTGGTACAGCACTATCTTGATCAGCTTCGGTCAGAATGTTTCGCGATTCGTCGTGCAGCACAAAGTGCTCTATTGACCAAGAAGATTTTTGAGCCCGGGAGTCGATCCGCACCAGAGATGCGCAAGCTTGCTGAGCGAATGACGTCGTATGCACAGACGCTCAAAACGTTGTGTGCACGACCGTTCACACGTCGGTTTACACATGTGGCTCGCGAACTTGAGGAAGCATCAAAGCTACTGGTCGAGTCCGCGAGCATGCGAAATGGAGCGTCGGCTGATCTTGCGAAAACCCAGCTCGAGATCACCTATCGTTCCATGTGTTTGTTTGAAGAGCATTGGCGAATCGAAGAAATGCTTGCTACAGCCAGTCATTGTCTTCACGAGAAACAGTCGCTTACACAACATCAGGTAACAGTGATGCATAGTGAACAGGAACAGATTCTCGACCGTCTTACGCATCCAGAACCTGTGACTGGATCGTTGATTCATGAGGGGTTCAAGCGACCCGACACAGTCGAGGATGCTGTCTTACATCTGCGAAGTTGCATTGAAGATCTCAAAACTGTTCCGCTTGATCTCAAGCAATTTGTTGCTCATTTGAAGGCTGTTTGCAAACCTCTTTAACCGTTTCTTTTCGCCTGAAAAGTCACGGTTTTTTCTTTGTCTAAAGAAAAATCGGATGTAAAAGAGACGTGATATTTTCCTAATCGGGAGAAATGAATTTTTCCGCTTCAGCTAGGATGCTGAGGTGTGAAAATCATTCCCATGTCTGTTAAAGAAGTGAAGAAATTAGAGATTGTTCAAGCAATTCTTGGTGGTCGTTTTACTCAACAAGAAGCAGCCAAGCGATTGGACGTCACAGATAGATGTATCAGATATTGGCTTGAGTCATACAAGCACGGTGGGGCTTCTGGACTTGTTCATGGCAATCGTGGACAAGTGAGTCCTCGTAAAGTTTCACAGCAGGAACGAAACGAGATCGTAGATTTGTTGTCGAAACATTACTACGACTTCACGCCAGCAATGGCTTCAGAAAAGCTTTTTGAAGTCCATGGAATTAACCGTCATAGAACAACCATTCGGACGATGATGGTGGAAGAAGAGATGTGGATTCCACGTCTGAAGCGTAAAGGAGGAAAAGTAGTTGTTCATCGTCAGTGGCGTGAACGCAAACATCACAGAGGAGAACTTGTTCAATTCGACGGTTCATATCACCGGTGGTTTGAGGAACGTTTGCTTGGTGAAGACGGACTACCACTTGAGGTTTGTCTTCTAGCTTCCGTCGACGACGCTACAGGAGAAATCTTGTGGGCTCAGTTTGTGAAAGACGAAGGAACCTTGCCTGTCATGGGCTTTTGGACACAGTATGCAGGCTTTCATGGCCTTCCAAAGGCTGTTTACCTCGACAGGTTCTCGACGTACAAAATGACACAGAAGGTTGCTCAAGAGAATCCAGACCTTAAAACACAACTACAAAGAGCGTTTGCTACCTTGGGTGTCGAACTCATCTTTGCTCTGAGTCCTCAAGCAAAAGGACGTGTCGAACGACTTTTTAAGACTCTCCAAGACCGACTTGTGAAAGAACTCAGACTTCGAAACATCTCTTCACTTCAAGAGGCGAATGTCTTTTTGGAAAAGACATTCATCTCTCAGTTTAAAAAGAAATACAGTATCGAACCAAAACAGAAAGCTGACTTCCACCGAAGTCTCTCTCAAAGAGAACTTCGTGAACTTCCTCAAACGCTCTGTCGTATGAACAAACGTAGGGTCATGAATGACTTTACTGTTTCCTATAAAAACCAGTGGTAACAACTCCTACCAACCAGAGGACTTGCTATGCGACCAAAAGACGAAGTGACTGTTCGTGAGTATTCGAACGAGACAGTTTCTTTCTCAGTTCGGGACAAACAGTGCGAAGTCAAACCAATCCTAAAACAAACAACACACAACGCATTCAAACCCTCTTCTCGTCGACCTGTCTTAACACTTGTACCAAACTAAATTAGGAAATAATCATTTCTCTTGGATTAGGAAAAATTCATTTCTCGTTGACAAAAGAAAAATCGGATTGACAATTTGTCTTTTTTCCTTTATTCTCCACGGTTGAACAAAGACAGAAGTTCAATCCATTTCAACCGAAAGGGGAGTTATGAACACTCAGTATTTGGGTGAGGTGAAGCGTTTCAGTCACCTTTCTGTTCTCTCGCTTGTTTCACGACGAGTCATTTCTCTGGATGAGCGAGATGATGAAGTCAGGTCACTTCTGACACACCTTCTTGGTCGTCCTGTTGTGGACACAGATCTTCACGGAAAGCCATTGGAAGTCGCGCGTCAACGTCTCTTCGAGGCTTACCCCAATCTGTGTCCGGTCAATGGAAAACTGACGAATCACTTCGGTTCGTTGGAGCGACATTTGGTACGAGGGCAAATTCGAGAACAAGACATTCGAAACTACTTGCTCGTCTGGGCATCCAACGTCCAAAAAGACCTGAATCTTCCATTCAAGTTCGAAATGAAATGTTAACCTCACAACCCGTTCGTCCCCGTCTCACTCGCCCGCCTTCAAACAGATCGCGGGTTTTCTTTTTGAAAGATAATTTAACGTTCGAGTTGATGAAGAGAAAGATTAAAAACACTCAAATTTGGTATTCCACGCCGGGCTGGAGGGAAAAAATCGCCGACCGCTAGGTAACCCTAGCGCGAGGTGATTTTTTACCGAAGCCCAAGTGCGTTGCCAAATTTGAGTGTTTTTTGGTGGAGCTGGGGAGAATGCACGTCGCTTCGCTCTCAAGAGGGGCTTCCGCCCCTCTTGCGGCCGAGCTTGCGTCGGCCTGTCACCCTCGACAGGTAAGAGAGGTACCCTCCCTTACCATCCCTCCGTGCAATTCTCCTTGTCGTATAACAAAAAGACACCAGCTGTACTGGTGTCTTTTTGTTGGTGGAGCTGGGGAGAGTTGCACCCCCGTCTGGTAAGCATAGACGCTACAACGTTTCCAAGTTCATTCTCGTTTGTTTTGACGAGTTTGTGCTTAAAGCGAGAAAAAATGCACAAGTCGTTGATGGTCGCAATTTCTTGAACGTCCTAGATCATCAACAGGAAGTTCCAGCTCGAAGATATAACACCTGGATCTCAGCGATCGAGCATACTGAGTCAGATGGTTTTCAAACCCTTAGGCGAAAACAGGTGCGAAAGATGGAACAGCGAATGCGTTCTTGATCTTTGCAATGACATTGTTTGCAGTTGTCGTTTGCATGAATTGATTTACGAGACTTCATACCGTCTCGACTTGATCGTAGTGCCAGAGACTCCCATCGATCCTGGTCAGCCCCATGAGCATAAAGATACCTGTTTTTTAGCTTTTTGTCAACGTTTAGCAATAGAAAAACCGCGCTGTCGGGCGCGGTTGAAGAGGAGAGTCGTTTGCGGGGTTGCTTATTTTGCGTGGACTTTCAGAGTCGTTCGTTCTTGTCTGCCGAACTGACAGATCGGAGGATCAAACGCATCTGGAAAGATGACTTCAAGATCGCGAAGTTTACGCTGAACCTCTTTTGAAGAAAGCAGCGGACGTCTCGGGAGAACGGATTGTGCATTCAAGCGGTCTTGGTCGGCCATTGTTTTTCTCCAAAATCGTGAAATCAACGTTAGGTAATCTATCAGAAAAAGACGGTTTTGTCAATCGTTTCTGTCCTGACTCGATGTTTGTTATACTAAGAGAAGTATGATACCCGAACAAACGATTAACATTTCTACACGCACATTCGTGAAAGCGATTTTGTTTGTGCTTGTTCTTTGGCTCTTGTGGTTTTTGAGAGATATCGTCGCCATGCTTCTTGTCTCCATCATGCTTGCTTCACTCATTGATCCACTCGCTGATTGGCTAGAAAAGAATCGGATTCCTCGAGGACTTGCTGTGCTTGGAGTATACACTGTGATTGGTGCTGTTGCGTCGCTTGTGCTAGTTTTATTGATTCCTGTTTTGATTACACAAAGTACTCAACTTGTTTCTAAATTAGGTGTGTTCTCAGAAGACTTCACAACTTCATTTGTACAGATTCAATCTTTTTCAGAATCACACGGACTCTCAAAGAATGTTCAAGATGCGTTTGCAAATGCACAACAAGCAATTAGTTCCTCTTTCTCTTCTATCTTTTCAACGGTGACGGGATTTGTTGGAAGTGTTGCCGCAATGTTGATTGTGTTTGTTCTCACTTATTACATGGTGGCTGAAGAAGATGGACTCAGAAAATGTTTAAAGAATTTAGCGCCGGTTGAATATCAACCGTATATTTCACAACTGCTCGCGCGCATGCAAAAGAAGATTGGCGCTTGGCTTCGTGGTCAGTTGATTTTGGGACTTGTCGTTGGTGTTGCAATTTATATTGGACTTAAAATTCTCGGGGTTGAGTATGCACTTCTTCTAGCGCTCATTGCTGGTCTGTTCGAGATTATTCCTTATGCTGGTCCGGTTTTGTCGCTTATTCCAACAGCTATCATCGGATTTGCACAGTCACCCGTACTGGGTATTGGTGTGGTGATTCTGTATTTGATTGTCCAACAAGTTGAAAATCACGTCTTGGTCCCAAAGATTATGCAAAAGGTGACAGGACTCAATCCGGTGTTTAGTATTCTTGCGTTACTTATCGGTGTAAAAGTTGCTGGTTTTATTGGAGCTGTGCTCGCGATTCCTATTGCAACCATGATCGCGGTTGCAACTGAAGATACATTTAAAGATATTTCCTAATATGTTATTTTTTCATCATCGTAAATCGCTCTTTCCTTATCTCGTAATTTTTTTGTCGCTCGTTTTGGTTCTGTTTATGTTTTATACCTTTTCGTATAAAGCAGACAAAGTCATTACATCAAACGATGCTGTTATTTCGGTAACAACACAAGATTATCAGAGCGATGTAAAACCTGTGATTGAGTCATTCGATCAAAAGATGTTGCTCGCAAAGGACTCACTTGCACAACTTGTTGCTGTGGAAGAATCACTCAACGAACTGCTTGCTCTTCGTGTTCCATCAGATTATCAAAACATCCATTTGGAACTTGCACTCGCACTAAATTCAATGAAAGAAAATCTTCGAACAGGCGATCGTAATATCGACGAAGCCCTTGTTGAGTGGCAAACAGCAAAAGCAAAGCTTAACTAGAGACTATGGGACGGATTGAAAAAGGTGAGAGTGTCAAAGAAGAGTTGAATCAGATGAAAGGGGAGGTTGTGAAAGAGTTTCGTCGTAAAGACAGCGGTCATGGAAAAATGACGTGTTCTGTTTTATTTTTTCTTTTTCTGTTTGGATTTATCGGATGGATTTTGTGGATCATTGCTTCCACTGGCCTTGTATCCATTCCACTTCTTTCACGTTTTGCTTATGACATTCCTGTTCCTGTGCGTATTGTGACTCCTGGTGTTCCGCTTGAAACAGTCGCAAAAGAAGATGTCCAAACGATTTTGACGCGTCGTTTGCAAGAAGGCGGGGGAGTGTTAAAAGAGACAACGGTTGAGCTTGTGTTTACGGAAGCTTCGTTTACTTCCACACTTCAATCATTGATTGAAGCAAATGGCTATGCAATGGTGGACGCAAATCATGTGCAGATTGCTCTTGAAGAAAACGGAATTGTTGAAGCCTTTTTCCCTTTGCAGAATCAAGCACAAAAAACAGCACTGGTTGCACAGTTTCGATTTGAGTTTGTAAATAGCGGAATCGTAGTAAAGCCACAGCGGATTCGTCTAGGATCTTTTGTTTTTCCTCAGTTGCTAAGTGTGTTTTTTACTGATACGTTCATCAAGCCACAACTTCCAGCACTCAACGATTCACTTGGGCAATATGCTCAAATTCGTTCGATGACCTATCAAAAAGGTCAATTAACCATTGAAGGGGATTTTAACGTGAAGGTGGTTCGATAAGTATGATTCTCATTCATCGCATTTCACCGTTTGTTCTTGCAATCATGCTTTCTCTTGGAATGTATGTGATTGTATTTACATCCGTTCAGCCCGTAGCAACAGCCGTTGCGATGATCGTTTGTTCCTTGTTACTGTTTGGACGATTGTTACAGTTTGAGGTTCGAACGTTTCAATTTTGGAATTTTGTTTTGACTCCTGTCTTGTTTTTAGTCGCCAGTCTTGGGATGATTTTTTTTCTAGAACAGCCTTCTGTGATCATGATGATTGCTGGGCTTGCTGTTGCTCTCATTCTGCTTTATGCAGAATACGTTTTTCAATACATCCATCTTCCGGCTACGTATCAACCCTATTCGCTTGAGTATCTAAGTTTGTTTTTAAATTTGTTGACCGTGTTTTTTCTTTCCGCTGTTGGATTCGGACTTATTTTGCTCGTGCAAATTTCACTCGGAATTGTTTCACTCTTTGCTCTTTTCTGTTTCGTCTTTGTTATTTATGGAACCTTCTGGGTCAGCAAGGCACATGAGAGCAAAATTAAACCTTATACGCTAGGAGGATCGATTCTGATGACCGAGTTATTTATCGCCATTAGTTTTCTACCAACAAGTTATTTCACCAGTGCAGCCCTCATGACCGTTTTGTTTTATCTCTTCATCGGACTGACACGAGCCCATGTCCTGCGTACACTCTCAACTCCCATCATTAAACATTATTTGATCACGAGCAGTGTTTTGCTTCTCGCGATTCTGCTAAGTTCACAATGGTTATGAAAGACACGTTTTGGCGCACAACGATTTGGACGATCACCATTGCTCTTCTTATTGGAGCTGGTGCTGGAATTTTGGCAACATCGTATACCTCTTCTTATTTGGAAGACTATGCGCTTGAGTTAAGTAAACTCACGGCACCACTGCGTCTGACACAAACACAACCCAAGCAGTTTCCGTCTTCGCTTGAAGATGCGATTCGTCGATTTGAATTGAATAATCTTCCAAGCATCGTGAATATTTATCCGTCTGAGCTGAACAGAGCTTATGGATATACCTCTGAAGATCGTCTAGCGACTGGCCTTATTTTGACAACGGACGGATGGATTTTAGTTTCACAACAACCGAACGTTCGATTTGATCATACGGCTGTTTCTATTGGTGATCGTCTCTACAAGGTTGAGCAAGTTGTTGAAGATAATGCAACATCCGTTTCGTTTCTTAAAATTTCTGCCGATGGACTCGCCATTGGTGGATTTGGTTCTGGACTTGATACAGGGTTAGCAGAACAAGTGTTTGTTTCTCAACAATCTGGTTCTGTTCAGTTACATGCCGTCTTGTCTGTGACAGGATCACAAGGTATTTCTGTTTCGTCCGACTATCTTTCTGAAACCGTTGTTTTGTCGAATCTTTCTTCTGAACCTGGATTTGTGTTTTCATTGAATGGGGATTTGCTTGGAGCGATTTCCATCGTTGATAAGCAGCCTGTTGTTGTTCCTTCTGATGCCTTCTTGCCACAATTTAGAGCCTTGCTTGAGAAAGGATCTATCGAGCGTCCACTGCTTGGACTTGATACGGTCTCTCTTGGAACAACGGTTGGAATGCGCCCTGAAGGAAAACGTTCAAAGAATCAAGGAGCTCTTGTGGCAGATAAAAAGTCGATTCTGTTGAACGGACCTGCGGATAAAGCTGGAATAAAAGAACTTGATATTATTTTGTCTTATAACGGACAACCAATTACGGAGGAACAAACGCTTGCACGATTTGTTTCTAAATCGAAACCAAAAGACGTGGTTGTGTTAATTGTTGATCGAGCCTCAAAAGAAGTAGAAGTGCGTGTCACTTTGGGAGAGATGTAAGTTGAGGTATACTGAAAGAAACCTTTTATGCCAACAACAAATCACGTGAACGATTTGCTCGGAGGATGGCAGACAATCATCATGATGGGCCTTCTTGGACTTGTTCTTGCCCTCATTATTTCCTTTGTTCAACCTCTACGCTATTCCTCAACGGCTCGTTTGCTCATTCTGCAATCAGACTCTTCCGTGGATGCTTATACAGCTTCTCGAGCAGAAGAACGCATCGCCGATAATCTTTCGACGATTGTTTATACGAGTACATTTTTTGACCAAGTCTTGAAATCCGGTTTTCGAATTGACGACAACAGTTTTCCAACAGACCCAAACAAGCGACGACGAGAGTGGGGTAAGACAGTCGATGCGTCCGTTTCTGTGGGTTCTGGACTGTTAACACTCACCGCTTACCACCAAGATGTACAACAGGCCGAACAATTGGTTCGAGCTGTAGCTTTTGTTCTCACAGACAGGGTCAGTGAGTACACTTCCGGATCCAATATTCAGGTACGTTTGGTCGATGAACCGCTTAATAGTCGATGGCCAGTCAAGCCAAACGTTATCGCAAACGCCATTTCTGGACTGTTTTTAGGAGGATTTTTCGGCATTTTGTATGTTTTGCTTCAAACAGAACGCATCCGAAGACGCCATCAGTTGATCCATGAATAACAAAAATCCGCTCAAATGACTTAGAAATAACGATTCAACGCGAGGAGGAGGCGCGATGAGCATCATTTCTAAGTCATTCAAACGGACTTAAAGGCCTTTTTAAGGGCTTTTTTGTTTTATTTTTTGGATTCCTGCGGAATTTTATCAGACCCGTTTTTATTGGTCAAGGTTCCAGCTGTGGATGGGATGTCTTGACAAAAACCGTCACAGATGCTATATTTCGACGTTCGTAAAAGTTCTTTTCAACTTATGAATCAACCTGTCTTTAAGCGATTTGATGTCCGTGGCACAGCACCTCCTCCTTGCTGGACTACAGATGTCGAATCACTTGAAGACATGGTCGGTTCGGGATTGTCGAATTTCAGGATTTCAGAGGTAACTGTCTAGAAGTAATACGTATCGACAAAATTATAGATACATTGATGGCTCAGCGTCTTGATACCCGGCTTTGGCTAGGTGAATATGTACCGTCATTCAACACTCCCGAATCGGCTATGTCCGAAACTCCTTTGAGGTAAGACCTCTGTGGAATCAAGCGTTTGTCTTTAGACGAGCGTTTTGTTCCACAGAAGTCGATGTCCCCGTCGGGGCGCTGTGGGCCTGCGTAATACGTAGGAGTTCAACGCCCCAATTTCGGGGAGAAACCAATTTCGGAGGAGTGCTCAAATGGAAAAGTTCTTGGCTTCCTGTCTGGTGACACTTTCGGTGTCCTCGGTCTTCGGTGCGGTTCCCGTGCGTATTTTTAATTGCGGGGACGACGGCGATCACGACGGCTATTGTGCCGGCGCGACTTATCGTGGGACGGAGGACTGCAACGACGCGGATTCGCGGATCAACCCGGCCGCCCGGGAGATTCCGAACAACGGCGTGGACGAGGATTGTACGGCGTCGGGAAGTGACGATGGTGATCTCGCGATCGCCGAAAGCACTCTGACTTTCGCCCGCAACAGCGGGAAGTGCAACCTGGCAGATCCGGTCTGTCTCGAGCGAATCGAGAGCGAGATCACGAACTGTCAGGCGGCGACTCCTGCGAAGTGTGAGGTGGTGTTCTCGAGAGGGGCATTCGGCCTCAAGCCGGGTTTCTTCTTCCTGGATACCAACTGCAACGGAGTCCGTGAAGTCAAGTCGGAAGACGAGTACAACACGTTCATCGAGGAGAAGCGCGAAGCTTTCCGCATTCTGAACTGGCTTCCGAATCCGGCCCTCGAAGGTCGGTGCATCGGCGGGTCGTACACCGGTAGCGGTGGCGGTTCCGGTGGTGGAGGTGGAAAGGCTCTCGCTGCTCTGAAAGAAACGGTCGACGGTCATACGAAGACCATCGCGACTCTCATTCAGGATAGCAGTACGATGTCCGAACGCCTCACCAAGCTCGACGGTAAGGATGGAGTCATCGAACTCATTCTCAAGTCCGAGCTTCAGCTCAAGGGTGATGTCACGGCTCTCACGGGTCGTGTCGGCACACTGGAGTCGGGTCAGACTCGTCAGGGAGGTGAGATCAAGAATCTTCAGTCTGGACAGAAAGATCTGGGTAAGTTGGTGCGGACGGCTCAGAAATCGGCAGACGATGCTGGTGATCTGGCGAACGCAACGGCTTCGAATGGTCTGATGCTCGAGCTTTCTCTCGGTTTCGGTTCCAAGTTTCAGGGCGGAATGCCTCTGCGCAATCGGCGCGGGCAGACGCTGGGTGTGGCGCGTGACAATGTCGCGCTTGCAGCCCAGTTCGGTCTGAACATCGGTTATCAGATGCCCGATTCTCGGTGGTTCGCCACGGCTCGTCTCGATCCGATTTGGGACGAAGGTCCCTCGGGCGATAACGAGACGGGGATCATGTATTCGGTCGGCCTTGGCAACGAGTGGCGTCTGTGGAACACGGCGAACTTCGTCGGTGGCACCCTGAGCTACTTCGAGCACGAGTCGGGCGGAACGGTCCTGAGTTCGAATGCTCTGAGCCGTGGTTTCCTGGTCGGTCCGTCTTATACGTATCTGCTGGACATGGCAGGACCGTGGCAGACGGCCTTCTCGGCACGCCTCGGTGGTGGTTACGAGTCCTATGGCTCCACGGGTCCCGGCTTCAAGCCCACCACGGAAGGTGGTGCGGTTTGGATGTTGAGTCTCGAGGTCGCTCCCGGTTTCGGTCCGCTTTTCTAAGTCCTCGAAAGGGGCACTCTGCGAGCATTTCCAAAAGATTTGCTCGTTTTTATATTGTTTTCGATCCAGAGGATCTTGACAGAAACTTCAAAATAGGGTACAGTGACATCTCCTCAAAATTCGCCTTTCCGGCATTTGTTTAACCCCGAGGAGAAGGAGATATCCGCGATGCGATACTTGTCCCTGTGTCTGGCTTTGGCCATGGCTCTCGTTGCTTGTGTTCACGACGCCGAGGTTTCACGAGTCGCCGACAACGGTGGCGAGGAGGCCGACAGCGGTCGAGGTGGTGGTGAAGATGGTATGGGAGGCATGGGTGGTGACGGCGGTTCGGGTGGTGAACCCGCGATCGTCGATCACGACGGTGACGGATATCGTCCCAGTGTGACCCACGAGGTCGACTGCGACGACAACGACGACACAGTCTACCCCGGTGCTCCCGAGATCGAGGACGCCAAGGACAACGACTGCGACGGTGAGATCGACGAGGATTGTGGTGAGTGTGGTACCCCCGACCAGGTCGAGGGTGAGCATCTGCTTCAGATCCGTGTGACGACCTCCGAGGTTCTGCCCGGTATCGACTTCAGCTACGGTTATTGTTCGGATGTTTCGCGTCCGGAGGACTGCCGTGACTGGCACCAGTCGGCTTTCTGGCAGCTGCATGACAACGAGATTCTCGTTCAGGTCACGGTGAAGGAGTCTGGATGGATCCGTTTCAACTCTTCGTTTTTCCGCCAGGAGAGCGACGTGCGAAATGGTGAAATCGTCGGTCAGGACGATGACTGGCTGTGCATGCTTGTTCACGGCAATCCGTCTCTCAGGGCGGATGTCGAGATCAGCCTGGATGGTCATATCATGTCCGGTGCCGCAAGCCCCGTGGCGTTCGATAGCGGCTGTTCGGGTGCTGCCAACGTCGGCGCCCTGGTCCGACGGCTTCTCAACTAGGCCCTCTCAAGGGCCCTCTACACGTCTCGAAGCAATTCGGGGCGTTTTTTTATTGGTTTTTTTTGGATTTTGGTATGTATTTGCGAGACTGGGCAGGCACCCGCCGTCGCCAAGGCTATGGCGGACTGGAAGCAAGGCCTGCCCTTACGATTTCCTAGAAAAATACAGGGGAATCGTACGGGCGGGCCTAGCGTCCGCCCTTCAGCCATATTCCTTCTTCGATTTCGAAGAAAAACACCGGGAATTCCTTGACAAAAACACCATTTCGTGGTATTCTTCTCTGTCATAAACAGGGCACAAGAACACTGTTTTTGACCTTGAGAAGGGGACTTCTTTGGAACGAAATGCTTGATATTCGAGCCTTTTGTTCCACAGAAGTCGATGTCCCCGTCGGGGCGCTGTGGGCCTGCGTGAGAACGTAGGAGTTCAACGCCCCAATTCCGGGGAGAACCCTATTTCGAGGAGTGAACGTCATGAGGAATTTGTTCGGTTGTTTGGCCCTTTCCCTGGTCGCGCTCAGCGGCTGCATCAGCAACACGCCAGCCGTCGTGGGTTTCGAAGACCCCGAGGCCGGCACTGTCCAGCGAGTCGATTCCGCCCCGCCCGTCGCGCCCGACGCCGGTATCCAGCCGGACGTCGAGCCCGACGCGGTTCGGGAAATCGATGTGGAGTCACCGGATGTCGGAGAGGTTCAGACCGACGCCGGTACCCAGTCGGACGCCAGTGAGAACGAACTGCACGACGATGACAATGATGGCCGGCTCGCCGGTCCTGCGGATTGCGACGACACGGACCCCACGGTCTACGTCGGCGCGCCCGAGGACTGTACCGACGGCAAGGACAACGATTGTGATGGTCAGACCGATGAGACCGACGAACCAACGCCTGGACAACCTGGCGAACCGGGGGAAAACGGTCAGAACGGAACTGGCATCGCAGCGATCTTCGTTCCGGCGGAAAACGCTTGTCCCGGCGGTAACGGCTTCTTCATCGTTGCCGGACCCGACGCGGACATGGATGGTCTTCCGGACGAAGAGACAATGGTCGTTTCGCTTCCGATCTGCAGTGGCCAGAATGGCCAAGACGGTCGTGGCTTCGCGTTCTTGCCTCCTCAAGAGGCGAGCGAGGAGCAGTGTGTCGACGGTGGGCTCGTGATCGTCTATGGTCCCGACGTGAACAACGACGGGGTTCCGGAAGCGGACACGGCCATGACCTTTGTGGCTTGCCACAACGGTCAGATGCCCGAGCAGTGTGTACGTGACGAAGATTGCCCCAACAGTCAGATCTGCAACAACGTCGACAACGGCGGAACGGATCTGCGGATTTGTCAGGTGCCCGAGTGCGAGGTGGACGCGGATTGCAACAACGATCCCTACGGCCGTCTCTGCTACATGGGTGAATGTCAGCCGTGCGATCGCGATCGTCAGGATCCCAGTGACAATTCGATCACCCTTGGGTGTACGGCAGCTGAGCCTGAGTGCGTCTTTGGTATCGATTTCTTCCCCAGTGGAAGTCGTCGAACCACGCAGACGTGTGCACCTCGTGGCAACGAGCCGGACAACGATCACGATGGCGTTCCGGCCTCGAGTGATTGTGACGATGATGATCCGATGGTTTTCCCGGGTGCGCCCGAGTCTTGCAACGGCGTCGATGACGACTGTGATGGTCTGATCGACGACGGTGTGGAGATCGCGTTCTTCCCGGACGCTGACCGTGATCATTTCGGTGATGATGGTTCGCGGCCGACCATGGGTTGTCCGAACTCGCCTCCGGCTCCCAATATGGTCACCAACAACGGCGACTGCAACGACATGGACAACACAGTGCACTCTGGTGCAGCCGAAGTCTGTGACGACGGTCTCGACAATGACTGCTCTGGCGACGCCGATCAGGTGTGTCAGGTGCAGGCTCAGGACTTCGAGGTTTCGGTGATGTTCCCTGGTAATCGCGAGCCGCTCCAGCTGAATGTTCAGCTTGGCTTCGACGAAATTTCGTGTGTCAATGATCTGTGTACGGCCGATGAAATCGGACGTCGGTGGAATCGTACGTCCCCGTGGACGGTCAACAGTTCCTCTGTGTCGATCTCACTCAACCAGGACGATGTCGACCCCCGTGGTTTGCAGTACGTCTTGCTGAACGTGACTATCGGCAATCCAGGACATGACTGGTTGTGCATGGGCGCCGGACGCACGTCCGAGATCGATGGTGATGCGGTGATTCGGATCCGTATCAACAATACGGTCGCCGATGAGACGGACGTCATCGAGTGGTCTCCGGATGGTGCTCCGATGGGATGTGCTGTGTTGTACGTTCCGTGATCTGACATTTCTTGTTTCATCTGCCCCTGACTCCATGCAACAGCTTCGGCTGAATCCACTGCATTGATCAGGGGTTTTTCTTTTTATAAAAGAAATACTCAACCCCTCAATGCACCACTCCTCCTCGTTTTGACTAGCCAATGAATTCTCTCGAGAATTCATTGGCTGTTTTGTATCCAAGAATTTGGAGTGGTGTG
>CALRGL010000008.1 GCA_943357275.1 Candidatus Uhrbacteria bacterium RIFOXYB12_FULL_58_10 | reverse complement strand
AATTGCGTATACGAATTTTTCTCGGGGCGACCGAGAAAAATTGTATCCGCACTTTCCTAGAGTGGATGGTGTTTGGGGTGGGGGAAGGTGGCCGTGGGGTGGGGTGGGTGGGACAAAACCAATGGGCATCGAGCCCATTGGTTTTGTTTTAAGACAAAGACAAGACAGACCGCGCTTTCGGTGAAATCTTGGCATTCTTGGGGAATAGCTCTTCCTCTTTTCTCCTCTATTCCTATTCCGGCTCCTCCCCTTGTTCAAGGGGAGGTTGGGAGGGGTCCTGTCTTAAATTTTCGCAACAAAAAAACCACCAGGCGTTTGCTTGGCGGTCAGAGGAGAAGCAGGCTCAGGGGGTCTGCGATGCCGGGGTCGGGAGGGCCGACGTGGGCATGGGAACCTGTGCGGTTCCGTTCGAAGGCGGAGCATTGGTCAGGACCGGGTCTGCGTTTGCAGACGTGGGGACTGGGGGCAGGGCAGTGGGGGGTTCAACGGCCTTGATCTCCATGGTGTCCATCTTGATGGTGGGCATGGTGACGGCTGAATCGTCGAAGCGAACGAGCGTGATCTTGCCTTCGACGGGCTGCATCTTCAGACCGATCGTGTAACTTTCACCCTTGGTCAGGACTTTGTTCGTGACGGCGAAGGCTTCCAGATCCAGGGCGATCTGTTCGAATTCGGTCGTGTTGAAGAATGAGGTCTCAGTTGAGATGAACTCGAGCTTGAGAAGAACCTTCTCGAGGACATCCGTACCCATGGGTGCATCACTGTGCTGACTTGCAAGCGAGGTCAGGGTCTTGGTTCGCATCTCCGGATCCTTGGGGTCCAGTCGTGCGATCATCTTGGCCATGGTCTTGGCGATTGCCTTGACCGCGAGCTGACCGCGGGGCTGGTCCATGAGGTTGTCGCCCATGACCAGAATATTCAGACGCCTGATGTCCTTCTGCTTGCTGGGATCCAGCATCTTGGTCGTAACCGTTCCATCCCAGGAGTAAGCCAGGGCGGCCACGGTTGCGTCATCGATCTGCTTCTTGCGGCCAGCGGCCACAGTGAACAGATCCGTGAAGCTCACAATCGTGCCGTCAAACGTACCGGCTTCGAATGCTTTCAGATTGTCTTCATAGGTTGAAACCGTGAAGACAATGTCCACACACAGATCCTTCTCGATGCTTCCGAGCCCTTCGGTCTCGATCAGATCGCCGAAGGACGTGGAAGTGGTGAGCAGTGCCTGGTCCAGATCGTGTGTGAGCGCGATCTTCACGACCGGCGGAGTCAGACACTCCGTGGCTGCACTTGCGACCATACTCGGCTCCGCGGGTTTCTTCGGGGCCTCCTTGATCGCTTCGGTTTTGGTACCGACCCCCGCAGACTTGGTATCTTTGGTGGTGGGTTCATTGCAGGCGATGCTCGTAAGAGCGAGAAGGCCGATGAAAACGTCCAGGGAACGGGAACTGCGCATGGGATCCTCCGTGTTGCGCGTTTTGGCCATGAGGGCCGGAATGTCTCAGGTCTTAACTGAGGCGGCAAAAGAATAGCTCTGAAGGGTGAAATTGTCAATCGGTTGGTAAAGACTTAGGAAGAAACAAACAAAAAAGCCCCATTTAGGGACTTTTTCTTTATTCTGTGACAACACCTTTACCTTTCGCTAGAGGATCGTTTTCAAAGTCTGTTGTGAGCTGATCAATGCTTTTATTGAGTTCATCTCCTGTCACGCTGTCCTTTGCTAAGAAGGAAATAGGATTGGTGAGTTTGAAGAAGGAGCCGACGTCTTGTTGTGTTGGAGTAAATCCAACGTCGAACCAGGCTTGCGCAACAATGATATCAACGGGGAGTTTTGCTGTTGTCCACTGCACTTGTCGTGTCGTTGGATTGTAGCTTATGTCTCCGATATCCATTCCTTTTTTTTCGTCGAACGTTACGTCTTGTGGCAAGGTTGTTGAAAATTCGATGTTGTTTAAAGCATGCAAGGAATTTTCAATTTTCCAGTAAATACGTAAGTGTGTTGTTTGACCTAGTTTTGGTGGAAGAAAACCCGTTCCAACAGATTCTCCCTCAGAAGTGAAGTAACGAACTTCTGCGGAAGCATGGGCGTTTGAGTTGATCCGGATCACAATCGGCGAAGCTTCGATGGTGCGTGGTGTGGTGATGGATCCAACGCGTCCAATTTCTGCGGTGAGTTTGATCATGAACTTATCTGCCATTGTCTGATCAAGGGACTCGATGATTGGAAGAGAGAAATCAATGATGCCGTTTCCTCCGGAGAGAAGTTTTGCTAGGCTCGTTGTTTTTTCCTTGGTCCAAACAAGTGTTGATCCTGTGCGTACGGCGTCAGAAACGAGAGCGTTTTCAAAACTGATAGGAACCGATCCGCTTTCTGTACTGATGTTGAGCGTGAAGGTGATGTCTTCTGCGGTTTCGGCTCCACTGTTTGCAAAGTCGATGGATCCGCGAAGTGTCTTTCCCGCAACAACCGTCTGATCTTTATTGGAGCCGTCGATGATCAAGTGAAAGCTGAGAGCTCCGCCAAGAACGTCCGTTTTTGTTGTTACGTTTGATTGTTCAAGGACTTGTTCTTCTTTCACAAATCCGACACGCGCACCAATAACTTGTTCTCCAGAAGCTGTTGTTGTGAACGTTCCTGCGTAGGTGAGTTCTTTAAGCTCGCCACCTTTTAACACATCCAGGTTCCAGTATTCGTTTCCCTCAGCAAGTTTCGGTTCGGTTGTACTGATCGTAAAATTTTCTGGAAGGACAGGGAAGACACGAACGTTGAAAACATCTACTTGGCCTGTGTTTTGAAGATTGAGTGTGTACTCAATGTTGTCTCCGGCCAAGGCTTTCTCTGGACCGGTAACTGTCAGTTTCAGAACAGACTCGTTAATCTGGACGATTTTCGTTTCGATTTTTTGGAAGTCTGAACTGAAGTTGGCTGGTTTGTAGGTAAAGAGTGCTTGAAGGCGTTGTGAGCTTGGTACTTCGGAAAGAAAGACTCCGTTAACGGTGACGGCTCCGTCTGATCCGTTTCCAAGTGAGCCGATGGTCCATTCATTTTGTCCGGTTGCTTCTGGAGCCAGTGAGAGAACATGGAAACTTGTTGGAACGTTCAGTTTCATGTCTAGGCTTGCAATAGGAACGTCGCCTTTGTTTTCATAGCGGATCGTATAGCTCACAGGTTCCCCGGATTTGATCTGATCTGGACCTTCGATCTGAACCTTGAGTGTTTCACTTTCATGAATGAGTCCTTTGTTAAAGAGGAAAAATCCACTCCAGGCAACAACGGAAAGTCCAAGTAGAATGAGAATGAGCTTGATCAGGATGCTTGTTGTTTTTGAGCGTTGTGTGTACGAAAGTTTGGAAAGATCTGGCATGGTTCCGTCTGAACCCGTGTAGATCGCTCGAAGATCTCGTTTCACATCACGCGTTGAACGTGGGTGATGTCTGCTCATAGAGAAGTTGTGTCAAAGAGCATCGCCACAAAGGCATCGACGGAGTTAGAGAAGGTGGCTTCTTGCTGAGCTGTTGACCAAATCGTTTTGAGAGAGGGAGGTGTTTGAACATGGACAACGGTTGTGCGGTCCATCACACCGGACTGTTTCTGAAGCACTAAGGTATAACGATCTGTTTTTGGAACGCCGACCAATTCTTTAAGCGAGTCTGTCCAAGTTGGTTGTTCTTCTGTTCCAAGCGAAAACGGCAGTTCGTAGGTAAACGTCACCGTTGTCGATTCCCCTGGAGGTGTTTGAACCCAGTTTCCAAAAACAGTTTTTCCAGATTCTGTCGTGGTGGATGTTCCGTTTTGTGGATCAATGATTTCGTTTACGAGGGAGAAATAAAGATCGTCGTCGATACTCCAGTTTGGGTCAGGGGCATCAAAGAGACTGGAGTCTGGAATAGCGAATCCACTGGAAGCGGTGAGCTTTGCTCCCTTGGGAACATACACACGTAAGTAGTCCACATTGTTTACGCCAGAGAACAAGGCATTTTTTATTCCTCGATGTGTTCGTGTGATAGAGAGTGTGTTTTGAATCGTTCCGTTTTGTTGAATGTTGACTGTGAGATCGACTTTTTGTTCGATTACACCATCCGTTTTTCCGCCACCTAAGTTTGAGTCCACAATCATGAGATAGTCGCCTGGTGTTTGTTCAATGGCACCACCCCAACCTTTGGCAAGGGCGGTTTTTTCAAGATTCCCATCTTGGAAATACATTTGAATGTCTTTTGTTTGGAGTCCATCTCCAAGCACATCAACAAATTCCATGAAGCGATCAGAGGACTGTTCAATCGCTCGGTCAAGCAAAATCGGTGCAAGGTCGCCGATGAATTGTTTCGGTTTGTTTTCTTCTTTGTCGTATTCCAGTTCAACAATTTTTTGTGCTTCAAATAAGAAGTTTTCGCTGTCGATGGTTCGTCCGTACGCAGGCATTTCAACAGGTCCGAGCAGTTTGAGTAGATCTACCACATAGGTAGCGTTCACAGCGATCACACCATCCACACTTGGTCCACCTGCGTCTTGATAGAACTGAATCATTTGTCGGGCGCTTGTTGGAAAGTCAGGGAACCAGTTGGCATCTTGGAACTCCCATTTGGATTTTAGAAGTTGAATCGGTCTTGGTGCGATCAAAGGTGTTTGCATGGATCCTTGTAAGTCATAGGTTCCACCCCCTGGAACGGTGAGTTTCTCAATGACACCGTTGTGAACTTTCACTTCAGCGAAACTTCCCATAAATCCACCCGTTGGACGAATTTCTGTGTTGTTTTGGAAGATAAGCAAGTAGCGTTTGGATCCGGTTGAACCAAGAATCGTCTCAGCAAACTGAGCGATCTGATCCAAGTCTTTCATGCTTTGAACGAGGAGTGGAACGGAAGTTTGAAGTTTGGTGAGTTGGTCACGATAACTTACGGGAACAGTTTCTACGTCAACGCGTGCTAAGTCGACTTGTGCATCTTGCACATGAGGGAGGGCAGCCTTGATGTAAGTTCTCAAAAGTTGAGATCGCGAGACAGGTGTTGGATTTACGTCTTGTTCCATTTCTGCAAAGCCTTGAGCAAGGCGTGTGGCAGCGATGGAAAGTGATTCCCCAGCGTTTACAAGAGCTTCCCCTGATTTGTAACTGGCTTGTGCAACTGGTAGAGCACTCAGGATGAGTTGAGTACCGGTTCCAAGTTGGTCGAGTGTTTCTTGTGCTTGAGCAAATCGGAGTGTTGCCCCAGAAAACGAGTGTTGTGCACTAGCAGTATCTCGAACCATGGCGGCATCCGCACCGTGTTTGAGCAAATCGATCGCTCCAATGGAGGATGTTTCAATATGAGATTTTGCGTCACGCAATTCTTGTACAACGTTCATGGCGTGAAGAGGAAGAACGAACACAAACGAAATGGCGACAAATCCTAGCATGGCACGTTTCCATCCGTAGGGCATCCACGATACGCGTGGTTGTTGCCATGCAGGCTGGAAATTCTCTTGTTCTTCTTGCTCTTCTAGTTCTGCTTCAAGGATATCGAGGTCTAAGACGTCTTCCAGTTCCTGTCGAACCATTGTTTGATCTTCCTCGTCTTCTGGAAGGTCAAAATAAGATTCTAGATCTTCCGGAAGTCCTTTTGGTTGAAAAGAGTCAGCAATCGTGAGGGTAAAATGTTCTGGAAGTTTGATGCTACGTGCGTAAGGCAGAAGCACATCAAACGAACGTGGGTGATTCAGAAACGGGAGTTCTGTATGTGTTTTTGCTTTGTAAGAAACGTCTTCGTTTAACTGTGCACGGACTTCTTCTTTTTGTAGAACAAGATCGTTTGAAGTGTCGACAAATTGCGGTTCTCGAACAACGGTTTGCGTTCCTTCAAGGAGGTTTAAATAAATTGGTTGAAAATCTTGTTCTTTTAGGAGTTCTTCAGGGGTTGGAAGGGTCATGGTTCCAAGATGAAGAACAAATGGTGACAACGTATGCTTTCCAACTTCCACAATCGCAGGCATGGATCGATCGTGGTCTTTGATAACGCCATCAAACTGGAGGTGTGAAGGAACAGCTGAGTCAAAGAGCAGGGTCATGGACTGACGTTTCCTTGCACGTTTCAAGGATTCTTTGAGTTTGCGATCATCCAGTTTGTTGGTTGCGGAAACTAAAAGAACCCTTCGTTTTGTTTTGGGTGAAATGACGACTTTTTTTGTTTGTTTATTCGTTGACACAGTGGGTGTAAAGAGAAACGATTTGTCGGGTCATTGTGTTCCAGTCGTAGCGTTTGATTTGTTCCAGTCCCTTTTTGCGAAGTTCTGCTTGTTTGCCAGGATTGTTCAATAGATCAGTGATGGCACGAGCCATTGCGTCGACAGATTCTGGATTGAAGTAAACAGCCGCATCACCAAGGATTTCTGGAAGACAAGTAGCGTTAGAACTGACAACGGGAACCTGGAACTGCATGGCTTCAAGTGGAGGAAGGCCAAATCCTTCGGAAAGAGAAGGGAAAACAAAGAGCGAGGCGTTTGTGTAAAGGGAAGCAAGATCGTGATCTGTTGGGTTTGGGGTGTGATCGATACGATGGGCAAACGGTGACGCATGAATGAGTTGATCCAGCCGATCAAAGAACACATCTTTTCGACCAGCAACAACAAGACGCAAATCTGGAAATAGTGGAGCAATCTGTTCAAACGCTTGGATCAAGCGTGGTAGGTTTTTATGCGGATAACTATTCCCAACGGATAGCAAATACGGAATCGTAAGGGCTGGCTTTATGCCTGCCCTGTCTCCATGTCCCGAACGGATTCCCAAATCCGTTAGCCCTTCATAAATCACCGTGATTTTCTCTGCATCTATCTTCGGAAAGTATTTCAGAATCGCCTGTTTTGTGTATTCCGACACGGTGATAATTCGTTTCGATCGTGTAATAGCGTTCCACAAAGCCAGTTTGTAAGCCCAGTACTTGATCGTGTAGAACAACGGGTTTCTTGTTGTAGCAACGGCTGATTTAGGCTGTTCAAGCAGAATTAAATCGTGGATTGTGACTACAAACGGAGTCTTTAAAAAGATCGGAACGTTCCAGTGAGGGAAGTGGACAAGATCTAAGTTCTGTTTGTCGATGAGTCGACCAAGAAAAAGCTGTTCTTTGAACGTGTACCAGTGGATGTCGGCTCTCACTTGTTCCAGAGAACTTTCTACGTTTGTTTTTGTAAACAAAACATAGTGGTTTTGCTTGTCGACGTCGGGCAATCGGGTGACGAACTGCTCAACATATCGACCTAAACCACCACCTCCAGCACTTGGCCCAAACATGCGTGCATCAATGCCGACTTTCATACGTAAAGTATAACAAAAAAAAGGACATTCGTCCCCAATCTTTCCACAGGTTTGCTTGTGTCAAAAGTGATTTGTAGTGAGAAATCAGATTCTAGACAATATTGAGCTTTTATGTTATCTTTCCACGTTCCTTCAACCATCAGGGGAGATCATGAAAGCTCTTTTCATTCTGATCATTCTGAGTATGCTTCTCGAAATGGGACTTGGAATGCGAGATAACGCTCGTAATCAGGAGGGGGATGGAGAGAATCCTGACACGACTGTTTTTTCGCTGATCGTAGGATATGATCGAACAGAATCCTGTGTTTATCATGAAGATTGGCGGCATGACCCGTGGGACTGTGGAACGGGGAGAGGTGTTCTAAAGCCTTTGCCTTGGAATTTTCTTTCCTCGGCAGGGCTTCAAGATGCGGTCTTGTTTTGGAGAAGTAAGTACGAGTGGATTGTGATTGCCTGTTTGAACTTTTTGCTCATGATGATTGCTTATCGAAAAGGCCTGCTCGACTAGACGTAAAGACAGGATCGATTCTCACAGTTCGGATACTCCGAGCTGTTTTTTTTATAACAAAACCTCCCGTTTCTGGGAGGTTTTATGTTCGAGCAAGCTCAAAGGCTTCCATGGTTTGTTTTGCTGTCACTTCCCAAGAATAGGTTTGCGATCGTTCAAGTCCTTTTTTGATCAGCTGGTCTTGAAGAGGTTGGGACGCTAATAGACCTTTTAATGCGTCAGCGATATCGTGACTATTGTAGGGGTCTACTAGCAACGCTGAATTTGCAGTGAGTTCTGGTAAGGAAGAGGTATTACTTGTGATTACCGGTGTTCCTGAAGCCATGGCTTCCAGAACTGGTAAGCCAAATCCCTCGTACAAAGATGGCCAAGTGAAAACTTCCGCGGATCGATAGAGAGCTGAGCGATCTTCGTCGCTTACATAGCCAAGTTGATGAATCCATCCATGGGTATCATTTTTCCAAAGTCGTCGACGCACGTCATGAGAGCGCCACCCCCATTTTCCTACGAGGACCAGATGAAGGTCGTCTCGAGTGAGTGTGCGGTATTCTTTTACCGCTTCGATAAGTGCGAGAACGTTTTTGCGTGGCTCAATTGTTCCTACAAACAAAGCAAAGCGTTTTGGAAGATGAAGTCTGGATCGAACACCATGATCGCGTGCTTGTTGTTTTGGTGTGAAGCTCGGACTCACACCGTGGGGAATCGAGGAAATCTGTTCAGGAGATTTATGAAAAATCCGTGTGACGTCTTCTGCTGTTGCCTGTGAGGGAACAAGAATGCGATTGGCTCGTGCAACAAGTTTTTCTGGTTGTGTAGCTTTGTGCCAGAGTTGCATTTTGTAGGAATAAAACTCAGGGAAGTGACACCAGGACAAGTCGTGCAGAGTCAGGACAACCGGAATATCCTGAGGGAGTGTGGTGATGTTGAGGTTTGGAAGCCAGATCAGATCAACCTCTTCTTTCACGTGCCAGTTGATGGTTGGGCTTTGCAAAACAAGAGATCGAAGATTCAGAAGTTTATTTGGAGTGGAGAGATGAAATGTGGAGAGATCTGGTTTCACTCGTCCGCTTGAAAACAATATGTATTCATTTTTTTGATCAATTTCAAAAAGGGTGCGGAGGAGTTCTGTTGTGTACTGCCCCACACCCGATGGTTCTTTTTGTGCGAGATGTCTAATATCGACTAGGATTCGCATAGGTTTTTTCAACAAACGATTTGAGTTCTTCCACAAATCGTTTGTGACTAAATTGATCCGCGTGGTGTTTGATCGTCACTGAGTCATATCTGTGTTCATCAAACCGAATCATGTGGTCAGCAAGTTCTTCCCATGTTTGTGTTTCTAAAAACTCTCCACTAAGACCTTCGACAACCGTTTCTGTCGCACCGCCTTTTCGGTAGGCAATCACCGGTCGTCCGCTTGCCATGGATTCAACCGCTGTGATTCCAAAATCTTCTTCTTGGGGATGGATGAATGCTTTTGCGTTTGCGTAAAGTTCCGCTTTTTGTTTGTCACTGACACGTCCGCAAAATTCGATATTGTTTTTCGCGATCTTTCGAAGATCTGCTTCAATCGGACCATCTCCAAAAATTTTTAGAGGGATACCTGTTTTGTTTGCAGCCTCCACAACCAAATCATAACGTTTGTACGGGACAAGACGTCCGCCTGTGAGGAAGTAGGTTTTTGGTGCATTAGAAAGATGAAATTTCTGTGTTTCAACAGGTGGGTAGATGACGTGTGAGTCGCGATGATAGTATTTTTTGATCCGCTGTTGAACGGTTTTGGAGTTTGCAATAAAAACATCCACACGATCTGCCGCTTGTTGATCCCAGGTGCGAAGACGTGAAAGCAGGGGAGGAAGAATAGCTTTAATGATTTTTGGAACACGGAGTTCTTGAAGATAACTATGGGTATCACTCCAAAGAAAACGTGTTGGGGTGTGACAGTAACAGATGTGAGTGGCGCCAGGCTTGGTGATGATGCCTTTTGCAAACGCACTGGTTGAACTCAAAACAAGATCAAATTCACTCAAATTGTAATGCTCTGTCGCTGTTGGCATGAGCATGATGTACCACTGGTATTTTTTGAGAGCGAGTGGAAGGCGTTGTAAAAACGATGTCCGAATATCCCGACCGGAAAAGGTTGGGAGTTTTTTTGGATCAAAAAACAAGGTGTAGGTTGGAGCCTTGGGCCAGATTTCCTGGAACACCTCAAGGGTTTTTTCCGCCCCACCTGCTTGAATCAAAAAGTCATGGACAAGGGCTATTTTCATAAGGGGATCCTAGCAATGAATAGGATCTTTGGCAAAATAATCAAAGAAAAAAGCGCATTCTGATTAGGAAGCGCCTTTTCGGAACAACACGACAATGGGAGTTTTGAGTAAGATGAGAAAATCTAACCACGGAGACCAGTTTTCAATGTAGTAAATATCGAGACGAACTTCATCTTCAAAGTCTAGATTTGCTCGTCCACTAATCTGTGCCATTCCTGTGATTCCAGGTTTGATCGTAAGGACTTTACGATGCTCGGGTTTGTATTTATCGACTTCCTCAGGAAGGTGTGGACGTGGACCAACCAGTGACATTTTTCCGGCAAGGACAAGGAAAAATTCGGGGAGTTCGTCGATGGATGTTTTGCGAATGAATCGACCAACGCGAGTGATGCGCGGATCATTTTTTATTTTTACTAAGGGTCCGCCTTTGCGTGTGTTTTGTTCCGCGAGTTCGTTGTAACGCATCGCATGTGTTCCAAAATACATGGAACGGAATTTAAAGTAGGTAAACAGTTTTCCACTCTGACCAACGCGTTTTGAGTAAGTGTTGTTGTCCAAATGGAAAAAGATCGGGCCTTTTGAATCTAGCTTGATCGCAATGGCGGTCACAAGCATGATCGGGGAGGTGAGGATGATCAAGATGAGTGAGCCGATGATATCGAATAATCGTTTGTAGATAGCACCCCAACCATCGAGTGGTGTTTTCCGTACTTCGATAATAGGAATTCCGGCGTAGGTGTGACTTACACTTCTTCCTGTTGCGGTTGCAAATAGATCAGCACTGTAAAAGAAACCAAGATGTTCACTTTCACAAAATCGAATGAGGTCCAGTGCTACTTCTCGGTCTGTTTCTGTTTCCGCGAGAAAAATTTCGTCGATTTGATCGGCCTCTTTCATCTCTTGTAATTGTTTGATGACGGTTTTGTTAAAGGATTTGAACTGTTTCACAACAACGTAGCCAAGATGTGATTGCTTTTCAAATGTTTCTGTAAGGCTTTGGGAGGTTTTATTTTCACCAATCACGACAATACGATGCGTACCAATAGAGTATCGCAACAGTGAACGTTGAAATCCTCGAACGGATAGTCGAGCGAGACTGACAAAAACAACCGCAAGTCCCCAGGTAGCAAGGGCAATAAATCGGGAGTCAAACAGGACACGAGAGAAAAAGGTAATGGCAAAAACCATGGCCATGGCAGTGGAACAAGCTAGAAAAATACGAGCTAACTCTTTGGCGATTCGGACACGACGTGTTTGATAGAGTCCTGCAAACGCAAAAATCACGAGCCACAAAAGGGCAATCGGAATGATGACTTTGAGATAACTTGGAAATTGTAAGTTAAAAAGAATCGGTCGCATGGACGTAAAGAACGGATGAAAACGAAGCGCATATGCGCCTGAGGCAGCAGCAATCAAGGCCAGCAAGTCCATGGGGACCAAGAGAAGTGTAAAGGCGAGTTCGGAGCGTTTCATAATGCAGATATAGTAACAAAAAATCCTCGCGTTGACGAGGATTCTTTGATGTCCTAGGAAGTGTCTGTAAGCCGAATTTTGTCTACTTCAGGTCACTACCCGAAGGAGGCGACGATCTATCTACGCTGTATGTTGCCATACAGCTTGAGCGAGCTACCAAATTTGCTCTTACACCGACATGGGTTTACCACGCAACCGTGTCACCACGGCGCGAGATGTGTAGCTGACAGAGCGACTGCTCTGAAAACCTCACACCACTTTTCACGTTTCACCTCGCCGAGGCGGGGCTAGTATTGTCTCTGTGGCACTTTCCCTGGGCTTCAAGTCCGGGGTCATGGATCGAATTGCTCCAGATCCGCGACTCCTGAATCTTATTCCCGGTTGCCGTTAGCAACGTATCTTTGCAATGTGTCTTGCGACACAAAGGGTGTTCGGACTTTCCTCTCATTGGAAGTTACCCCAACGAGCCATCACCCGACATTCCTAAGACGCGGGAATGATAGCAGGAAAAAGGCAAATGGTCAATGGAAGAGGGATTGAATCAAAACAGCGACCAATGCCGCTGTTTTCTTTTAAAGCTGAACCCCAATTTTTTCTCGAACCAGTTTCATTTTTGTTTGTGCAAGATGTTTTGCTTTTTCTGCTCCCAAATCAAGAATCTGTTTCAAACTAGCTTCGTCAGTAAGATATCCGTTTATTTTTTCTTGCATTGGTTTGAGATAATCCGTGATCGCTTGGGCAAGACCTTTCTTGAAATCGCCATAGCCTTTGCCTTGATACATCGTTTCGATTTCTATCATCGTCATTCCAGTTACAAGCGAATACATCGTCATCAAGTTCGCGAGTCCTTTTCGATTCACGTCATAAACAATCGTTGATTCTGAATCTGTGACAGCACTCGCGATTTTCTTTGCGACGGTCTTTTCGTCGTCCATGAGAGAAATATAATTCTTCTCACTTGCAGCTGATTTCGACATCTTGTGTTCAGGATCGTCGAGTCCCATGATACGCGCACCTTGCTGGCGGATTTGTGGTTTTGGAATCACGAAGGTTTGTCCAAAGCGTTTGTTGAATCGCTCAGCAAGATCGCGGGCGAGTTCAACGTGTTGTTTTTGATCTTCACCGATTGGGACGATTTCTGTGTCGTAAAGCAAGATGTCGGCAGCCATGAGAATTGGGTAATCGAACAGACCCACGCTCACATTTTCACCCTTGCCTCGTGCTTTATCTTTGTATTGTGTCATGCGTTCAAGTTCGCCCATCGACGCAATACAATTCAACACCCAACCGAGCTCTGTGTGTTCACTGACACGGGATTGTTGAAATAGAATCGTTTTTTCTGGATCGACACCGGCTGCTAAATACGTCGCAATCGCAAACAACATGTTTTTGCGAAGCTGTGTTGGATCTTGGGCAACAGTGATCGCGTGATAATCAACACAAAACAAGACATTGCGATGTCCTTCGTTTTGAAGTTGGACCAAGGGTTCAATGGCACCAAAATAGTTGCCAATGTGGAGAATTCCGGAAGGTTGAAGGGCTGTGAGGACGTTTGCCATACGATCGGTATGGTAACAGGCGAGGATAAAAAAGAAAACACCCAGTAGTTCTGGGTGTTTGTCTTTAGACTTCCATGATGACAGGGAGGATCATTGGACGTCGTTCGGTTTTTTTGAAGAGGAATTTTCCTACTTCGTCGCGAATTTGTTCGCGAATATATTTTGGATCTGCGACAGATTTTGGATCTTTGTCCATGACAGCTGAGCGAACATGTTTGCGAGTTTCTTCAATGAGTTCTTTGTGTTCTTTCATGAAGATGAATCCTCGACTGATAATGTCTGGGCTTCCAACAAGTTTTCCTGTCTTTTGTTCGATCTTCACGATGACAACGACCATACCATCTTCGGCAAGGGCTTTGCGATCGCGTAGAACTACTTGGCTGACGTCACCTACACCGAGTCCGTCAACGAACACGTAGTCCGTATTCACTTTCTCGTTGGTGAGCACTCCGCCGTCTTTCCAGAATTCCATGACCTGTCCGTTATCCACGACAAAGACATGTTCTTCATCCCATCCCATGGAGTAAGCCACGCTTGCGTTCTCGCGAAGCAAGAAGTGATTTCCTTCAATTGGAACGTAATATTTTGGTTTGAAGAGCGCAAGCATGAGTTTAATATCTTCCTTTTTTGCGTGACCGCCAGCGTGCACGTCCATCATTTTGTAGTTGATGACTTTTGCGCCCTTGCGGTAAAGCGTATCCATGAGACGTTGAACAGAGTTCTCGTTTCCTGGAATAACAGAGCTTGAGAAGATAATCGTATCTGTTTTGCGAACACGCACAGAACGATGTTCGTTGTTTGCAATGCGGTGAAGCGCTGCATTTTCCTCGCCTTGAGCACCGGTACAAATGAGCACAACTTTTCCATCAGGATAGCTATCCATTTGTTCTGGCTTGATCAAGGTAGACTGACTGCACTTGATATAGCCAAGTGTTTTGGCAATTTCCACGTTTGTTTTCATGGAATAGCCTTCCACGGCTACTTTCTTTCCGAGTTTTTCTGAGGATTCAATGACTTGTTTTACTCGAGAGAGAAGGGAGGCAAAGGTTCCAACAATGACGCGTCCTTTCGCTTTTTCCAAAATTTCTTCAAGTTCATCGCCGATGACTTTTTCACTGACTTGGTGACCTTCTACGTTTGAGTTTGTAGAGTCTCCCATCAGACAAAGCACGCCTCGTTTACCGATGGCTGCGATTTCTTGAAAGTCTGCGTGCACAGTTCCGGTTGGGTGGAAGTCGAACTTCCAGTCTCCTGTGTGACAGATCACGCCCACAGGTGTTTCAACGACGATACCCGCAGAGTCTGGGATGTTGTGGTTGATATGGAAGAAAGAAACTTTGAACGAGCCGAGCTTGAGAACGTCGTCGATTTTGGTCACTTTGATGTCGAGTGGACGCGTGTGAAAATCTTCCTGACGTCGTTTGATAATCGCAGCAGACATTGGAAGCGCATAAATAGGCGGGTTTCCAATGTTTGGAATGGTGTGAGGAATGGCACCGATATGGTCGTAGTGACCGTGGGTGATAATACATCCGCGGATGTTTTTTTCCTTGCCTTTGAAGTAGCTCATGTTTGGAATGATGTAATCAATTCCTGGCATGTCTTCTCCTGGGAATTCGAGACCCATGTCGATAATAACAATGTCGTTTTTGTACTCGATAACGGTACAGTTACGACCAACTTCTTCACAGCCTCCTAGAACCATGATGCGGAGTTTATCTCCAGCAGGTCCTTTAAAGACTTTTGTTTGAACAACAGGTTTAGCTTGTTCAGGCTTAGCGCCTTTCGCACGAAATACACGACCGCGATATTTGTTGTCTCCGCGACCGGCTGGTTTTTGCGAAGAGTTCCGCGCTGTTGGTTTATTAATTGGTGTAGACATAGTGTACGGGCGGGCTTTATGTCCGCCCTTTAAAATAAAAGAGATAGCTTTTAGCGAATGCTAAAAGAGAATAAATAAAATTAAGTTAATTTGTTGAATTGTAATGGACAAGATAAAACGAACGAGGTTGACGTGATCTTTATGAGTCGCACAAAGAATTTGTGAAACGAAAAAGGCCACGTCTGATGTTTTAACAAATGATAACTTTCCAGAATTGTGCGAGATGCGCCGGGCTGGAGGGCAAAAGATCGTTGAGCGGTAGGGATACCTACCGCGAAATGATTTTTGACCGAAGCCCAAGGATCTCGTGCAATTATGGAAAGTGACTGGTGCCGGGGGGGAGACTCGAACTCCCATGGGTTTGCACCCACTACGCTCTGAACGTAGCGCGTCTACCATTTCGCCACTCCGGCACGAACGGCAATCAGAAACGATTGCCTACTTCAGAGTCTTTTTTGTCTTAATGAACCAATCTTTGATCGTTGCGAAACGATCTTGAGGAACGTTGATTTGATCGATCACCACGTTTTGGATCGATTTTGGAGTTGCGTAGGGATAGGTCGATTGATACAAGAAAACAGCTGGGACATCTTTCAAAATTTGTTCCTGGATCGACCTTAGAAGCGTAGCACGGTCTTCAACCGAAGTTGTTTGCTGTGCCTTTTCAAGGAGTGCATCGACGTCCTTGTTTTGATATCCGCTCAAGTTTAGCCCATTTTCTCCAATTTGGGAAGAGTGCCAGAATAAAGAGAGGTCTGGATTGGCTTGAAGATACACAGAACCCAGCAAAAGCTCGAAATTTCGAGGTTCGATGACGGTATTTGCAAATTCGTCTGCGGGAATGGCGACGATTTCAATTTGAATGTTGATTTGTGCAAGTTGTTCTTGAATCTTTGTTGCAACGGCCTGAAATTCAGGTCGGTCCATGATCGTAAGCTTGAACGTCAACTTTTTGGATGCTAGTACGGGCTCTGGTGTAGGTTCCGCTGGTTCTTCAGCAGTTTCACCAGTTCCTTCTGTTGCCTCTGGCTTTGGTTCTACGTTCATCTCAGGAATCTTCACTGCACCAATCAGTTCATTTGCATGGTTTAGATCAAACGATGGAGCATGTAGATCAGCTGAGTAACCAACCATCCCAGGAAGAAGGGGAGTTTCAATAGCTCGCACGGTTCCCTGGAACACGTCTTGAGCAATCTTGTTTCGATCAATCGCTTGGGCAATAGCTGTGCGAACAGAAAGGTCTTTTAGTTGTGCGTTTGTTTTTTCGTTAAAAAACAAGACAACTTCGTCAGGAAGATAAGGTTGGTGGAGAGTAACAGATTTTTTGTCTGCAACGGTTTGAATGTCTTCAAACGGAATCACACTCACTCCTTCAACAAATTTTTGATTGAACGCATCCATGGCTTCCTTTGCATCCGGATAGAATTTGAAATTTAACGTTTCGATGTGAGCCCCACCGTTATAGTAGTCCGTGTTTGCTTTAAGGGTGTAGGAAAGAATCGACCCTCGTTTGTCTTTTGAAAATTCGGAAAACTCATAAGGACCACTGCCAATTGGTTGGAGGTTTAGAGCAGCAAGAGGAGCATTTTGTGGAAGAATTTCTGACCAAACACTGGAAGGAAGAATTCCGACTGTGAGGGTGTTTAAAAACGTGGACGATGGTTTTTCTAAGACAAAGGAAACAATGCGATCATCATCTTGATTCACGGTCACTCCTTTAAACTGCGGGGCGAGAGGGCTTCGATAGGCTGGATTTTGAATTGCACTCATCGTAAACAAAACATCTTGAACCTTCACAGGATCTCCATTGTGAAAAACCGCGTTTTCTCGTAATCGAAAGGAAATAGTTTTTCCGTCTTCACTTGTCCAATATTCTTCCGCGAGGTCGGGAATAAGACCCTGTGTTGGGCTCAAAGATAAGAGTCCCGAGTAAACCAAAGACGAAAGATCTGCATCAACATCGTTTGTTGTTGCATAAAGAGGGTTGATGAATTGAGGTTCCCCAACGAGTCCTTCTGTATATTCACCGCCTAATGTTGGGATTTCAACGCGATGAGTCAAAACAAAAGAGAAGATCATTGTCGCAATCGAAAGCATGATCATCCAAATGCCTGCGTTACCGAGACGCTGTTCTGTAAGAGAAAGAACGCTAGGAAGTTGTTTCCACTGCTTCCAGGTAGGAAATTTGCGTGCTGTAGAAACGGAAAGAACCTGACGCATGGTCAGGTGTTTCGTCGGATTTGACGAAGTTTGTTTAAATCGATTGAAGAATGTACGTTTTTTTTCTGACACAAAAGTTACACAAGAGCATTTGCAAGAGCGACTCCAAAAAAGAGAATCGCAAGAACAATTGTCATCTGGTGAAGTTTTTTCTCAGCTCCTCGTTTCGTTCGAAAGACGTTTCCACCACCACCGAACGCTGCACCAAGACCTGTTCCACGTGCCTGAAGCATAATAGCAGCGATCAACAGAACAGCGAGAACAATCTGAGCGATATTGAGGATAAGTTGATAATTCATACGGTCAAAAATGCCATGGATAACGCAGGAATCCTAACAAGGAAGGACCTGATCGTCAACCCTTGTGGTGAGCGCTGCGTCTTTTTCCTCTTATTCTATGGTATACTTTTTACAGATTTTATGGAAACGGAGCAGCACATTCATAAGAAAAGAAATTGGGTCGCAACCGTGATCACCTTTGGTGTTTTAGGGTTGATCGGACTCTTTGTCTGGCGTGTTTTATTTTACGCCCTGCTGATTCAAAAAGGTGAGATCGATCCAGCCAGTTCAGACGTGATTGGCTCACTGAGTGTGGGTACAGCGTTACCATCCGCTCCTATTCCTGACGGAGAATTTAATCTTGTCACAGAAGATGATCCATCACTTGGGCCAAAGGATGCCCCACTTACGATTGTGGAATTTGGAGATTTTAGTTGTCCGTATTCACGAGAAGTCTACTTTGTTTTGAAGAAATTTTTATTAGCACATCCAAATCAAATTCAACTAGTCTATAGAGATTTTCCGTTGGAAGATCTTCGACCAATTGCAAAAACAGCTTCTCTTGCTGTTGAATGTGCCCATGAACAAGGAAAATTCTGGGAACTTCACGATAAGATTTACCAAAATCAAAACGATCTTTCTGAGGATCGACTCTTGGAGCTTGCTAAACAAGTTGGTATCAATGAAAGTCGTTACAAAAACTGCATGAATAGTGAAAAATATTCCGCAGAAATTCAAACAGATATAGAAGAAGGTTTTGCCGCCGGTGTTCGAGGCACTCCAACCTTTTTTATTAACGGAAATCGTGTTGCCGGCTCTATTCCAGAAAAAATGTTTGAAGAAATTTTTGCCTCCCTTGTATCCAAAACAACGTATGTTCCGTAAATGGGCATTGTTCCTTGCCGTTTGTTCTGTTTTCTTTTGGAATTTCGTTCCTGTTGTTACGTTTGCACAAGCGATCAAAGATGATGCAGGTCAGCCGACGTGTAGCTGTTGGTGCGGTACAGATGAGGGAGCGATTGGACTTGGGACAACGACACAGACAGCTTGTAAGAGTGGGTGTCTGGCAAAAAAAGCAACCTATTTGATTTGTGCAAAAGATCCTTCTGGGTGGCCCGAAAATGATGTTCAGTGTTTTACACAGGAACAATGTGAAAATAAGGAAACGGATTTCGGATACAATGGGGATTGGGATGCGGGACCAAATCCAAACTGCCCGGCAACGTATCGTTATTGTTTTAACAAATCAGGCACAGAGGAGATTGAGTTGGGTGTTCCTATTGGGGATATCACAACCGTAAAAGATCTTGAGACCTATTTATCAAAGGTGTTTAGTTGGATGTTGAGCGCAGCTGTTGTCATTACCATTGTTTTTGTGATGATCGGTGGTATTCAATATGCCCTTGGGGGACTTGCAAAAGATCAAATTGATAAAGGAAAAAAACGGATTCAAAATGGAGTGATTGGACTTGTCTTGTTGTTTACAAGCGCCATGATTGTTCAGACAGTCAATCCACAACTACTAAAACTCAATGTTCCAAAGTTACCAATGGTTAAAACGATCGTACTGGCTAACGGAATTAGTTGTAATGATTATCTTTTAAAAAAATACACCTTGTCTGATTCAGTAGGGAAGTGTGGGGACGTTTCTGATGTATTTAAAAATGAAAAAGGTGTGGATGTGGCTGCAGGAACGCAATGTGTTTGGCGAACATGTGGTAAAGCAGAGGAACAATGTTTGATGTACCCAGGTGGATCCATTTGCACACGGTGTTACTTCTTGGTTGAGGGAGGTGAAAATAATCAAGGAGTTGCCCATATTCCTTACAATCTCAAACCTTCTCCTCAGTTGTGCGGTCAATTTCCAAAAACAGTGACAACGTACTACAACCAACCGTCGATTAAACAATGTGGATGGACAAAAGATAGTGACGTAAACAGTGGATATAATTTTAAGGCTTTGCGTACAGGTTCTTGTGCGGAAATTCAGATCAACTGTGCATCGATTCGTTCTTGTGATGACTATGATGATCAGGTTCGAGTTCATAATTATACAAGTGGTGGGGGAAGAGGTTTAGAACTGGAGTACATCATTTACGAATCTAGTATTCTTTGCGGTGGAGGTTGTGGAAATTTTGGCCTACAAACAATCTGTGAAGAAAATCCTTGTTCCGTTTTGAACGGAGGAAAAGTAGAGACAGATTGTAAATATGATACTGATGCCTATGTTAAAAATGACTGCATTGAAAAATAACGTTTGGAAGGCAAGTATTGCTTTATTTGTTGTCGTTGTTTTTTTACCGATTCTTCCAATTCACGCTCAATTTGGAAATCAAGCTCAACTTGTCGCAAAAAAATGTGATTGTTTTTGTGCAACTAAGGAAGGAACCAAACCGCCTGGAGGTGGAGAGATTAAAGTGCTCAGTGTGTCCGATTGTAAGGACTCGTGTAAGGCACAAAAAGATAAGATGGCTGTGTGTGCGTTTGACCTCACGCAATATCCTGCACAAAATCAAAATTGTTTTACTCAGGAACAATGTTCAGCAGCTATCAAAGAATATTGCGGAGATCCTTCACAAAAAGATCCGAATAGTTCCGTGGTTTGTGGATCAACGGCTGACACTTTTGATACGTTTCAACCTCCTGAGTGCCTGCCGGGTGCACACTATTGCTATGCTCCAAAGAATTCCACGAATGTTCGACTGAATATTTCTATTGGTGGTTTGATCATGGTGAATGACTTAGAAACGTATATTGGAACCTTATTTAAGTGGATGGAAACAGCGGGGATTATTATTGCGATTGTCATGATTATGATCGGTGGTCTGCAATATGCTCTTGGTGGAATCTCGCGTAATCAAGAAGGAGAAGGAAAGAAACGTATACAACACGCTGCCACGGGTCTGATCTTGTTGATTAGTTCTATCGTAATCATTGAACTCATCAATCCGCAATTATCGAGTGTCTCGGTTCCTCGGTTACCAATGATTAAGACAGTGAACGTGGCTGGGGCAGGAAAGAGTTGTGAGACACTATACGATGAAAAATTTTCGATCGCTGTGAAGCAATTTACCTACTCAGGTGATTCTTCAAAATATGCCAGTTTTCAATGTGGTCAACTTGGTGAAGTAACAAAAGGACCAAAAGGTACAGAAGTGCCAGCAGGAACGACGTGTAATTTTAAACATTGTCCTTATGAG
The DNA here is from genome assembly GCA_943357275.1 of Candidatus Uhrbacteria bacterium RIFOXYB12_FULL_58_10. Taxonomy (GTDB): domain Bacteria; phylum Patescibacteriota; class Patescibacteriia; order UBA9934; family GWF2-40-263; genus CALRGL01. Next base: position 371 of record CALRGL010000008.1, on the reverse strand, counting down.
AACAATTTAGGATATGCAAAGGATCAGTGTTTAGGTGGTGGAAATAGAGCTACTTGTTTATCCTGCGGAGATATTTATGAAGGATCAGAAGATCGTGATGGAGGGATGAAAAAGACTGGTATTGTGCCATCCGCAACAGTTTGTGGACAATTTGTCTATCCAATTGAAGGACCTGCAGAAAAACCAACACGTGTTCAGAGTTGTGGTTGGACAAAGGATGGAGATCTTACAAATGACATAGGGGCTCTAAAGTTTTTAACAGATGGGGCTTGTGTATTTATAGATATTGATTGTACGGCCATAAAAGATTGTTCGGGATATAAAGATGCTAAAATATCAAATGGCGCTGATGGAACAGAATTGTTGCCTTA
>CALRGL010000007.1 GCA_943357275.1 Candidatus Uhrbacteria bacterium RIFOXYB12_FULL_58_10 | reverse complement strand
AGAGTCTTTTTTAAAAGACGAATGAGTTCGGAAATAGGAATCCCTTTTCCTGCATGATCTCGCTTTGCATCAAAAACCGTTTCCCAATGATTATCTTCAAGTTCATCCACTTCAAGTGGAGAAATAATGAGTGTGTTTCCTTTTTCTTTGATTAAATAGCGATCTGTATCAAAATTCTTCCGCCATTTTGATGGAAGCGTTACTTGTCCTTTACTCGTTGCTTTTACAATGTTTGCCATAAAGTCATCATGTATTACTTTCCTACTTTATGCATTCTCTCTCGACCTGTCAATTATTGATTCTATTTCGATCCTCTGCTATATTCTCATTCGTAGTGGCTTGGTGGCGAAGTGGAAACGCTGGGGTCTGCAAAACCTCGACTGCGCGGGTTCGATTCCCGCCCAAGCCTCCAAAACAAAACATCCAGAAATCTGGATGTTTTGTTTTGTCTTCTTCTTTGCTGTTCTCAAACAAAAGAACCCGCTTAACGCGAGTTCTTTTGCTAACAAGCACTGACTCTACACTCTTAGAATACCTCAATCGTTGTATATTTAAGTCCGAATGTTTTTGCATCCGATAACTTTTTCATCCAGATATCCATGCGTTTATCGTAACGTCGGTTCATACGATCTTCTACATAGAACACACGGTCCCCATAAAATTCTGGGATACGTACACGTGTTCCAATTGGTAAGAAGTTCGCAGCAACAACGTTCTCGATATTACGTTCACAGACATCGAGTCCTGAAGCAGTGATACACGGTGAATCATCGGTTTGACCAACCTCAGACGTATAAGCAGTGATTGGGATGGTAAACGATCGTCGTGGTTCTGCATCTTTTGCCTGTGGCAATCGGCCAGTGGCCGTTGTCTTGTTTTGCATCGATGCAATCACACGATCTAGCGTTGTTTGATCCATTCCAACCTGCTGATCCACGTCCGCGTTAGCAACCGTTGGGAAGAGAAAATACACACCAAGCACAGCGACGAATGTAAGGACAGAAATGTCCATCGCATGTCGTCGAAGTGGTTTGACGTACTGTTCAAGACGTACCCATGTTTGATAAACAAACGTAGAAACGGTCTTTACGTACACAGTGTCATTTTCCCAAAGGGTCTTCAATTGTTTGAAAACTTGAGTCTTTACAGAGTTCAAGTTCTTTTTTGAGTGTTTTTTTGTTGCTTTATTCCGCATAACCGACATTTCCTTCCTCCAGGTTGGAAACATTGGTTAGGCAAAATGACAAGGAACAAAAACGTCCCTCATGGGACTTCAATACTATAGCACAAAAAACCCGTTTCGTCAACCTATTTTAAGGGGTTTTTGCGTAAATCCCTTTCTTTTTAAAGTATTTTGAGGTATTCTATCCACACCTTTATGTCTCGACACACGTACAACAAACAGGGTTGGACCAAAAAACAAAACCAACCGGATTCACGACGAAGATCATCCTCACCAAAGATCTCGTCGCAAATCAAAAAAAACCTTCTTTTGATTATTATTGCTTGTTTTGTTGGTTTTTCTCTCTTTGCGGTCATCTTAATGGCCATGATTAGTAAAGACCTTCCAAATCCAAACAGTTTGACGGAACGAAGTATTTCTCAAACAACCAAAATTTACGATCGTACCGGTACTCATGTCTTGTACGAAATTTTCGGAGAAGAAAATCGCACGTTGAAAAAACTTCAACAAGGGTTTTGTAACGACAAAGCCGATATTGAATTTGACGAAAAAGGCATTCCCCTTTTTGCTTTGCAAGCGACCATTGCCGCAGAAGATCGTAGTTTTTGTACACACGGTGGATTTGATGTGCGTGGACTTGCTCGAGCTGTCTTTCAAAACTTGATTGGAAACAAAGTTGGTGGTTCAACCTTGACCCAACAGCTTGTGAAGAACGCTATTCTCTCCAATGAGAAAACCTTTACTCGAAAAATTAAAGAGTTAATTCTTTCTGTTGAACTTGAACGTCGCTACAAAAAAGATGAAATTCTTCAAATCTATTTCAACGAAATTCCTTACGGATCAACTTACTACGGAATTGAAGCAGCGGCTCAAAATTTTTATGGAAAAAGTGCAAATGAACTTTCCATTGCTCAAGCTGTCACTCTTGCCTCTTTGCCAAAAGCACCAACGGTTTACTTAAATAATCCGGATCGCTTGCTGGCACGTCGTAACTATCTACTCGATCAGATGCTTGAATTAAACTTCATTACACAAGAAGAGCACGACACAGCTTTTAGTGAGGACACAGCCATTCAATCACGACTTACCAATATCGAAGCACCTCATTTTGTTTTGTATGTGAAAGATCAACTTGAGGAAACCTATGGTGCTCGTGCGGTTGAAGAAGGTGGGATGAAAGTCATTACAACACTCGATTACGACTATCAAAAAATTGCAGAAGAGGAAGTGAAAAAAGGAGTGGATGAACGTGGAGAATCGAAAGGGTTTTCAAATGCTTCTTTAGTTGCCATCGATACAAAAAATGGAAACATTCTTTCCATGGTCGGATCAAAAGATTATTTCAGTGATGAGATTGATGGCCAAGTAAACGTCGCGACACGTCCTCGACAACCAGGATCAAGTTTCAAACCAATCGTCTATGCGAAATCGTTTGAAATGGGATACACACCAAATACGGTTCTTTGGGACGTTGAAACGACCATGCCAACAGCAACAGGACCTTACACACCACACGATTACGATGGAAAAGAACGTGGACCTATCCGTCTACGCGAAGCTTTACAAGGGTCACTGAATATTCCAGCTGTAAAACTTTTGTACCTTGTTGGTATCGAAAATACCTTAAACTTTGCAAATTCTCTTGGATATACCTCGTTCTCTGAACTTTCAAACTATGGACTTTCGCTTGCCCTTGGTGGAGGTGAAGTAAAACTTGTTGAACATGTGAATGCTTTTGCAGCCTTTGCAAACAATGGAAAACAACATGATCTTGTCTCTATCCTCAAAGTAGAAGACGCTGACGGAACCATCTTAGAAGAATGGAAACAGCAGGAAGGAAAACAAATTATTGATGAAAACGCCGCAAAGACCATCACACATGTCCTTTCAGACAATTCGGCGCGAACCTACGTCTTTGGTGGAACAAGCATGTTGCAACTTGGTGAAAGACCTGTAGCTGCAAAAACAGGAACCACAAACGATTATCGCGACGGTTGGCTTGTTGGATATACGCCTTCGCTTGCTGTGGGTGTTTGGGCTGGAAACAATAACAATACAGAAATGAAAAAAGGTTCTGGTGGAGAAAATACCGCTGGACCAATCTGGAACGCGTTTTTCAAACGTGCTTTGGAAGGTAAACCGATTGAACAGTTTGCTAAACCAACGATCAAAGCAACAGGAAAAGATGTTCTTGATGGCAAAATTAGCGCGCAAACAATAATGATTGATAAAGCCACAGGAAAACGAGCAACAGCTCTCACACCTGACTCTCAAAAAGAAGAACGCTTGTTTGCAGAATATCACGAAATTTTGCACTACGTTGACCCAACCAATCCAACAGGTCCAACACCAGAAAATCCTTCAAAGGATCCACAGTATACAGCCTGGGAAGCAGGGATCTTAAAATGGATTGCCAAACAAGAAGAAACCACAGGAATAAAAATCACTCAAAGTGCTCCTCCAACAGAGGAAGATAACGTTCACACACCAGCAAATACTCCACGTGTTGAAATCCTCTCTCCAACAGAAGGACAAACACTAAACGACCGAAATCTCTTTGTTCAAGTTTCCGCAGAAGCCCCTCGATCTGTTTCTCGTGTAGAACTCTACATTGACGGACAATTCCTTGATCTTGATAACTCTGCCCCATTTAGCTTTTCTCTTGTTCTTCCAAACACGATTAAGCGAGGTTTCCACAGCTTAAAAGCCGTTGCTTATGACGATGTGGATAATGCGGGGACAGATACCGTTGGCATAACGATTTCTCAAGATGGAACGAGTGCCTCACTGGATTTGATCGATCCAAAAAATGGACAAGTCATTGAACGTTCACAACAAACATTTACGGTTGTTGCTCAATTAAAACAACCTCAAGACTACGCAAGTCTCACAATGTTTGCACAACCACTTTATGGTGGTGCACGTACACTCATTGGACAAGTTGTGGATCCTTCTTCGCCATTTATTACGGTTGATTGGTCCCTTCCGGAATCTGGATCATGGGTCCTCACAGCAACAGCTCGTACAAAAAATGGTTCGCCTGATCTTACAACAACGGGTGTCCTTGTAAGAATTATGCCTGGGCAAACGCCAACACCTCCTGTTACAGAACCTCCAACAGAGAACACAACACCTCCTACAACAGAATCACCTCCTGACATCTATACACCAACCGATAGTTTAAAACTCTTCTAAACAAAAAAAATACAGGGCTTTGACCCTGTGTTTTTTTGTTTATTGTTTGATTGGCATCACGATATAACGAAACGCTTCTTGTGAACTGTTTGGTGTGACCAAACAAGGATTTGCCGCATCGATCATTTCAAAGTTGATTTGCTCTGATCGAATCGCTTGAAGTCCATCGAGTAAATAGCGGAAGTTTACCGTCACAGAATTACTTTTTCCTGTAAGATCTGCTGAACATTCAGACGTATTTGCCCCTCGCGTGGCATCCACTGATTTTACCTGTACGCGCTTTTCCTCAGCATTGAATTCAAGAGCAATATCAAACAGTCCATTCTTAGAAAACAAACTGGCTGTTTTGACCGCTTTAATGAAATCCTCACGATCGATCACGACTTTTGTTTGAAATTGCTTCGGGATAATCTGTTCATAGTCTGGATACTGCTCATCAATCGTTCGAGAGATGAGCTCCACAGATCCATAAACAAAGACAATCTGACTATTTGAAAGGAACATGGAGACGGTTGCTGGCAAATCAACATCATCTTTGAAGACCGATAAAATTCTTGAAACTTCAGAAAGTGTTTTTGCTGGAACAACCAAGGAAACATCTTCTTGAACGCCACTGACCACAGGAAGAGTCTTTTCTGATAATCGATAGGAATCCGTTGAGGCGAGTGTGAGTCTCCCTTCGCTTCCAAGGGTCCAAAATCGCATGGAGACACCTGTTAACTCTGGACGTGACTCATTTGTGGCAACAGAGAATAAAACCTGTGAGAGCGAGCTTTTGAAATCATCGACGGGAATCTCAAAGGCCATTTGTTTTTCAACTCTTGGAATGAGTGGAAATTCAGAGGCACTGAGTCCGTTGATTTTTGTTTTATATCCTCCACAAGCAATGTGAATATTGTCGTCTTCTGTGTTGATATGTATTGTTTCGTTTGGAAGAAGCGAAACATAGTCAAAAAATAATTTGGATGGAAGGGTGTGTTCTCCTGGTTCATCAACTTTTCCTCGAACCGTACAATTCACAGCAACTTCTAGGTTGGTCGATGAGAAGCGGATCATTCCTCCTTCGGCTTTTACAAGAACGTTTTGTAGGATGGGTAAGTTCACGTTCTTTGTCATCAAATGAGAGGTGATGCTGAGTCCCTGATGGAGATTATCTCGTGTGCAACTGAGTTTCATACGGAGCTCTTATTTGTATTAGTGTTTAGTAAAGAAGAATAAAACAGTAGTAGTAATAAGGGGTGTGGATGGAGTGGACAAACGCTTTTTAGAGCTGAGTGAAGCGAAAGAATGCTGTGTGCATTTGTGGATGGACCATGGGACACGGTGGTGGATGAAACGTGCATATGTTTTTGCACAGAGTCGCAAGATAATTCATCACCTGTTCCCCCACAGGGTTTCACCCCACTTGTCCAAAAGATCCTCACAGGAAAACTTGTGGAAGACCTAGGGTTAGACTGTGTACAACCTCTGTTTAATGAGTTCAAGATCGTGTTGTAACTTTTCATCTTTATTCAAGCAGTTACAAATTTTCTCATACGCATGCATGGCTGTTGTGTGGTCACGTCCACCAAGTTCTGTTCCAATGGAAGGGTAACTTGCCTTCATTTCTTCTCGCAAAATATACATCACCACTTGGCGAGGAAATGCTAAGCGTTTTTGACGACTTTTTCCAAGCAAATCTTCAATTTGAATATCGTAATAACCAGCGACTGTGTGAATCACTTGTTTTGGAGTGATATTTTTCTTGGTGTTTGTTGGAGCAAAACTCGTCAGAATTGGTTTGACGCTATCAAGCGTTGGTCGAGTGTTCTTGAATTGATGGAAGGCAATAATTTTATTGAGAGCTCCTTCTAGTTCGCGAACGTTCACCTGCACGGTTGTGGCAACATGGTGCAAAATATCTCGATCCATCGGATAACACTTTTCTTTACACTTGCTTTCCAAGATAGCAACACGTGTTTCAAAGTCAGGAGAACCAACGTCCGCAAGCATTCCGCATTCAAATCGAGAAACTAAACGATTTTCAAGAGCTGGAATAGCTTTTGGAGGTCGGTCCGAGCTAATGACAATTTGTTTGTTGTTTTGATAGAGCTGATTGAATGTATGGAAAAATTCCTCCTGTGTTCCCTCTTTTCCAGTAATGAATTGAATATCATCCACGAGTAAAACATCCACTGTTCGATAACGATTTTTAAATTCGTTCATCCGTCCTGAGCGTAGGGCGCCGATAAAATCGTTTGTGAAACGTTCACAGGTAATATAAAGGATGCGCGTGTTGCCATTCTTTCGAAGTAGTTCATTTCCGACGGCTTGAAGCAAGTGTGTTTTTCCAAGTCCGACACCTCCATAAAGAAAGAGAGGGTTATAAACACCTCCTGGCTGGCTAGCCACAGCTTGTGCAGCCGCATGAGCAAGTTCATTTTGCTTTCCAACAATAAATGTTCCAAAACAATACTTCCCATTCAAAGAAAATTCTCCCGTGCGGACTTCTTGTGGTTCTTGGTATCCAGAAGCGGATGGAGTTGATTGAAAACGTTGTGGTTCTTGAACAGGTTCACTTTCGCGCACGATCGGAATGTCTAAAGGATTGGTCGGCTTCATTTCGACGCGGTAAAGAATCTGTTTAAGGACCCCATTGGAATGATCTTGGAGCGTTTTGATAATTTCACGGCTGTATTTTTTCTCAAGCCATGCTTTTGTGAACATGTTTGGAACGCCAATGATAATCGTCGATCGATCGATCTCCGAAATAAAGGTCTGTTTAAACCAAGTTGTAAAGTTGGCCTTGCTTAGTGAGAGTTCAAGCTCCCCTAAAACAACCTGCCAGAGTTCGTTGGTGTTCATAAACAAGCAATGAACATGAGGATTCCCTCAATGTGGGTGAATAGCGAGGTGTAGTGTATCGAATTGTCCACATGTGGGCAAGTTTGACAACCATGTGGAAAAGGCTTGATTAGCTGTGGATACTGTGTTAGTATCCTTTTACGAAATCAGAAACCACTATGCCTAAACGAACATTCCAGCCTAAGAAACGACAACGTTCAAAAGTACATGGATTTCGCTCACGAATGAGCACTTCTACTGGACAAGATGTTTTGAAGCGACGTCGTGCCAAAGGACGCAAAAAATTGAGTGTTTAATATGCTTCCTAAGGAGCATCGATTACGACACGAAAAAGATATCAAGACGCTCTTTGCCAAAGGCAAGAGCGTTTTTGGTGTTCAAATTGGGTTAAAATATAGAATGAACAGCTTATCCACAACTCGGTTCGCCATTGTGGTTGGTACCAAAGTTTCAAAGAGTGCGGTGGTAAGAAACACCATTAAACGCAGAATTCGGGCTGTTTTGCAGAAACATCTTGTGGAAATCAAAGGTGGATATGATGTGCTCTTTCTCACAAAGAAAGAACTGGTGGGGAAAACGTTCGCGGAAATTGAATCGATGGTTGTGTCTCTTCTTAAGAAGACGCCAATCCTATGAAATGGCTCTTTTACTATCCACGTTTTTTGCTTCTAAAGGTCATTCGGCTCTATCAAAAGACCTTATCTTTTGACCACGGATGGTTATCCAGGTTTTATCCACATGGGTTTTGTCAGTTTTATCCAAGTTGTTCCGAGTACGGGTATCAAGCAATCGAACATCACGGACTCATAAAAGGAACGCGACTGACCTTGTGGAGGATTTTACGATGTAATCCCTTTTCAAAAGGTGGAATCGATGAAGTACCAAAATAAAACACGTCACTCGCGAGTGACGTGTTAAAAAAACGCCCAATTACGGGCGTTTTTGAATTTCAAATTGTTTTATTTTTGCCGTTGTACCTCGAATAAGTTCAATGGATGATTTACTTATATGGAGTTCCTTTGCTAACAGATCAATAAGAGCCTTATTTGCTTCCCCATTTTTTGGAACAGCCGTTATGCTTATTTTGACAGTATCTTCATCTAGCCAAACAATCTCATTCATCCGAGCACGTGTCTTGATGTGTGCAGTGAGAATCATAAGCGTTTACGAGCGGATGAGTAATAGCGATGAGTTGATCATGAATTTTACCGTTTGATCCAACAAGATCGTGACTGTGGACGTTCCATGGACTTCCACTAAAGTCTGTCACGGTTCCACCGGCTTCTTGAATAAGAAATGCCCCAGGTAAGATATCCCACAATCGTCCACAGGTCAGAATAACAGCATCGGCTTGAGCATCGGTTACGCTTGCAAGCATGATCGCTGCAGAACCAAGTCTTCGAAAATAGGTTGTTTCTTGTTCAAGCGCCATAATAATTTCGCTGTGGCGCTTTCGTTCAAATTGTTTATATCCACGACCAGCAAACATCATGGCACCTCGAGTAACCAATGTTTCGGAAACCTTTGTTGGTACTCCGTTTACCGTTGCTCCGTCACCTTTATAAGCAAAATAGAAAAGATCATGGATAGGGTCATAAATGGCACTCATGACAGGCTCTTCATTTTCAATAAAACAGAGCATGGTTCCAAAAATAGGAATTCCTGAAATGAAATTACTTGTCCCGTCGAGAGGATCGATAACCCAGGTAGGATCTTTTGTAATCGTTTGTTCAAGAGCAAATTCAGACTCTTCCGTGAAAATGACATGGTCTGGAAAATCTTGTTTGATGCGATTTACGATGAAATCGTTACAAGCATAATCAATTTCTGTCACTTTTGAACTGTCTTTTTTGTAAGTGACCTTATGTTTTTTACGAAAATTCTGACGAAGGATTTCGCCGGCTCCATACAATGATTCTTTTGCAACAGTAATCAATTGGTCTTTCACATAGAAACAACTGTACGTTGTTCTTTGAATTTTGAGAAGTTTGTTCAAAGAAAAACACCAGGGAGATCCCTAGTGTTTTACAATGATTTCTTTCAAAAACTTGATTGTATTGCGATTCTTGAGGATTTGTTCTGTGTATTCACGATACTGTGGTGAATAGATTTGTTTCCGTGTGTCCTCGTCTTTATATTGTTCCGCAATTTTGTCGATTTCTGTATCAATTTCTTCCGTTTTTGCTTCAATCTTTTCTGTCTCCGCAATAGAGCGAAGTAGAAGAGCTACTTTGATACGAATAAGGGCTTGTGAGGTAAGATCGATCTTGAGCTGGCCGATGGTTTTGCCCAAGTTTTTTAAGTATTGCTCAAAGGCAACGCCTTGATTTTCTACACTACGTTGCAATTCTGACAACATCTTGTTGATCTCTTCGTTTACCAGCAAGTCAGGAATTTCTTCAAATCGTGATTTCTCAGCGATTTGTTCTAACATTTCCTTTTCTTGTCGTTGAGATTCTTCCATGTCTTTTTCGCCTTGCAAGTTGTCTTCCAAGGTTTTTTTAAGCATGGCAAAGTCTGGAAGTCCAAGAGATTTGGCAAATTCGTCATCGAGTCCTGGAAGTTCTAGGTGATAAAGCTCGTTGACCGTGATTTCAAATTCGATTTCTTTTCCAGCAATCATCTTTTGAACATGATTATCAGGGAAAGCGAGCGTAAAGATGCGTTGTTCCCCTTCTTTCATGCCAAGAACTTTTTCTTTGAGTCCAGGAATATAGTAATCCTCGTTCAAATAAATGGAATGATTTGGTGATTGACCACCTTCTATAGCCACTCCTTCTTTCTTCATGTTCATGGAAACAACAATTTTGTGGTTTTCTGTTGCAGTATCTTCAGAAGTTGCACGTACTTCCTTGGTTTGCATACGTCGTAAGTCCTTGAGAGCTAGATCGATGTCTTTCTCTTGGACTTTAACGTTTTTTGGCTCTACAGAGATTTTTTTGTAGTCAGCGACAACCGTAGCTTTTGGCATACGTGTGACCTCAGCTGTAAAGACAATATCGTTATCCGGTGCCAATTTTTCAACATCGATATGTGGTGAACCAACGGTTTCGATGTTGTGTTCCAAGATGGCTTGAACATAGCTCTTGCGAACGATCGTTTCCAAGGCCTCTTCCATGATTTTCATCTCGCCAACGCGTTGTTTTACGATTTCGTATCCAGCTTTTCCAGGTCGAAAACCAGGAATAGGGTTGTGTTCTGATAAATGAATGGCAGCTTCTTCAAGGTAAGGTTTTGCCTCAGCTTGCGTTACAACAAACGTCATTTTTACAACGTTTTTTTCTAAATTTTCGATTTTTACATCAGGCATATGTGTATTTCTTAAGCTCGATGAGTCTATCGTTTTATGGGTGTTTGGTCAAGATTAAGCGAAAAAAACACCCGTACTCTGTGTAAGAGACGGGTGAGAGGGATACTACTTGAGCAGTCGATTCATGAGCTCATCGATTTTCTCATTGAGAGACTTTCGTGAGCTGTCCATAGGAACCAAAACTTGAGAGACACGTTCGCAGATCACACGCAGGGCGATGATTCGGCGGGCCGAGTCGCTGGTGATCGTTGCAAACATCTGATGACCGAAGTTGAGCCAGATACCGTGTGGAGCGCCGGCTCCTTCCTGAAGCCAGGAAATTGTGGCGTTGCCTTCCGCACTTCCCGCCATCTTGGTGATGTGGAGCTGGAACACTTGGCCGTCGATGACGAATTCATCGTCCGCACGATTGACTCGTTTGGGCTCGCGTTCGTCTTCTTCGTGCTTACTTGCGATGCGCAGAGTACAAACAGCAAAGTCATCTTCGTCTTTGAGGTTTTTGACCCGAACGTCGAAGTCGCCTTCCTCTCTTGCACTTGTAACCGTTGCTTCGGTCTTGTCTGCACTTAGAACAATGTTCCCACCCCAGTCTTGATGATTCCACTGAAGATTTGCGTCTTCGGGAACGTTTTCAAGACGAAGGGTGCGTGAGTCATTCAGACTCATTGGGACGGTTGGCTTCATGAATCGCATGGGGACTTTGTCCATCACGTTGATCGTGACTGTCCGCATGTTTTCTGTCGAAGCTTCGCCCATGATTTGAACGATCAGCTTGTGAATGCCGATCTTCTTGGCTGTGTACGTCACTTCCGTGCCGTTTACCCGATCGAGGTCTCCACCACAGTTGGTTTTGTCCCAAACGTAGCGAGCACCCTGACGCGGATTCTGGACTCGGAAGACAAACGTATCGCCACGCCGAATATCGATGCGATGATGATTGAGTTCCAGAAGAGCGACCTTTTGGGCCGGAGGCCTCTCGCCGGTTGCTGTGTGAATCGAGCTCACGATCTGCCGAACCAGTTCAGATTCGGAAGTGGTCGTGATCTGATCCGCACGCATACCCAACTCTTTTTCTACGCGAGGCATGACTTTGAGACGCAGAAGTTCCAGCATCTCGTGACACAGGGCTTCGTCATCAAGAAGACGGGTATTGAACGACTTGCGGTCGTTGGTTGCGTATTTCTTGTTGAGCTTGGGAATCTCGATGTATCCCACAACCTGCGGATGTCCGAGCACAATGTCGAGCTGGCGGACAAGCAAGGAGTAACGAGAATCATCCCGGAACATGCGAGAGAACTGAGGCCAGGTACAAACCGGACCTTTGGAACCAACCATGACAAAGTCAGTAGAACGATCTGCCTTGGCAACCACGTACAGCTCAACAGCGATGTCACCGACCTGGGATCCGCTAATCTCCATCTTGATGGGTTCACCATGGGTCAGTCGGGGCTTGAGCGGTTGTTCACTGACAACGACACCACGCTCATTGAGCACCTGAACCTTGATCTTTGGTGCCAAGTGAGGCGAGAGTTTCTGGGCCAAGTGTTCGATGATGTATTCAGGTTCGTGTTGTTTCTTTGTGTGTGCATTTCCTTGGGTCATGTCACACCAAGTCACAACGGTTCCCGAGGTTTTCAGGACGTGTCCAAAGCCTAGACTGACAGGTTTCCAAGTAAGTGGAGTGGTGTTGTCACCAAACCAAGCTTCGATCATGGACTCATCATCCAAAATTGTTTCGAAACTCTTGCCGTCTGCAGTCTTTGTCACACAGCGAGTGAATGCGCAATGATGACGGGCACCGAGTCGGCCTGTGCCGTTTCGTCCCTTTGCATCTTTGTCTTCACGCGACGTGCTTCCACCAAGTGTGAGATAAGCTGCACGCCTGGCTTCGTCCATTCCCAGACCATCATCAATGATATCGATGCAGGGTCGCCCCTTTGCATCGGAATAACACTTCAGAATGATTTCACAAGCACCTGCATCATCGCTGTTTTCAACGGGCTGAGTCAGCGCATCGAGAAACAACATGAAACCTTCGGTGATGCGATCCAAGATCGAGATATCAACCTGACGTCTGCGTTTGGCTTGTGCCTGTGCCATTGGTTTTAGTTCCCTTTCAGCTTCTTGTTGATGGTTGCACTTTCCCGTTGTGCAGCAATGATTTGCCATGCTTCGGGGGTGTGAAGAAGATGTTCCATGCCTTGTCCGGCGAGAAAGAGTTCGAAGAGTTCTGGACCAAGAATAGGCTTCAGTTCTTCTCGAACAAATCGTCGATCCAGACGGTTTACAAGAACCAACAATCTACGCAGTTGTTCAATTGCGAGTCGGATCTGTTCAATCTGATCGCTGTTGATTCGCTCAGACGTTGGTCTGTATGAGGCCTCGTGAAGACACGACCGCACCCCATCAATTTCTGTACCGATCATTTGAGAGACAGAAACAGGTTGAGTGGGAACTGCAGAGTTGGTTTTCTTCTGGGAGGCCTGACGGAACTTATGGGCACCGAAGGCAAAAACCTGAGCCAGCACCTGAAAGAGTTCATCCGTTTGAGGAATCGGTGTTTCTTGCACGGATTCATCAGGGACAGGAGGAAGTTCTTGAGGAGGTGGAGTGTCTTGTTTCTTTCTTTGAAGGGACTCTTCCGTACGCTCAGATTCCGGTTTGTTTACAACGTATTCAATCGTTGCACGCAGAGCCGGGGCTGATTGAGGTACGCATTGCACTGGTTCAGGTGTGTCTATCAGTTCCGTTTTGGGATCTTCGAAAACGTTGATGAACGCAGGAATCTTCCAGATCCCGTCGCGTTCACGCAGTCGATAGACGGAGCACAAGCTTGTAAACGTTTGAACATGCTTGGGATAGGTATTACGCAGGAGTCCCGCGATGACCTTCTCAATCGTATCCAACGGAAATTTCGTTGCTTTGCCATCGATATATTCTTCAATGGATAGCACGATGTGTCGTGGAAGTTCAAGTTCTTTTTCTTTACGAACAGAAGTGTACCCACGATAGGGTGCAAACAGTCGCGTACAGGCTGCTCGAAATGTCGCCACTTCAAATAGCTCTGCAGGATCTCTGTTGAAGAAACACCGACAGATAAGCGTAAAGATCAGATCTTCACGCGACTCTGTGACAACAAGTCCCTGAGTAAGGACAATCAAGATCTGCTTCATCCCTTCCAAAGAGGGATAGTTATTGCGCTGAGTCCAATTCAAGGCTTGTTTGAGTGTGACTCGCAGTTGAATGGCCAAGTAAAGAACTGAATCATACAGACCTCTCCATGTGCTAAGTTCCTCGCAGTAAGCCTCTCGAGTTGTCATGCGATCAAAACGAATCTGATCAGACCACTCAGGATGCAGCCTCAGCACTTGGCGTTTAGCTTCGCAAACAATCCAGCCATCCAGATCAATCCCCGTTTTTTCGGTGATCATCTTCTGGCCTGTTGTAAGCATGCCAATCGTTGGTTCATCTTTGAGCCACAACGGGAGGTTGTCTCCGCCACGAACCCCGAGTTCAATCAATGCCTTTTGTGCAGACTGAACTGTGAGTCCGTTGAGATCCATCCAGTTTTGCCAGAGAGAACCAAGGGTTACCTCTTTTGACCAAGCAACAGGACCAAGCTTTTTCATGGCTTTCTCCTAAGAAAGTGAAGTTGTGAAGAGCAATTCCGATGAAATCGGAAGGTCTTAACCTAGCAAGGCTGTCTTATTGTGTCAAGCCATTTCCCTTGTATTTTAGGGAAATTATCTTGACAGAACCTTGCTCATTTCGTAGAGTCCTTTCTTCTGCACTGTGCAGAATCGTGGCAAAACTAGGAGGAAACGATGCCTACTGTTCGGACTGCTGAACCTCGCAATGACAGAGATGTGCTCCGAGAGTCTGTTGGGGTCGATGATTCTGGATCAAAAGAACTTGAAATCAAAGACATTCATGCTGGTGATCAAGAGTTCAAGATCTGGTCGGTGTTGTTTCAAGAGTACAAGAAAACCGGGAATCCGATTCCGGCTGACCGATGTGCTCAGGTTGTCAGAGAGATTGCCGGGGATATTCAAAATCCCCATGCAAACTTGAATGTCATGACCAGAAAGGGGCTTTTGCAGAAGGTTGAGGCGCCGACGAACTGTCCGCGCATTCCTCTGTCACAAGGGATTCGTATCTGGACGGGAACACGGGGCAATCATGTCTTGGTCTGGCCTAAAGAGGTTGCTGCTGAGACTCAAGAATCTGAGCCTGAGATATCTTCTAGAAGTCGGGTTATTGAAAAAGTGATCGCCAGCCCGGTTCGTCTTTGGTCTGAGGGTCCGTGGTGTTCTGACTCTGAGATTTCACCGATTCGACTCAGTCAACGACGTGCTTTTTTCTATCTGCGATTGATGGCTGCTCAGATGAGCCAGGGGTTTGAGAAACCTCTTTCCTCGTCCGTTGTGGCCTCTGTGATGAAAGAGTGTGGAGAAGATACAAGCACCGTTCATTATTTTGATCAGCGATACGGTCTTTTGATGCGGGTACACAGCCCCGATCATCGACGTGGTATGCCTGTTGAACGATTTGTGGTTTACACACCGTATCAAGTTGAAGGCTCACAAGAGATTGTGATACCACTTGAGTGTAAACCGGGTTTTGGCTTGTCCGATTCCCATTCCGCAGATACGATTCCGCTTCCAGCTCCAGTTCAACCAAAGGAATCAACGCCTCTTGCATCTCAGTTTCGGACCAAAGAAGATCTTGTCCGTGAAGTGCGTGAGATCACTCAACTTGCACTCGAGCGTGGAACTCAGTTGTATCAGAATCGATTGGCATTGCTTCAGCATGCATACGCAGATGAAGTAGCGAAAGTCGAACGACTCAAGGAAGAACTTGAGCGAGCTAAGGACTCTGTTCAAGAGATTGCCAAGAAGCTTGAAACCTCTCAAAATGTAGGTCTGACCTCTGACATGAAGCCTGAGGAAGAACAGCGTGTTGCTCGATTGAGGCTTCTTATCGATAATTACGACTTGCTATTGAAATGAAAAACCCTGACCAGAACATTGTGTTCTGGTTTTTTCTTTGCAACAAAAAAGACACGGAAGTTCCGTGTCTGAGTGATTCAAGCGGTTGCGTCTTTACCACCGTAGCGTTCTTTCCAAAATGCTCGCTTTCCTTCGCGAAGCGCGAAATGCAAACCTTCAGGATCAATAGAAGCTTCGATCGTTTCTTGTGCGGCTCTGCGACAACCCTCGGTCGGACACAGGACAAATGCCCGCTTGAAAGGCATTTTCGTGAACATGACACCCGTTAGCTCGTCGAGGATCTTCTCAAAGAGTGGGTAATCTTCTTCTTGGGCAAGTCCAGAAAGGCTGAGCATTTTGACAATCGTCTTTTGACCCAAACCCTTGTCTTCACCCATAAGCAAAGCCATCAAGACACACAGTCGACTAATCGCCGTTTCCTTGGTTGTGGAATCTTTGAAGAGTCGAACGGGGTTGGGTTGAAGGGAGAGAAAGAAGGCACCATGCGAAGGACGTTCCTCGAACAGATTCTGCACAGTTGCAGGTAAGTCGGGAATCAATCCTTGAAACATCAACATGGTTTCCAAGCGCGTTGTCTGACCTTCGCTTGTGATGTACTGCAAACGTTCGCGCACTTCTTGAAGCTGTCGACTAATTTCTGGAGGACACGGAAGACCGAAGATGGCGACAAGACGTTCGACGTCTCTGACCTTTTCTCCAATCTCTTGTCCCACAGAAGATTCATCACAAAATTGACTACGAAGTCTGAACGAGTTCTCAACACATGTCTGTGCTTCCAAACACGTTTTACGAATGTCGAGATCGTATTCACGCGTTTGTGCAATCGCATGTTCGAAGAGTTCGACCAAAGCAGGCCGTGCACTGGGATCTTGTGTGCGTTCAATACGTGACCGCAGAACCCAGAGTTTTGCTCCGATGTCTTCTCTGAGAAGATTATCGATCAACTTACGTCGCTTGTTCATCAACCGTTGGAACTCGACACGTGTGTCTGAGAACTTGGCTTCCAAATCACGAAGGCATCTTGGAAGCTCGAGAGCCTTCTGATAAAACTGCAGGCAGACAACTCCGAGACGTTGTTCAAGGTGGCGGTTGACGGCTTGTTCAACCAGAGCTGGACTCACCTGTGGAGATTCCACAACCGGCGGAACCGGTCGAATGGGTTCCAAGGTAAGTTCGCCAATAAGTCGTTCGAGTTCTTCTTGATTTCGACTCATGGCGCCATGTGCATCCAAAAGGGCATCTGGATCAGCGCGTTGGATGGCCAAAAGCAGTTTGGAAACGTCACCTGCCTCACGTGCTTTCAGCAGGAGCGTTCCAACAACGTTTGTTGTTTGTCCGGATTGCTCCAGTGCCATCTGTGCAGCAACGGTGAGATTCTCAAGTCGCAGTTGTGCCTTTTTGGCATCCTCTTGGGCTTGATACAGTTCAATCAGCAAATCATCTTCGTCTTGTTGAGACATCCAGTCCTCCTTTTGTCTATCCAAAGAACGACCCCTCAACCTAAACAAGAAAAGGCTTTTCGTCAAGGTTTCTTAAAGGATTCATTGACAGAAGACCCGGTGTTT
The DNA here is from genome assembly GCA_943357275.1 of Candidatus Uhrbacteria bacterium RIFOXYB12_FULL_58_10. GTDB lineage: Bacteria > Patescibacteriota > Patescibacteriia > UBA9934 > GWF2-40-263 > CALRGL01. The sequence goes on along the minus strand of CALRGL010000007.1, from coordinate 4,918 downwards.
GTTAGGTTTCTTCATCCGTTATCAAGCGGAAAGGAGGAATGATGTCACTCGAGCGTTCCTACGATTATCCAGCGAAAAACGCTGTTCGCAGGGCTTGGATGCAGTTCCTTCCCCTGTCCTTTCAGTCATCTTCATGCGTGCGTGGTCTGTATTTGCCCGGTAACGCCAACTTGGAACTCTCGGGTTACCTTGAAAAAGGTGTCCAAGCTCACCAGTTGATTGGTGCTGAACATAATGAAGACGTTTACGAACGCATCAAGGCCCAAGCCTCAGGAATCCACCTTGTTCAAGGTTCGATTCAAGAAGCTGTTCGACAGATCAAAGAACGTGGGTGGAATCCACTGACGTTTGCGAACTTCGACTTTGATGGTTCGTGTCACACGTTTGTAGAAGATGTCCTTTCTGTGTTCTCTGTGTTTCCTTTGAACGATCCAGCTTATTTGAGCGTGTCGAGTTATAGCGCACGTGACGACGAAGCTGTTTTGCAAGGGATCGTAAACACAAGTAAGTTCTATTCGACCTTTGAAAGCACGGCTCAGTTCTGGGCTTCTTACGGAAGAATGATGGATCGCAATACAGCGCTTCGTCGACAACTTCCTGGAAGCTCGGTTGAGGATCATGTACATCTCTCACGAGAACTCGGATTCTTGTGGTGGATGGCTCTTGTGATGGGTTCCATTGATCGTTGTGAGAATGCTGTTTGGACGGTGAACGAATCGTACACACAGTCGTTTAACGACATCTTGCAAGACATCACACGTCGTGCAATGGAGCGTATCGGAGACCAAGGAGAGTTCCGCGTTTTGAGTGATCCCCGACTTGGGCAGCAACTCAGAAACCGTGTGTGCTCTTTGTGGCCTGATCGTTTTGAACATTACGTCTGGTTCACAGCGCAACGTCAACCTATGCGAACCTGGATGATTCGCATTCAGCCACTTGGGCAGGAAGAACCTCGCCCAACGCATTTCGAAGTTGTTGAACAATTGTGGAACATGGCAACTCGAACCCCGCTTGTGTATCTCAATCACAGCGGAACCAAAATCAGTTTCGACTGATCAACCAGAGGAGAGAAACGATGAACATTGGAGACCTGTTGGTCAAGGTTGGAAATTTCGTTACCTCATGTGGAGACGAATGGAACATGGTCAAAGCCAGACAGGATCGTCTGGCTCGTGAAGCAGGGGTGAGTCTGGACGTGCCAGAACGGCCGATTATCGAGGTCACAGACGAGATGCGCGAAGTGATCATTGCCGAGCGTCCTCGGTACAGTGAGACGGATTGGCTTCGAGTCAATGGACCGCGTGACCAGTTGTGTGTCAGGTACAACCTGACCGGTCACCAGGTACGCGGGGTTTTGAGTCAGTACAATCGTGCGGTGAACAACGCAAACGGAAATGGCAACGGTGAGCGAGCGGAAGCTCCGTCACCGACAGTTGAACCATCTCCCGTCGTTGCTGCTGCCGAAGTTATTCCTGTTCCCGAAGTTGTTCCTGTTCCTGAAGTGACTTCGTCACCAGAACTGCAAACAGCTTCTCCTGCTCCCGAGCCAGTTCCTGAACCTGTACAAGCTCCCGAACCGGCTCCTGTTCTTACGCCTGAACCCGCACCCGCACCTGAACCGGCTCCCGAGCCTTTGCCCGCAGCGGTGGTACGAACTCGACCAGCGGTCAGCACACCTGTCCAGGTGGACTTGAGCAATATCACGCTCAACGTGAATACTTGGCCTCGACGTATTGCCAAGACGGGTTCGACAACGCCCACAGCGAAAGAGTATGAGACTGACGAAACGGATCGTCACATCCTGCTTCTTCTGAAAGAAAGAAACTTCCCATCGAATCTCATGGGCAAGTTCCGCGAGCATCGTCGGCTTACGAGATACCAGGTCATTCAGCTCAAAGACAGTGTGCTTGCAGAGACTCCTGTGACCGAACCACCCGTTGTCGAACCTCCTGTTGTAGAAACCCCCGCAGGTATCACAGCAGACCCGACTTCTTGGCCCGAGATTTCACCTCCGACTCGTTTCCGAATCATTGACGATACGGATCGCGAGATCGTTCGTACGATCGACCAGGCTGGTGTTTACGACTTGCGTCGAAATGATGTGATGCAGAAGCGCAGTCTGAATCGACAGCAGGTCGCTGGCATCCTCGCTTCCATGAAGCGAGCTGCCAAGCACGATGGTCTGGGAATTGGCATGGGTCTTTGATCGAAACTCCTAACGAGGTTCTCACGAGCCTCGTTTTTTCTTTGGAGAATTCTTGACGAAAAGAGAAAGGATGATTAAGCTCGTTTCCACACCGTCGTTTATTGTTGAGAACATTCAGGAGAAACTCATGAAACAAATGTTGATTGTCTGTTGTCTTGTCGGTTGTGTTGATTCCTCTCGCACTCCTGTCGATGAGAAGGAATCGGACGCCTCGATTGAGCAGGATGTCGGAGTCGAGAATCCGTTTGCAAGTTGTGATGAATTGCGTGATGTCTACGATGAGCAAGCACGGTTCGAAACCTGTTATCCAGCAGTCGACGAGACAGGATGCCTGCGACTCAGACTTGAGCTTGCTAACGGCGCTTGGTGTCAGCTCGACAAGTGTCTCGCACACGTCGACAACATTGAGTCATTGAGTGGTGATGCATGCGAGTTCTACTTCGCACCACACGAAGGTCACAACCCAACATCCGCGTGCGGATGTTTCTCTCAAGATGTTCTCGAAGGAGAAGATGTTCTTGCACAGGGAAACGAAGTTCTCTGTACTCCCGTGTATTGTATTCACTGACCGTCTCTCGCAAAGAGATGGTTTTTTAGTTGACCTTTTTTATCCATTCAACTAAGTTGTTTTCTTGCGCGAATGTGTGCAAGAGCAAACAAGAGGTGTTGTCATGTCCGGATCTATTTCTCCATTTGTTATCCATATTCTGCCTCGCGAATCAATGAGTTGGGAGGAGTTTCTCAGGAACACTCCTGATCGATCGATTGCACTTGATGGTGTGGTACATGGTGGACCAAACTTTGATCCCGAGACCTGTCACCTGAATTCCGATCATCACAATGGAGTGATCCGTGAAGTAACGATGAGTACGGGCATGCAAATCTATTTTGCGATCAAGGGTGGACTCTTCAAAGCGTTTGCAGTCAGCGGAAAAGGTCCGATACACATCTACATCAATGACACGGATCAAGATACAGCGTTTGCTGTTTGGCTTCTTCTCAACTACAAGTTGTTTGAAGGAACACAGAGTATCCCAGTCATCAATCGTTTGCTTGCTCTCAATGATCGTTGGGATATTACCGGCGGTGCATTCCCGATGAATCTGGATGATCGTCTTGTGAGAAATCACAACTGGGTGTTTAGACCCTATACGGATCTTCGCAAGTCAGGATTCCTTGCAAAAGCAACAGCGGAAATGTTGCGAGACAATCTTGATGCGGTCTTGAGACGTCTTGATTTGTACTTGATGGGTCAAGCAGGTGAAGAAGATCTTGATACACGTCGAGAGATTCTCTATGACTCCCCCATCTACAAGATCGTCGATGAGATCGGAGGAAATGAAGCGCGCTATCTGTTGTTCAATCAGGGAATGGATGCATTTATTTCTCTGGTTGCTCGACGCGACGATGGACGATTCGTTTATTCGATTGGGAGACGCTCACGATACATTGTGCAGTTTCCTGTTCCAAGTCTTTACGACGTATTGAATGATGCAGAAGGTTTCACACGTGCAAACGGTTGGAACGGTTCTGATATCGTTGGCGGATCTTCTCGTTTGAATGGAAGTGGGCTGAGTTGGGAACAACTTCGGAATCTCACAAATGATCACTTGCGAACATTGGGTATCTCGGTTTGACGTTGTCACTGACCGTCTCTCGCAAAGAGATGGTTTTTTATTTTCACCACCGTGTCATCCCGACGTAGGAGGGATCTGTTTGTCTTTCATATTGTTTTCGGAAATTGCAGATGCAAACAATCTAACAGATCTTTTTTACGTCGGGATGACACAACTATTTGTATACAAAAAACCGCCAGATTTCTCTGAGTGGTTTTCTTTTTGTTTAAACAATCAATGTAACGATGAGGAGTGCAACAATGTTCAAGATCTTGATCATTGGGTTGATCGCAGGGCCAGCAGTGTCTTTGTATGGATCGCCGACCGTGTCACCTGTGACAGCGGCTTTGTGTGTATCTGATCCTTTTCCACCGTAGTTACCTTGTTCGATGAATTTCTTTGCGTTGTCCCAAGCTCCACCACCGGTTGTCATAGAAATAGCTACGAACAAACCTGTGACAATGGAACCGACGAGTAAGCCTCCAAGAGCTTCTGGTCCAAGAACGAACCCGACAACAATTGGAGCAAGAACAGCGAGCATGGAAGGGGCGATCATGTATTTGATCGCAGCCTTTGTAACGATGTCGACCGCTTTGCCGTATTCAGGCTTGGCTGTTCCTTGCATAATACCTTCGATTTCTCGGAACTGACGTCGAACTTCTTCAACAACGGCACCAGCTGCTTTTCCTACAGCTTCCATAGCGAAGGCTGCGAACCAGTAGGTCACAACTCCACCTAAGAAGAGACCAGCGATCACAGAAGGGTTAACAAGATCAAACGTGATGATGTTTCCTGTTGTGTTTTCAATGGCGTGAACATAGTCTCCAAACAAGACAACGGTTGCAAGTCCAGCTGATCCAATTGCGTAAGCTTTTGTGACAGCTTTTGTGGTGTTTCCAACAGCGTCGAGTGGATCTGTTACGTCACGAACTTCTTTTGGAAGTTCAGCCATTTCAGCAATTCCACCAGCATTGTCTGTGATAGGACCAAACGCATCCATAGCCACAATGATTCCAGAAAGAGAAAGCATTGCCATGGCAGCAATAGCGATTCCAAAGAGTCCAGCGATTGAGTACGTGATTAAGAGTCCAGCAAC
>CALRGL010000006.1 GCA_943357275.1 Candidatus Uhrbacteria bacterium RIFOXYB12_FULL_58_10 | reverse complement strand
CCAAGATGGTGAGTACTGCCGCAACAAACGCTGTGCCGATTTCCCATCCGTAAAAATATCCAAGAACAGAATACGCACCAACGGCAACGATTACGTCGTGAAGCGAGGCCAAAATGGTAAGGATGCCGTATTTCCAAGAAGCAACAGGTTCGGAAACCTTTCTAAATGCCCAGGCCACATACAAACCAATCAAAACCAGCGTAAGAATTACACCAACCGAGGCGGTCTTTCGAAGCTCATTTCCAACCACAGGTCCAATGGAATCAAAACGCAATTCTTCTGCGCCAGCCAATCCTTTCAAAGAACCAAGAAGTTCTTGATGTTTGACTTCGTCAATAGTCTCTGTGCGAAGAAGCAGCGTCTGGCTATCTGTTTCTTGTAAAGACACAGATGTATAACCTGCTGATTCTAGTGTTTGTCGAACTTGATCTGTTGTAACGGACTGATCGAATTTAACCTCGAGCAAACTTCCCCCAGTGAAGTCAATACCGAATTTGAATCCAATCACAGCTACGAAAATGAGACAGGAACTGAGCAAGATCGCAGAAAAGGTATACCAAATCTTGCGATTTGCAACGATGTTTAATTTCATACAGTCTATTTCTTCACGTTAAAGAGGACTGGCTTATGGAGCCACTTCCATTGCAAGAGAGCCATCATATAGACACGCGCCACAGTAGCTGCCGTAAACATACTTAGGAGCACACCAATGGAAAGCGTCAGAGCAAATCCTCGGATAAAGCTTGAACTAAACCAATACAAGACTGCAGCTGCAATAAGTGTCGTGGTATTTCCATCTCGAATGGCTCCCCAAGCACGCTTGAAGGCTTCTTCCAAGGCAGAAACATAGCCACGACCTGCGTTAATTTCTTCTTTCAAACGTTCAATAATAAGCACGTTTGCGTCCACCGCAATTCCAAGGGACAACACAAATCCCGCAATACCAGCAAGTGTAATGGTCACACCAAAGATTCGAGAAAGAGCCAAGTTGATCGCAGCAAAGAAGAACAACGCAACCACAGCCACGAAACCAGGGAAACGATACATAGCGATCATGAAAATCGCGATGAACAAGAATCCATAGAGTGCTGCTGTCACGCTTTGTTCAAGAGAAACGGCTCCAAGGGTTGGACCAATGCGCTGCTGAGACAAGAGTTCAACCGGAACTGGCAAGGCACCCGCGTTCAAGCGTTGTGCAAGCAGTTTTGCTTCGTCGATAGAAAAATCTCCCGTGATCACGGCTTGTCCACCGTAAATAGCGTTTTGAACGGTTGGCGTTGAAATTGCTTCCCCATCAAGGAAGATGGCGATTGGCTGGCCAATGTGTGAAGCTGTGAGTTTTCCAAACAAATCTCCACCTTCTGCGTTAAACTTCAAAGCAACGTGAGGAGCTTGTGTGTTTGGATCAAATTGAACACTTGCTTGTTCCAAGTGCTTTCCAGACAGTTCTGTGTTTACCCAAGGAGAACTTGGAGGAACAATGTCGAATTCGTTTGAGAAAGGCATCAAGATGCGCGAGACATCATACACAGGTGCTTCTCGTTCATCGGACTTGTAGACAATGTGATAACCGTATTCTGTTTCAATCGCGACTTTTGAAATACCACCTTTTTGAAGAGCACCTGCTCCAAGTTTAAACGCTTCAACAAAATTATCACCTGTGCTCCAACCCAAAACGCCACCGTTGGTTGCAACGGATGGATCATCCGAGTTTTCCTTTGCAAGTTGTGCAAAGTTGTCAGGAGTTGCCTTTGCTAAAAGATCTTGAATCTTAATGGAAGCATCCATTTCGTTTCGTTCATTTTGACAACCTGTCTTTCCAGCAAAACAAACCAAGATATGCGAAATATTCATTTCCTTTGCTGTACGCTGATCATCCAATCGGAAAATGTTCAATCCTTGGCTGGTCTCAATCACCTTTCGATTGATCTGACCTGTTTTGAGTCCTGACGCTTTGATCGCATCAATAAATTCAATGCCTCCGGCCGTGGAAGAGATTCCTTTCAAGATTCCTTGCTGATCGCCCGCTTGTTCTATCGAGTTTTCTTTGATGAGTGCGGTAAAGTCTTCACCCTTCAATGCGCGTGCCAAAACAACATCAGCAGATTTCTTTTCTGCGATATTTGTTTCTGCAAGTTGTTTCTTTTCTTCGTCTGTGAGAGCTCGATCCAATTTCTGTCCTGCTTCTTTAAACTCAAGCACTGGCGTTTCACCAATTTGTGAAATAGCTTCTGAAACGTCCAAGACACCCGCGAGTTCCACAATCACTCGATAAGCACCGTTTGTTGATGTTGTTTGTACAACCGGTTCAGACACACCAAACGCATTTACACGACGTTCAATAACATCTCGCACACCTTCCAAAGCTTCATCCTTTTGTGCTTCTGGAATTTGTCTCATGTCTGTTTCGTAGATGAGGTGAGTTCCACCTTGCAAATCCAAACCAAGACGAAACGCTTGTTCACTCATCTTTAGTTGTGATGGTAGGTGAACCTGGTCAATCGTCTGATTCCAAAACTTAGGGAAATCGTACCCATAGGTAAGAACGGTTGCGACAAGGAAAAACACCGCAAGAATACGCACGCCCCAAGGCTTGTGCTGCTTTTTTGTTTGAGCCTTTTTCTTCACTTTCCAGGTTTGCATAAGATTCAAAAGAATAATCAAAAAATCGGCGTTAGTGTATGCATTTTCCACAAATACCGCAAGTGGATAGCTTACTCGCCGATTTCTTCCTCTTCAATCTCCCCTCGAACAATTTTCAAAAATAATTGACTCATTTCACAAATTTCTGGGTCTATTCTGAGCGTATCGTGCATCTGTTCACAGTAAGATCTAGATGGATAGACGATCACTTCTTCAATAGCCATTCCTCCTCCCACCTTTCGTTTTGGAGACTGCTTAAAGGAGACATCAGGATAGCTCCCATAAATCTCATTGGAAGCACGAGAGAGATGAAACCAAAGCGAATAATGTTGTTCATCGATATGATAGCGAAAAATCTTTGTATACATAATCGTCATGGTCTTTGATACGTTCAGTTTATCACACGTGAAACATTTTTCGTATGTTCACCTTGATCAAAAGTCGTTATACTGAAATCAATCTCTGTATGATTATCAATGATCTTTTGAAACGACTTGGTCCTGGATTTATTACTGGCGCAGCGGACGATGACCCTTCTGGAATTGCGACCTACTCTCAAACCGGTGTGAAGTTTGGATACGGACAATTATGGACGGCTCTTTTTTCGTTTCCCTTCATGGCTGCTGTCCAAGAAATGTGCGGTCGCATTGGCATGGTCACAGGAAACGGACTCTCAGGCATTCTCCGCAAACATTATTCTCGTCCTGTCCTTGGTCTTGCGGTGAGTCTTCTTGTTGCAGCAAACGTCATTAACATCGGTGCAGATCTTGGAGCGATGGCCTCTGCCACACAAATGCTCTTTGGTCTCCCCTTCTTTTTTTGGCTCATCATGCTAACTGTCCTCACGCTCTTTTTGGAAATCTTTGTTTCCTATCGTCAGTATGCAAAGTTTTTAAAATATCTTACGTTTTCCTTGTTTGCCTATATTTTTGTAGCCTTTCTCGTAAAACAAGATTGGGGTCTGATCGCCTATTCAACGTTTGTCCCCTCGTTCTCCTTAAACAAGGAGTATCTTTTGAACATTGTCGCCATCTTGGGAACAACCATTTCTCCTTACCTCTTCTTTTGGCAAGCGGATGAAGAAGTGGAAGAAGAAATTGCCCAGCACAAAATCACTGGTGCAGGCGAAGGAACACCAAACGTTGAAGAAGCTGATCTCAAAGGAATGCGAATCGACACGATCATCGGGATGTTCTTTTCAAACCTCGTGATGTTTTTCATCATCATGACCGCCGCTTCAACGCTTCGCTCGCAAGGCATCACGTCCATCGACACAGCCACACAAGCTGCAGAAGCATTGCGACCACTTGCTGGAGACTTCACCTATCTTCTTTTCACCATTGGCATTTTAGGCGTAGGACTTCTCGCCGTACCGATTCTCGCAGGCTCTGCATCGTATGCGGTTGCAGAAGCAGTTGGGTGGAAGAGCGGACTCTATCGCAAACTCAAAGATGCACATGGATTCTATGGCGTGATCGCCGTAGCAACCCTTGTTGGACTTGTTGTGAACTTCTTACACATTCCCCCGTTCAAGATGTTGTACTACACAGCCATCTTTAATGGACTCGCTGCTCCAGTCTTGCTTGTCATGATTCTTCTGATTTCAAACAATAAAACAATCATGGGGAAGTATGTAAATGGAACACTGTCGAATGTCCTTGGAGTCGTTATTACGCTTATTATGACCGTGGCTGGTGCTATGGTATTGTTTTTCTAAATTGACAGGGTCCGTGATCTGCGATAGGTTCCGACTTGGAGGTTATCCAATGTCTGTTCAAGGATCACTCGATCAGTTCATGCTTGACCGAGGACACGAACACGAACGACGTGTTGAAGATAGTTTCAAAGAATCTGTCGACGTGCCAAACTGGTTTCACTCTATTCGAAAAAGTACAATAGACGAAGATCATCGTGGGATCGACTTCATCGTCGAAACCAAGGACCTGGGCCCTATCTTTCTCCAGATCAAGAGCTCAAAAACAGGAGCGAAAAACTTCATAAAGAAATACGGCGCACGCGCAAAAACCATCGCTCTGGTCGTCATCCGCGACGCAGACAACAACTTCTTCATTCGAACGAAAATCTTCTCCGCCATCGAAAAGCTCCGCAAACAATTCCGCCCCTACTGACCCACACGGGTCTTTTTTGTTTAAAAAACAGCGATTTGATTCGCTGTTTTCTTTTACTTCACTGGAATAATTTTGAACAACTGATCTCCATGCTTTACCGGTTCTGGTACTTTCACTGTGATCCAATCTTTTTGAAAAGCTTCTTTGACAGGTTGTTCATCCTTCATCATATTCTCAACCGTGAATCGAACCACCCCTTCGGTTTTACTCAAGATTATACAGGAGTCTCCCCCATGAAGTTCCATGGCTTGCAGTTCGATCTCTGCTACAGAAACCTTTGGATAAAAGTGCTTCACGATTCCCACGAACTGGCGTGTCTGTGTAGCTTTTGATCCATACTCCCCGCTCCAATACTTAAAGGCTTTACCACGATAAAACCCTTCGCTCATTCCGCGATTAAACACGGTTCCAAGTCGTTTGTTCCACTCAGCGATCTTTTCTTTTATATAGGTTTTACCTTCAATCGAATCAAGTGCTTCTCGATAACATCGTACAACTTCATCCACATATTCTGGTGCACGTCCTCGCCCTTCGATTTTGAGCGAGACAACACCAGAGTCTACAATTTCATCGAGCATGCCAATCGTACACAAGTCTTCCGTACTCATCACGTATTCATTATCGACATCAAGTTGTTTGCCGGTCGCTTGATCGGTCACTGTAAACGTACGTCGACACGGTTGTGAACACTCTCCGCAGTTTGCTGAGGTGTTATACATATATAAACTCATTCCACAACGACCACTCACCGCCACACACATGGCTCCATGAATAAACACTTCTACCTCCACAAGACGACCTTGCGGACCACAAATGTTTTGTTCTTTTATTTGTTCTGTAATGTGTTTGATTTGTTCGAGGGTAAGCTCGCGAGCAAGGACAACGCGATCCGACCACTGAGCAAAGAATTTCACCGCGTCGATATTGGAAATGGAATGTTGCGTTGAGATGTGAACTTCTACGCCTTGTTCTTTTGCGTATTGAATCACAGACGGATCAAACATGATCACCGCATCGACCGTTGATGCTTTCACTGCGTCAATCACCGCTTTCATGTCATCGATTGATTGATCGTAAACAAGCGTGTTAAGCGCAAGATAGCATCGAACATCCGCCTCATGACAAATGCGCGCGATCTCTTTCAAATCTTCGATCGTAAACGCAGCCGAAGCGTTTGCTCGCATATTAAACCCAACCACGCCAAAATAAATCGCATCACATCCTGCCTTAATGGCGGCGTGAAGGGCTTCATAGGAACCGGCGGGTGCGAGAAGTTCAATCTTTTTCATAATTTGCGAACAACAAGTTCCTCGTAACCTGTTTGTTCATCAGGCTCGCGATAATACTCGATATCCTCAAACACAGCAATAACCAACTCGACTGTCGTCCCGACGAGACATCCTTCTTTCAAATGCCCACCATACGTGATTCCCTCTTGGTTTGAAGCCGAAATGTGAACGTGACAACCAGTTTGTGAAAGCGTTCCTGTTGCAGAAACAAGTTCAAAGGGTTCATCCCAAGTCTTTACTGTTTTTCCATCTGCGACACGCAATGTTAATTTTGTAACACACCCAACCAAGGACTAAATCACCCCGGCTTTAACGTGGTGATCTTGAACCAATCGTTCGATTTCTAATCGAAGGTCTTGTCCTGGAAGAAGACGCTTGGTGAGTTGATACATAACTTATTTAGATTTCGTTGAAAAATACTTCTGAACAACTCCCATCCACAAATCAACTCGTTCCTCCCATTGTTCAAGAGGAATCTTTAACACATCAAGCAACGCTTCGTACATCTGATCATCTTTTCGATCTGTTATTTTATGCAAAGCCCATCGAAATGGATCTTCATTCCCTTCTGCATAAGTCGTTCGAATTGCTTTAATCAGTTCTTCTCTGTCGGGTGATTGATCAATCAAATAAGAAATATACTGACGTTCAAGATAACCGGTTGTTTCAATCTCTTCTTTTTCCTCATCTGTTAACTCGTTTCTTAAAAGTTCATCCGCATGCCAATCTGTCACAGCTTCCCAAAATAAAATGCGCTGTCGAGGTTTCCTATCAGCTAACTCCATCGACAATGGATCAACCTTTCCATTTTCAACAAACCGTTCATGTCTTAGGGGACCAATATAAACACTATATGTTTTATCGGCGTCATCATCTTGCCAAATTTTTGTAACAAAATAGCTGTCTGGAGCCATCAAATGTGTTGTTTCATGAGCAAGAGAATGTAGTTGCTCGGCACGTGTTGCTTGTTTTACAACAGCATAACGACGAATCTTTCCATCTTTTACCTCGACTCGCATCACACCAGCAGCATCTGCCTCATCTGGATGTTCCTCTAGCAGTCGATCGAAATCTTGTTCATTCACGAAAACCGTATCAGCAACTGCTTTTAAACGATGTTCCAATTCTTCTTCAGACAAAATTCCGGTAAATGCCTCTCGAAGAAGACGTTCGGTTGTTCGTTTCATTTCCGATCGCTCCGCCTCAATGCGCTGCATTTCCATGAGTTCAGGTGAACGTCTTTCTGACATACGATAAAATTAGTAGGTATAAATCGGGATTCCATTGGCTCGGATAGGAAGAGAGTTTAGTCCAAACGGAGCAGGAGCTATAAGATACCAAACAATTCCTATTTGAATCAAAACTAACAACCATACAACAAGTTGAAACGATAACTTTCTACTCTTGTGTCGAAGTGTATACATCGCAAGGACCATTCCAAGAGATCCGCCAAAAAAGGTCATGAGAAAAAGTGAGCGCTCGGAGATGCGTCTATCACCGTGCGTGGCTTGAAGTTTATCGATGAGCATGACGAGATACGTTGAAATGGAAATGGAAATAAAAAGATCGACCCAAATCAACCATTCAGGAATAAAATAGAACAAACCAGTAAAAAAGAAAGCGAAAAGAATCACCCAAAGAACTAAAGCTTTTTGATCAACAGGTCGTAATAACATACCCAGTGATTCTATCACAAAGACGTACCCAGGGTTGACAATCGACTCATTCTTCCCTAGTCTCTGAATCGGAGGTAACTCATGCTCGATATTCAAATCAATGTCTGGTCCTGGCAAGTCGGTTCACTTTTGATGGTACTTTCGATCATCGCTCTGCTCATCGGATCCCTCCCCGACAATCCTCGACGTCCGTTTGGCGACGTCCTACGGTTGATCACCTGGCCACTGTTTTTGATCTGGCTTGGCGGGGCTGTTCTCAAAGGCATCGGCGTGTTCGGTTGAAAGGACAATTCCAATGAATCCAACGCTTCGAGGAGCAATCGTTATTATTGTGTGCTCACTTGTAGGCACACTCGTGAACAAGCTGTTTGGACTTGCTGGAGTCGGAGCAGCTACCGGACTGGCCGTTAGCATCTACGAAGTCTGGGTGCTTCCAAATCACAATCCAGATCACAACTCCTGAATCTCACAGGCTCACCAACAGGTTGAACCTGTTTTTTTATTTGGAAAATAGCTAAAAATAGCTCCAAAGCATTGACAAAATGCTCAAAATAGGCTAAACTCTTCTTCGTTTCCTATCATCTCTCACCTCCCCCATAAAGGAGTCCATCGTGTTGCAATTCTTGAAAGATGTGATTCAGGAAGCTGTCAATCTGTTCGATGATAGTGTGGAAGCGTTCCTCTGGCGAACTCGCCTTCGGATGGAAGATCATCCGGTCGATCTGGCCGAGGAAAGGCAGAAAGACGGTCTGGTCATCCTCTGGCTGATCAGTGAAGATGCCAAGACGTTCATGCGTGAAGAAATTACCTGGTTCGATCGTCATGGTCGCCCCAGCGAACCCGTCTTCAAACGCGGTGGCTACCTAGTCACATGGGCCGTGCGCGAGGAGATTCATCACAATGGTCTCCCGCTGATCGCGTCCATCTCGTACGCATATGGCACCATCATCGACACGCCGTAACATCATCCCCCCCTCAACAAGATCGACCACGTCGGTCTCTTTTTTATTTATCTTTTTTTATAAACTCAAATCTTTTCATTCTCTTCCCATCAACTTCAACTTCTTCTTCAAACATCTGAACCTGTCTCACCCAAAACTGCGACATCTCATTTTCATACAACGCTTCATACACAACCAAATCCTCAAGTGTCTCACTATGCTTGGCGATTGTAAGGACTTGATAGAGATTCCCTTTGTAGTGTTTGTAGATTCCTGGTTGGATCATAACTTTGATCAAAATATATTTATAGAATGACGTCACAAAAATTGGATGTCACAATTTGTGACTTCCAATTTTCAACAAAACTTGAGGTCACAATTTGTGACCTCAAAATTCTATCACAAAACCGCTCCGGAATTTCCGAGAGCGGTTTTGTCTTATTCAATCGAAATGATCTGCAAGCCTTTTTCCATCACCTCTTCTACTGGCCAAAAGAGTTCATCAATCTTGAACTTCCCAACGTGAGTTACGGTCTTTTCCAATTTTCGTCCAGTAAAGACTCGTGGCTCCCCATCCCATTCTTCGAGGACAAGCGTATCGCCTTCGTTAATCTCAAAATCACTGAGTCGCAACTCATACGTCTTCTTCCCCGCGAGAATAGCCTCGAAATATTTTGGTTGAATTTTCTTTGTGATGATGGACATATTAAGCCCCATGACACTTCTTAAACTTCTTTCCGCTTCCACAAGGACAAGGTTCGTTGCGTCCTGCTTTTTCATCTGAAGACGGCAACCCCCCTTTGATCCCCCCCTGCCTGCCGGCAGGCAAGGCTTGGGAAGTGGGGAGATTTTCGGACTCACTTTTTACTGCCCCTTCCATGGTCACTCCGACTCGATTCAACAAGGACTTGCTGAGTTCTGCTTGAACCTTCATGTCTACGGCGTGGTGGGCGTATTTGAAGAAGGTATAGGTGATTTCTTGGTTGATAGAGCCGAGGAGACTTTGGAAGATGTTGAAGCCTTCACGTTTGTATTCGATGAGTGGGTCACGTTGACCGTAGCCTTGTAAACCGATTCCTGTGCGAAGGGCTCGCATGGCTTCCAGGTGGTCGATCCAGAGCATGTCGATGGCGCGAATGACTACCGCTTTCTCAACGAGGTGTAATTCTTTTGGATCAGGAAGGTATTGCTTGAGCCCGTCGTAATGTTCGCTAATCACCTTCATGATTGTTTCGATGATCTTTGTGCGTCCTTCTGCAATAGAATGTTTATCTTGCAGATGAACGGTTGAAGAGGCTTCGATTTCTTTTTTGTGTGTTTCAGAAACTGGGACGATTGTTTGCACTGTTTGAACAATTTCTTGTACGTTCCAAGCAGAGTTCACAGCGGGTTTTGCAGCACCTTTTGTTTGTTCGACAAACTCACCCGTATGAAACAACACAACTTGCTCAACCTCTCCTTCCACAATATCCAGCAAACGTTCACGCAATTTTTCTGGTTCCTTATCAAACGTTTCAAGCACTTCCAACCGTCGGGCGTAAATCACCTCACGATGTTTGTTCAAAACATCATCGTACTCAAGCAAATGTTTGCGTGAATCAAAGTGATGTCCTTCTACTCGCATCTGTGCTTTTTCTACCGCGCTTGTGATGAGTCCGTTTTCAATCGGCATGTCGTCTGGAATACCAAGACGATCCATCATGGATTTTGCACGATCGGTTCCAAAGATGCGCATCAAATCGTCTTCCATGGAAATATAAAACTGTGTTAGACCTGGATCTCCTTGTCGTCCAGATCGACCACGCAACTGGTTGTCGATTCGACGTGATTCGTGACGCTCCGTTCCAAGCACAAATAATCCACCGAGTTCTTTTACGCGTTGTTCTTCTTCTGGATTAACTGGATTTCCACCAAGCTTAATGTCCACACCACGTCCTGCCATGTTTGTAGCAAGCGTCACCGCTCCCACTCGACCAGCTTGCGCGATAATCTCCGCTTCTCGTTCGTGGTTTTTTGCGTTCAAAATTTCATGAGGCACGCCTTCACGCTTCAACAACTCGTGCAACAATTCGTTTTTCTCAACCGATGCTGTACCAACCAAAACAGGCTGGCCTTTTTCGTGCATGGCTTTGATTTCTGCGATCGCTGCGGTGTATTTTCCAAGTTCGTTTTTGAAAACTTTATCTCCACGATCAAGACGCATCACTGGCTTGTTCGTTGGAATTTCAACAACCTCAAGCGAATAAATCTTCGCGAATTCTTCTGCCTCGGTTGAAGCGGTTCCTGTCATTCCGGCGAGCTTGCCATACATGCGGAACAAGTTTTGAAAGGTAATGGTTGCAAGCGTTTCGCTTTCACGTTGAATTTCTACGTGTTCTTTTGCTTCAATCGCTTGGTGGATCCCTTCTGAAAAACGTCGACCAGGCATCAAGCGTCCTGTGAACTCGTCAACAATAATCACTTCATTGTCTTTCACAATGTAGTGCACGTCTTTTTGATAGTTTGCCTGTGCACGAAGAGCTGTGTCTGCATAGCGTTGATATTGTCCTTGATCAACTGCATACAAATTTTCGATGCCAAGTTGCTTTTCAATATATTCAATTCCCGCTTCTGTCAAAATAGCCGTTCGCATCTTTTCATCCACATTAAAGTGCTCATCAGCCTTCAAGGTTGCAGCGATTTCCGCGAATCGATAGTAAAGCTCGTTTGATTTTTCTGCTGCCGCGGAAATGATAAGCGGTGTGCGTGCTTCGTCAATCAAGATAGAATCGATTTCGTCGACAATCGCGTAGGGCATGCCTCGCATCACAGTCTGAGAAAAGTCAGGCGCCATGTTATCGCGCAAGTAGTCGAAACCAAACTGGTTGTTTGTTCCGTAGGTGATGTCTGCTTCAAAGGCTGTTCGTCGTGTACAGGGTCGCAAAAATTCATCGTGCACTTGGAACGATTCTTTTTCGATTTCTTCTTTAGATTCTGATGCAACGTCTGTGTGTTCCTGAATGGCTTTGTATGTTGGGTCGTATAAATAAGAATCAAACTGCTGAATGACTCCAACACTGAGTCCGAGGAAATGAAAAATCTGACCCATCCAAACAGCGTCGCGTTTTGCGAGATAGTCGTTGACGGTAACAAGATGTGCTCCTTTTCCAAGGAGTGCGTTTGTATAAAGCGCGAGTGTTGAGGTAAGGGTCTTACCTTCTCCGGTTCGCATTTCCGCAATTTGTCCTCGATGTAAAACGAGTCCACCGATCAACTGCACGTCAAAGTGACGTTGACCAAGTGTGCGTTTGGAAGCTTCACGAACAACCGCAAACGCTTCGTTCAACAGAGAGTCCAAAGATTCGCCTTGTTCAAGACGTTTTTTGAATTCCGCTGTTTTTTCTTTTAGAGCTTCATCAGAAAGAGACGCCATGCTTGGCTCAAGCGCCGTAATCGCATTAGCTTCTTTTTGAAGTTCATTCAAAAGCTTTTTGTTTGGATCACCGAAAAGGAGTTTTAAGACTTTGCTCATAGATCGTCAGTAAGGTTATGTGCCGCATTATGGCCGTTTTCGTCTAAGAAATCAAGAAACAAAAACCGATCCAGCTATGCCGGACCGATCCTCATTATTCTTTGTCTGGTCGTCCTCCGCGCTGAGACTTATCATCAAGTTTTTCCTTGTAATCTGTTAGTTGGCGTCGGATTTGATCACGGGCCGTATCAATTGCTTTATAGAGGTCTTCATCTTCGACAACCGTACGCAAGACTGTTTTTGGAACAGCTAAATGCATTTCCGCAAAGAAATAAGGACCTTTGGCATGATGTTTTGAAGACTTTCCCACTTCTACACGCATTTCATCCGCTGGATCAAATTCTTCGCAGAGTTTTGATAAGGATTCAACACGATTCTCAACATGAGCCTTAATTGCATCCGTCATTTCCATGTTCGTAGCCTTAAGCATTGTGATTCGCATAGTGTTTTTTGTAAGTCTCTTAATCGATATATTGAACTTCCTCTGTTAATTGTATCCCATACTGATCTCGAAGACGAGTTTTGATCACGCTAATAACTTGATTCACTTGGTCGGCAGTTGCATGACCTTTATTTACAATGAAATTCCCATGTCTCTCGCTTACCTGTGCGTCACCGATCTGAAAGCCTTTGAGTTCAGCTTTGTCGATGAGCCAGCCCGCCGGAATACGACGGGCTGCTCCCACCTCTACAGGTAAATCGAGTTTAAGAGCAATTCGTTGCAAGTCCTCGTCTGAAGAAATTTCGTAGTTTTTGAAGGTACATCCAGCTGAACCAGCATCCAGTGGCTGAGAAGCTTTGCGTGAAGCAAGTTTTGTATCTAGTTCTGCGAGAAGTATTTCTGGATCGCCAAGTTGAAATTCAAACGTGGCTAACAAAAGAATATCGTTTGAATGTTTTAAAGCAGATTCTCGATAACCAAGTTGTAACTCACTGACAGGAACTGTCACAACCTCCCCATCTCTCAACAATTCTGCTTCAACAAGATTATCTTTTATTTCCCCACCAAAACATCCAGCATTTCCTCGAACAGCTCCACCAATTGTCCCAGGCAAAGAAATTGCCCAAGTAAATCCAGCGAGTCCTGCTTTTGCTGTGGCTCGCGCAAGTCCAGCAGACAAAACACCAGCTTCAGCTTTCATACGATTTCCGTCGATCACTGTCCCTCGCATAGCCATCTTGATTGCGATTCCATCAAAACCACTATCCGCCACAAACATATTCGATCCCCCACCAAACACAAAATAACGAGTTTGATACTCGTTTGCGAGTTGAATCACTTGTTTCAATTCCTCCACGGTTTTCACTTCCACAAAATACTTCGCCGGCCCACCTATACGAAAGTTGGTGTATTTCGCCATAGGTTCATCTTGTTTGAAGCGATCGCCGAAAAGCTGTTTGAGTTGGTCTTGCATAGTCTTCTTCATACTAACAAAAAAGAAAAAAGAGCACGAATGCTCTTCTAGTGAAGTTTGACGACGACCAGATTGCGCTTGGTTGGATCACGTCGACTAGAATGATAAAGAAATTTACCATCTGGACCTTTGTCCATGGCAGTATCCACACCATCCCATTCGATTTGATCTCGAGTCACACCATACTCGGCAAATTGAGCCACGATGAGTTCGACTAGATTGATTGAACCTTGTACAGGATCTGTAACAATCTTGAATCGTTTCTGATCGTACGTATTCAAGAGATGGTCGATCAGTTGTCGATTCACTTCTTGATATTCGTTGACTCGCTCGATTCCATCTTCTCCCATGACGGTTGGCGTCGTTGGATGTGTGAACATGGTCGGGCCAATGCCAGCTGCAATGAAGACAGAAAGCGGAGACGTTTTCACCCATCCGCGATTACGAGCAAGCTCCATAGCTTTGTAGAGAACAGAAGCGGGTTCACGGCCAGACTTTCCAGCAATGCGCCCACGGTCCAAGAGAGCATCACGACAGCCGTGAACTCCAATGGCGATCGCTTTGATCGGATCACAGATGACAACGCACGGACAATCCGCTGAAGAAAGCACGTAGGCATCGTTTGTGAAATTCAATCGCACACCGTCACCTTCGGCTCCTCGCAAAAATCGAGGAAAAATCTCACGACGAAGCTGAACGGGGTTCACAATCTCTGTACCAAAGACAGGTCGTGGAACAAGAGCGCGCTCAACACGATGCTTTGTCATGACTTTCTGAAGCGCTTCCACGATGCCGGGATTGGCTTCATCCATCTGCTCAGCTGTATCTCCCACAAACCGCCAGTTGCGCGCAGCTCCATACACAGCAATCTCAAGAAATCCTTCGCAGATCTGTCTCTGATACACGGGTTTCATGTCCACCTCCCAGTTGAACGAACAAGAAAAACTTAAAGAAAAAAAGGGTTTGTGTCAACCCTTTACTAGTTTTCTTGCCACCGAATCAATATCCCCTGCTCCCATTACGATGAGCAAATCGTTTGATTTCACGGTTTCTCGAATCATTGTTTCCGCTTCGTCCAAATCTTTTGCAAAGACCAAGTTCTCTCGCGCAACTTCTTGAACAATCTGATTCGATGAGATCGACTGGTCTTCATTACGACCAGCAACGTCGTACACCTCAACCAAGATTGTTGGCACGGTCATTTTGGAAAACGCCTGCACAAACTCGTGGTAGAGAGACTTTGTTCGTGCGTGCTGGTGTGGCTGAAATACCAAGACAATTCTTCGATCTGGATAAAACGCTTGTGCTGCTTCAACCGTTGAAAGCATGGCTGTTGGATGATGTCCGTAATCTGAAATCACTTCCACCTCGCCGAACATGCCAACATGTTCAAAGCGTCGCCAAACTCCAGTGAACGACTCAATGGTTTGTTTGCAAATTTCAAATGGAATACCTAGTTCCATTGCGGCAGTCGTAGCAGCAAGCGCGTTGTGTTTATTAAAATCGCCAGGAATCTTGAGTGTGAACGATCCAATCGATGTCTCCCCGTCTTCTTTTCGATAAACATCGTTTCCAACCAATCGGTACTGAGCGCTTTGATCAAACCCAAATGTCACCGATCGATCAGAAATGAGTTTACGAGATTCAAGATCATCCGCATTCATCACAACCAGTCCATCGCCAGATAATCGATCAACAAATTCTTTGAAGGTTCCACGCACGTGATCAATGTCACGATAAAAATCTGGATGATCCATTTCAATGTTTGTGAGCACGATCGACTCAGGATGAAGATTCAACATGTTTGCCTGGTACTCACATCCTTCTACAACAAAGAATCGACTCTTACCGATACGAATGTTTCCATCTTTAAAACTTGGAACAAGCGAACCGACCAAGACAGTCGGATCATAACCAGCGGCTTCCAAAATAAGTCCAAGCATGGCGGTGGTAGTACTCTTCCCATGAGTTCCAGTAACAACGATCGTGGAATACTGACGTGAGAATTCACCAAGAGCTTGCGCGTAGGTTCGTTCGGGAATTCCTCGTTCTTTTGCCCAGGATCGTTCAATGTTGGTTTCAGGAACGGCGGAGGAATAAATGACCAAATCCACATCCTGATCTAAGTTCACCAAGTGATGTCCGTAGTGAATCTTGATTCCGCGTTTTTCTAAATCTTTGGTGATCGGTGTTTCTTGCAAATCTGATCCTGTGAGAATCTTTCCTTGAGCCAAAAGAAGCTTGGCCAAACCGGATAAACCGATTCCGCCGATGCCGATCATGTGAATACGTTTTGCTTGGTCTAACATAGTAAATCTACTCTAACCTATCTTTCAAAATAAAAAAACTGAGTCTGTTCAAGACTCAGCAGAGTTCGTGCAATGCGTTCGATCGTTGGTTGCCAGGACCGATGTGCAGTTTACAGAGTTGTAACGCACTTCTCCTTCACTCCACGTCAGGTTCCAGGCAAACGGAACTGTGTCGTGCTGAAGATTGTAGACAAAGGGCGTGTACTCCCCGTTTTCAAACATGAGTCTTGCGGCGACATGCCCCTGGTCATCGACCAAGAAGTCTTCGAGAAGACCGCTGTCAAGAACGAGACGTTCGGTTGGCGTGATGATCTGAGAAGTACTTCCAGACTGAAGCGACGAGATACGTACGCCAATCTGTTGTTCGTTCGGGGACCAATGCAAGTCCTTGGAATGAACACGAAAATGACCGTCGTAGATGGCACGTCCGTTCAAACACAGAGTGCGCTTGACCAGTCCTTCCTCTGTACGACGAATGAGCCAAGCAATCGACTTCCCTGAGGGAGATTGCCAAACGCGCTCAAGTCGCCCCTGAAACTCCACAACTCCGTCTGTGCCAAGCAGCTGTTGAAGCTGGCCCACACCAACGAATCGTGAAGTTTTTTCCCCAGACAGACAAAGGATTTTCAGCCCGTGCATTTGCGCCAGGCCAATCAATTGTTCGTCTGGTTTGACGAAGACCGGGCAGACATCCGTGAACCCATCAGGTCCAATTTCGTAGCGATAGTAAGTGTTCCCAATGGTGCGAACAATCTGGACGTTTCCGCTCGCAAGAGGCGTCACAATGGATCCAACAGGAACGTCCACCGTACCAAACGGCGTAATCGCTCGAAGCGTGTTTGTTTCGTCGTTCTGGCATCGGCCAAGGACAACGATAACGGATCCAGCACGACGTACTTCGAGAAGTTCATCGAGTGTGTCTTTGAGTTCAAAGCGATCTTCGGTCAAGAGATACACCCCACGGGGACGATCGCTTGCAGGCTTCCCCCAGAGAAGCACGCTAAACTCACTCACCTCAATGATCCGTGTGCCAGGTCCATCACCGGCAGGTTCAAAAGACATCGAAGGCAGTCGGAAACGGCTGTGTGTCAGTTGATCTTTGCCCCCGTTCGAATGAATCACGACGACGGTTTGACCGTCGCTTGAAGCACTGATCTGCTGACCCTGCACAAGATCACCCAGACGTTCACACGAAGCCAGAACAGGCAACTGGTGAATTCTTTCTGCTGAGCCTTGGAAAAAAGGGGTGTCGAGGTCGATTTTTGAGTTCTCTGCCATGACATCACGTACCTTTGTTTCTCCAGAAAAAAATCAACACGCAAACAAACGTGTCAAGTCAACATAGCGGTATTTTGGCTTGTTGTCAACGCTATTTACATCCAGTAAACTGTGAACAGTATTTTTATCAAACCTATGTTGTGATATCACGATTTTCAAGGCTTTTTTAACCTATTCACAACATTTCTATGAAACTCTCTCAATACGATCCAGAAATCTCGGAAGCCTTAAATCGCGAAAAAACACGACAACAGACAGGTCTTGAGATGATTCCGTCTGAAAACTTCGTGTCCGAAGCTGTTCTCGAGGCCCTCGGTTCCATCGCCACAAACAAGTATTCCGAAGGGTATCCAGGCAAACGCTACTATGGCGGGTGCCAAGAAATCGACGTCATCGAACAACTCGCGATTGATCGAGCCAAACAACTCTTTGGTGCAGAACACGTGAACGTCCAACCGCTTTCCGGCGCTCCCGCGAACTTGGCTGTTTATGTTGCTTTGCTTCAACCCGGCGAAACTGTTCTTGGTATGGATCTTTCTCATGGCGGACATCTTACCCACGGACATCCAGTCACCCACCCTGCCAAGGTTTGGAATTTTATTCGATACAAAACAACCGCCTCAGGCGAAATCGATTACGCTGATATTGAAGCAAAAGCTCGTGAACACAAACCAAAGTTAATTCTCGTTGGATACTCGGCTTACTCACGGGAGATCGATTACGCACGGATTAAACAGATTGCTGACGAGGTCGGTGCACTCACCATGGCTGACATCGCCCACATCGCAGGACTCATCGCAGCCGGCGAAATGGCAAACCCAGTTCCCTTGTTCGATGTTGTTACAACGACTACGCACAAGACACTTCGCGGACCTCGTGGTGGCATGATCATGTGCAAGGCGATTCACCAAAAAGCCATCGACAAAGCCGTGTTCCCTGGCCTGCAAGGAGGCCCACACGAAAACGTGATTGCTGCTAAGGCTGTGGCATTCAAAGAAGCTTTGGAACCAACGTTCAAAGACTACGCACGACAAATCAAGCTGAATGCAAAAGTTCTCGAAGTTGAGTTTCTCGCGCGAGGGTATCGATTGATGTTTGGTGGAACCGATAATCATTTGCTATTGATCGACGTCTCAACCAAAGGTGTCACAGGAGGTGAAGCGGAGAAAGCATTAGACAAAGCCGCAATCACCGTAAACAAAAACGCCATTCCAGACGACACACGTCCACCACTTGATCCGTCAGGAATTCGTCTTGGAACTCCAGCTCTGACAACACGAGGAATGAAAGAAGACGATATGAAGAAAATTGTTGAATGGATTGATCAGGCGATCGTGAACGCAACAGATGATGGGAAACTTGCTGAGATTCGTAGAGAAGTAGAAGCATTTACGAAGAACTTTCCATTGTATCCAAATTTAGAGTACTAATCATTGACAAATACCCGATAAACGGGTATTTTTCTTTGGCTCATTCAAACGAAAGAGAGGTGTGAAATGTTTGTTCGAGGAAATATTAGACACCGAACAGGTGTTGAATTCGGAACGATCACGGATGCGACCATTGGGCTCATCATGCGTGAATGTGCTGTTCGCGCCATCCGAACCATTCGTCGGTTGAGATTCAATGCTGAAGGAACAATCAAGGGAATCAAACCCAATGGAAAACCGGATTGGGTAAGCAAGGCTGATCCCGAGGCACAAAAAATGTACCTCAAACTCTTGCAAGAGCACTTTCCTGGAATCGGCGTCATTGCTGAGGAAGAGGAATTGCGAGTTCCCTGTACGATTCCTGGTCTGAATGCCTATTTTACTGTGGATCCACTCGACGGAACCCAGGCCTACTTGCGCAAACAATCCGACTCAGTCGGCACCATGATCTCGCTGGTCGTGGACGGAAACGTTGTTGCTGTTTGCATTGGTGATGTCATGACTAATGAGCTGTACTATTTCCGACCAGGTTCGATCAAAACTCATTGGATTGATCTCGACAACAATAGCGAACCTCCACAGCATCTTGAAATTGATCCCAACAGGACACTTCAAGACCAGTACCTCCTTCTGAGAGATCCAGTCGACCGTCTTCGAAGCAAAGAACTTCTGAAGTTCATGGTTCAAGAAGATAAAGGATTGGTCGAGAATTACCTCATTGCGTGTGGATCCATCGGAATCACCACAGCCAAGCTCTGGAAGGGCGAAGTGGGTGCCGCAGTTCTGTCTGGACAGAAATCCACCCCATGGGATGACAATCCAGTCATTGGTATGAGTCTCAGACTCGGCTTTCTCGCGTACAAACTCTTGGTCAAACCAACCGTCCGCATCGTTTCAACCGAACTTCATCCAACCGAACAAGTCAATGTTGCGGAACACGATGTTCTGTTGATCCACAACTCACGCAGAGCTGAACTCGCCAAGTGGTGCGAAACTCGACACATTGAACTCATCGACAGACACTGATCATTTCCATTCCTGCTCGACGCCTTGCAACCGTCGAGTTTTTTATTTGCCAATAGTCACAACCATCTATACTTGACAATCCAGTCAAAATGCCCTAAAACCTATCGTTCAGCTT
Organism: Candidatus Uhrbacteria bacterium RIFOXYB12_FULL_58_10; assembly: GCA_943357275.1. Classification (GTDB taxonomy): domain Bacteria; phylum Patescibacteriota; class Patescibacteriia; order UBA9934; family GWF2-40-263; genus CALRGL01. Next base: position 2,349 of record CALRGL010000006.1, on the reverse strand, counting down.
CATTTTCGAAGCCAATGGCAGGAGAGATCCCATGACCCAGCATCGCGTTTACGCTGTTTTGGTGGATCGTGAAACTCGTCGGATTCTCGTCAATGTCAAAGATGGACTCTTGCCTGATAAATTGGCAGGGTTCGAAGGACTGGTTTGTCTATTTGGCGGAGGTGTTGAACCTGGCGAAACAAACTTCCAGGCATTGAAGCGTGAGCTTCGCGAAGAACTTGGTGAATTTGCGCTCATGCTCGATCTGAAAACGGCACGCGAAGCAATCCACAACGAAGAGGTTACGGTCTTTTCGGTAGCAGCGAACTTAAGTGGAGATCATAAATCAGCTCCGCATGTTCATCTTTTCTCGCATGCATGCATGGAAGGTGAAGCATCTCTACGTACATTTGACTGGCTCGAACGCTCAAACCCATCGCTCTTTGTTGAAGGTTTCAAAGACTTCATCCAGCAGGCCATTGTCTGTGAAGTGAATCGCTGATCTCAAACCGGCCACTCTCGCCGGTTTTTTTATTTGATTTCCCTCTCTTATCTGCTATACTCAGCCCATTATGGCACTTATCCTCGATGGAAAATCGCTTGCAAAACGCATTCGCGAAAAACTGAAAATCCGTGTAGACAACCTTGCAGACAAACCTGGCTTGGCTGTTTTGCTTGTGGGAGAAGACCCAGCCTCACACACCTACGTGAACATCAAACAAAAAGCTTGTGAAGAAGTTGGCATTCGGTTTGAAAAGTATTTGTACGAGGCGAGCGTTTCAGAAGACGTTCTTCTTGAAAAAATTAACGAGTTCAATCTTCGACCAGACATAAACGGCATCCTGGTTCAGCTTCCTTTGCCTTCACAAAACGCTGACAGAATCATCGCGGCGATTGATCCCAAAAAAGACGTAGACGGATTCCACCCAGAGAATGTTCGCGCTCTTCAAGAAGGTAAACCAGCCATCGTGAGCGCCGTAGCCCTCGGTGTTATGCGTTTGGTAAGTCTAGCCACAGAACACCTCCCAAAACCAACCTCCGCAACAATCATCTCAAGCCCCCTCTTCGCCGCCCCCCTAGTTTCCCTCCTAAAAGAACACTCCATTTCCCCTTCAGTCCTCTCCCTCTCTCCGACTCTCCCCCTTTCAAAGGGGGAGTTGGAGGGGGTCCTTGCGTCTGATTTAATCATCATCGCCATCGGCAAACCTAAATTCCTCACCGGTTCCATGATCAAACCTGGCGCGATCCTCATCGACGTTGGGACAACAAAAATCGACGGCACCTTGTATGGCGACGTCGATCGATTAACCGTTGATCCTATTGCGGGAGCTGTGAGTCCTGTTCCGGGAGGCGTGGGGCCGATGACGGTCGCAATGCTTCTCGTGAACGTGCTAAAAGCACACTATCTCCAACATGGGGCGCCAGAATTGCTCCTAGAAGAATAGCGGAAAAATTGATTGCTGCTCCGATGTAAGTATACAGATTGAATATAGAGTCCCAAGTGACCCCATAGACTGGTTTTGCAAGCGCAGATGAACAAACAAGCATGAGCCCAATCCAAGAGGCACCAACAATGAAACGACTGGTCCAATCATTCGATGTTTTTCGAAAATAGAAATAGGAAATAACAATCCAATAGATAATCGTAAAAAGACTGGAAGCTAGAATTAACATCCCTTGCCCCATGATCTGGTAGACTGAGGTGAGCATGACACTGATTGGGTACCAGACCAAAAAATAAAGACAGAAAAAACTGATCCATCGTTTTGTAAAATAACGTCTGAGGTTCGTCATAGATTCGTTAGTAAATAACGTTGATGATTTGCAAAATGGTTCCACCAGCAAACAAACCAATAATGAGCCAAGCAAGTGGAATAGGAAACAAAATACACGTATGCTTACGACAAGTCGCTGTTTTTCGAAGAGCAAGATACGTCATCACGGTGAAAATTCCTAAAATCCCTGTAAACACGGAACCCACAAACCCAATCAAACCAATGAGTTCTCGCACTCCAAAAAGGTAAAGAACAACCGGAACAATCATGACAGCAAACCAGGCTGTTTTTTTGCTAACATGATAATCATACACAAACGTATGCTTGAGTTGAATACCCACAATCATGAAAATAGAAAGAATCGTCAAAGCCCCAAGAACAGAGGCGACGAGTTCAGCTGTTGTGCCAAGTACAGGAAGCAAGCCATCAAATGCTGCTTGGGTGGTTTGAAGCCCAGTCACGCCAAAGATAACGGTTGCAAAAGCGATATACAACAAGACAATCACGCTCATCCCGATTAAAATCGCATGTCCAAGCTTCCGTTCATGCTTTTCACCTAAAATATCACGCATCTCTGGCACAACTCCAAGTCCAG
>CALRGL010000005.1 GCA_943357275.1 Candidatus Uhrbacteria bacterium RIFOXYB12_FULL_58_10 | reverse complement strand
CAGGTCCGAGCCCAATATTCAGGGTTACGGACTTCACAGTTGGAACAGCGTTGATATTTTTATATCCAAACTCTTCTTTGAGCTTTGGAACAATATCTTTTTTGTATTCTTCTCGTAATGACATACGTTTATTCGACATCCTCTTCTTTACCCTTCTTGCGGATCACACGAATCTTTTTCTTTTCTCCATTCAAGTCGATGGTCTTATAACCAATACGACCGAATACACCGCCTTTAGATGAAATAATTTGGACGTTGGAAACATGCATTGCACCAGGAAATTGAATTTTTTGACCAGCATTTTGTCCACGACCACGAAGGTGACGCGTAAACAAGTTAACCCCTTCAATAACCACGCGCTCAATTTGAGGAAAAACCTGAAGGATTTTTCCTTCTTTTCCTTTGTCTTTTCCGGTCAAGACCCGGACTTTGTCACCGGTTTTGATTTTCATAGAGAGAAAGGATTAGAGCACTTCTGGTGCTAATGAAATAATTTTAGTAAAACCAGCATTTCGTAATTCTCGAGCAACTGGTCCAAAGATACGAGTACCTTTTGGATCTTTTGTTTTCTTATCAATGATAACAACGGCGTTTTCATCGAAACGAATGTAGGTACCGTCTTTTCGGCGTGTTTCCTTGCGTGATCGAACGAGAACAGCGGTGACAACATCACCTTTTTTCACGTTCGCATGTGGAACAGCTTCTTTTACAGCCGCTGTCACAAGGTCACCGATAACAGCATAACGCTTTTTGTAACCCCCAAGAACACGGATTACTTGAAGCCGTTTTGCACCTGTGTTATCTGCTACTTTGAGCATTGATTCTAGCTGGACCATATTAGACGTTTACCACACACCATCGCTTTGTTTTTGAAAGCGGCTGGCATTCCTTAATAGCGACGACATCACCGATCTTATGGCTGTTCTGCTCATCATGAACATGGAACTTTTTGCTTTGAATAAAGCGTTTTCCATATTTAGGATGAACAACTGTTCGATCAACACGAACTACAAGTGTCTTGTCCATCTTTGTCGAGACGACCGTTCCTTTGAACGCTCTTCGATTGTTTGGTGTCTGAGTTTCGGACATATCGTAATTACGCTTGTACTGCGTTTTGTTGATTAAGAAGAGTTTGAATGCGAGCGATAAGTTGTTTTGTCTTTCTCACATCACGGACATTTCCGAGCTGATTTGAGGAGAGACTGAATTGAAGTTGCTTCAAATGTGCTTGTGCATCCTTCATTTCTTTTTCTAAAACTTCTCGTGATTTTGAGCGGAGAGTTTTTGTATCCATATTACTCAATTTCACGAGTTACAATTCTTGTTTTCACAGGAAGTTTGTGTGAGGCAAGAGTCATTGCTTCTTGTGCCAAACTATCCTCCACTCCAGCCATTTCGAACATGACTGTACCTGGACGGATCACAACGACGTAATGATCTACCGCACCTTTTCCTTTACCCATTGGCATTTCAGAACCTTTGGAGGTTACTGGTTTGTCTGGGAAAATACGAATCCAAATTTTTCCACCACGTTTAATCGCACGAGTCATAGCTCGTCGAGCTGCCTCAATCTGACGTGATGTTACCCACGATTCTGTTGTGGCCTTAAGACCAATCGTTCCAAAGGCAAGTTGTGTCTTACGTGAAGCCACACGCTTTCCTCGAGCGCGTCCTTTGTGGGATTTTCGATGTTTAACTTTCTTTGGGATCAACATATTTATTCCTTGTCAAATACTTCCCCACGATTAACCCAAACTTTTACTCCGATAGCACCAAAAATAGTGCGGGCTGGAATAGAAGCAAAATCAATGTCGGCTCGAAGATTATGAAGTGGTGTTTTTCCTTGTGCGATTGTTTCACGTCGAGCAATATCTGCTCCGTTCAAACGACCACCCAAGGTAACTTTTACTCCTTGTGCATTTGCTTTCATTACACGCTCGATTGCCATCTTCATAACACGGCGAAAAGGCATACGCTTTTCGATATCGGCAACGATTTGTTGAGCAACAACTTGTGCACTAAGAGATGGTTGTTGAATTTCTTTTACATTGATAGCCATTTTAACACGGCGACCACGGTAAAATTCTTTCTTCAATGATTTTGTAAGATCTTCGATACCAGCACCTGCACGACCAATAATAACACCAGGTTTTGCAGAATTGATATTGATCTTAATTTCATCGCGTGATCGTTCGATTTCAATCGTGTCAACAAGCGCATCTTTCAACTTCTTTCGAAGAAAATCGCGAATGCGAACATCTTCTTGCAACAAAGCTTGAAAACGCTTATTTCCAGCAAACCAAACCCCGTCCCAACCACGTGTGACTCCGATTCGAAAGGCTCTTGGATGTACTTTTCGTCCCATAAATTTTACTTGACTTGGGCTTTTTTGAGACTGACTTTTTTATCAGTTTTAACCTCTTTTGTCGATGGTTTCACCGGTTCAGCACCTTTTTCTTCCAAAACGATAGAAATATGTACCGTCGGTTTGCGAATAGGGGTTGCTTTTCCGAATGCTTTTGGTGTCCATCGCTTAAGAACAGGACCACCGTCAGCAGTAATCGATTTGATATAGAGATTGGATCCATCTAATTCGAAATTGTGTTCTGCGTTTGCAATGGCAGAATTGAGCAATTTTAGAACAGGCGTTGTTGCTGCCTTATTCATAAACTTCAATTGTGTCTGTGCTTGCGCTACACGCATACCTCGAATCAAATTTATCACCAAACGCACTTTGCGTGGCGACATTCGAACGAATCGTGCAATTGCCTTGATCTCCATATGATTTATTTGGTTGCGGTATCAGTCTTTTGGAGTTTTCCACCATGTCGAGTAAATTTTCGCGTTGGAGAAAATTCACCCAATTTGTGGCCTACCATGTTTTCAACAATTTTTACCTTGATGAAATCTCGACCGTTATGAATTGCGAATGTAAAACCAACCATTTCAGGCGTGATCGTTGAAGATCGTGCCCAAACTTTAATTGGAGTTGGATCGTTCGCCTTCAATTTTGAAATTTTCTTCAAAATCTTTGGATGAACGTATGGTCCTTTTTTTAGACTACGTGCCATAGCTTTCCGTTATTTGGCGCCGCCGATGAATCGTCCCTGCTTTCGGCGCTTAATGATGAATTTATCGCTTCCTTTTTTCTTACGTGTCTTCACACCAAGAGCTGGTTTACCAGTTGGTGTCTTTGGACGCTTGAGACCGATTGGGTTTCGTCCTTCTCCACCTCCGTGAGGGTGATCAACTGGGTTCATAGCTTTTCCACGAACCGTTGGTCGAATTCCGCGGTGACGAGTTCGTCCAGCCTTTCCCCATCGAATCAATCGTTGATCTGGGTTTGAAGCTTGTCCGATCGTTGCCATACAAGTCTTGAGAACCTGTCGAACTTCTCCAGAAGGAAGTTTTACTGTTGCGTAAGCACCTTCAACAGCCATGAGCTGAGCAAATGTTCCAGCTCCTCGAACGATCTGACCGCCCTTTCCAGGTTGGAGTTCGATGTTGAAGATGGACATTCCGATTGGAATAAATTGAAGTTGTAAATGATTTCCTGTTTTGATTTCTGCTTTTTCTGCAGAAGAAATAATCGTTTCACCGACATTCAGTCCAAGTGGAGCGATGATGTATCGCTTTTCTCCATCAATGTAGTAGAGAAGAGCTAAACGGGCTCCACGATTTGGATCGTATTCAATGGCTGCAACTTTTGCAGGAACATTGAATTTTGTTCGCTTGAAGTCAATTACGCGAATTTTCTTTTTTGCTCCACCACCACGATGTCGTACGGTGATTTTTCCTTTTGTTCGCCCAGCAAAATTCTTACCTGAGATTGTCAGGCTTTTTTCTGGTTTGGTCTTTGTGACTTCTTCAAACGTACTTACGCTTGAAATTCGACGACCGGCTGTTGTTGGTTTATAACGTTTAACTCCCATATTATTGAAGTATCATCTCCACTATTACACTCCTTCGTAAACATTAATTGAGGATCCTTTTGGAAGCGTAACGGTTGCTTTCTTCCAATCTTTTCGTTTTCCTTCTCGTTGTCCAAATCGGATTTTCTTACCAATCTTGTTCATGATGCGAACATTCACTGGCAAAACTCCGTACATAGACTTAATCGCCGTTTTGACATCAACACGTGTTGCGTCTTGACGAACCTGGAAAACATATTTGTTTTCAGTCGCAAGATGAGCACTTTTTTCAGTAATCACTGGACGAAGGATGACTCCACTCATCAAGGTTACCTCTTTACTCATCTGATTCTTTGCTTTTTCTTGAGTTGGAGCAACCTTAGCAGCCTTATCTACTTCTACCGTATTGGTTTCCAATTGAGACGATTCGGACTTTTCTACCTTTTCAACTGTTTCGCCTTTCTCGTCTTTTTTGTATTTGATTTTATCGAAGATTCCCATATGTCTTATCGCTTAAACATGCTCATAGCAGCTTCAAGTGCAGCTTTTGTGAAAACAACGTACTCGAGACGCAAGAGAGCAAGTAAGTTAAGAGTGTTTACAGGGAACACTTCTACGTTTGGTACATTTCGTGCAGCTAGACCAACACTTCTGTTGTCCATTTCGACAACTACCATGGTTTTTTTACCAGCACATGGCAATCCAGCAAGTGTTTTTGTAAGGTCTTTGGTCTTTCCTTCTGCAAACTTCATATCATCCACAATGATCAATCGATCATTGTTTACTTTGTCAGACAAGACCATAGCAAGAGCTTTTCGTTTTGTCTTTTTGTTGATTTTGACAGCGAAGTTTCGAAGTGTTGTTGGTCCAAATGTGATACCTCCACCACGCCAAATTGGAGACTGCTTGGATCCATGACGAGCACGTCCTGTTCCTTTCTGCTTCCAAGGCTTGATGTGACTTCCAGCAACCTCTGATCGATCTTTTGTGTGTGCCAAAACAGCACGAGCATTTGCAGTGTGAGCGACCATGGCTTCGTGGACAACAGCTTGATTGATTGTTACACCAAACAAGGATGCTTCAAGATCCATTTGTCCAAGTTCTTTTCCTTCTACGTTAAAGATTTTTACGCTTGCCATATGGTTTTTGCGTCGCGAGTTTGGATGAGGATAAGTCCCCCACGTGCACCTGGAACTGCGCCTTTAATTGCAATAATATTGGTTGTTGGATCGATTGAAGCAACTTCCAAATTCTTAACAGTGACTCGATCATCACCAGAGTGACCACCCATTCGCTTTCCTTTAATAACCTTACCTTGTCGTTGTGAAGCGATAGATCCAGGCATACGCTGTTGATCTTTGTTTCCGTGTGTTGCTTTTCCACCTTTGAAACCATGACGTTTCATAACACCGGTGAATCCACGACCTTTTGAAAAACCAACAACATCTACTTTATTTCCTACTGAAAACGATTCAACCGTTACTTCATCACCTCGATTCAAATCGGTTTTATCAACACGAAATTCTCGAAGCGTTGTAACAGGTGCTAGGTCTTTTGTATGACCTGCTTCAGGTTTATTCAACGTACCAACCTCCATTCCGAGCTGTACAGCCACATAGCCGTCTGTTTCTTCAGAACGGATTTGTGTGACTACGTTTTTTTCAGCCTTAATCAAGGTTACCGGAATCACTGTTCCGTCGTCCTTGAATTGCTGAGACATTTCAATTTTTCGTCCAATAATGAATGGCATAAATTAGCTTATAGTGGTTAGGTTCAGCCGATACAAATAGTTAATTGGGAGTGGCTTCTTCTAACATAAAAGCCAGAAGTCGTTTTCGAAGTGTTCGAAAACAGCTTCTGACCTTTAAACTAAGAATTCTTAGTAAATTCCGGATGATCCAAAAATTGCGTTTTTGGAACGGGAATAGTTCTTAAAGGGATTGTTTCAGGTTTTAATCACGCAAGACTTCAATGATATCCTTTTCAAATCTCCGGAAGGTTTTCCTTAAAATGTATCTTTAGATACAGGATCTTTCTTCTGGGTTTGGAAACGACATGAGGGAAGGAGTCGAGAATTGATTACCAATCTGATAAACAATTCTCGACCCCTTTCCACTCATCAAAACTAAGTTTTAATTTCGATTTCGACACCTGCTGGCAAGTTTAAACTCATCAGGGCGTCAATTGTTCGATCGTTTGCTTCCACAATGTCGATCAAACGCTTGTGAATGCGCATTTCGTACTGATCACGTGAATCCTTGTGAACGAATGTTGATCGGTTCACAGTGTATTTACGCATTTCTGTAGGGAGTGGAACTGGTCCAACGACTTTAGCGCCGGAACGTTCGACTGTTTTCAAAATCGTTTGAGTAGCTTGATCGATAATTTTGCTATCGTAAGCTTTGATTTTGATACGAATACGAGCTTTTTCTTCTGGTTGTTGTTCTTTTTTGTCAGTCACAAGGTTGTAAAAAGGAACGAAAAGGAGGAACGATCACTCGCCCCTCCAAACATTATTTACTTGATAATCTTAGTAACGATACCAGCTCCAACAGTTCGTCCACCCTCTCGGATAGCGAATGACATCTTTTCTTCAATAGCAACTGGATGAATAAGCTTAACATTAACGTTAACCGTATCTCCAGGCATAACCATTTCAGTTCCTTCTGGCAAAGTAACTTCACCAGTAACGTCTGTTGTTCGGATGTAGAATTGTGGCTTGTAACCATTAAAGAATGGTTTGTGTCGTCCACCTTCTTCTTTTGTCAAAGCATAAACTTCAGCTTCTACTTCCATGTGTGGAGTAATAGAACCTGGTTTAGCCAAAACCATTCCACGTTCAACATCTTCTTTCTTAACACCTCGAAGCAACACACCGGCGTTGTCACCTGCACGTCCTTCTCCAAGTTGTTTGTTGAACATTTCAATTCCTGTAACAATTGTTTTTTGTGGTTCTTCGTGAATACCAACAAGTTGAGCTTCATCGTTGATCTTGATGATTCCTCGTTCAATACGACCAGTTACAACAGTTCCACGACCTTCAATAGAGAATACGTCCTCAATTGGCATCATGAAAGGTTTGTCTGTGTCTCGGATTGGATCTGGAATATAAGAATCGAGAGCAGCAATAATATCCATGATTGGCTTGTTTGCTGTATCATCTGTTGGATTTTGAAGTGCCTTAAGAGCTGAACCTCGGATAACAGGTACTTCGTCTCCTGGGAACTTGTATTGCTTCAACAAATCACGTACTTCTTCTTCAACCAAATCAATCAATTCTGGGTCATCTACTTGGTCAACTTTGTTCAAAAAGACAACGATTGCTGACACACCAACTTGGTGAGCGAGCAAGATGTGTTCTCGTGTTTGTGGCATTGGACCATCAGCAGCAGACACAACCAAGATAGCACCGTCCATCTGGGCAGCACCTGTGATCATGTTTTTGATGTAGTCAGCGTGTCCTGGACAGTCAACGTGTGCGTAGTGACGTTTGTCTGATTCGTACTCACAGTGAGCTGTAGCAATCGTGATACCACGTGCTTTTGACTCAGGAGCCTTATCTAGATCGTCAACACCTTTAGATTGAGCAGCCATTCCTTTTGCGCCCAAAACAGCCAAAATAGCAGCTGTTGTGGTTGTTTTGCCGTGGTCAACGTGTCCGATTGTACCCACGTTAACGTGCGGCTTGGTTCGCTTAAACTCTTCAGCCATAAAAATGGTGGTTGGCTAGTGGCTGGCAGTTTATAACCAAGATTTCCTGGCTATGATCTGCAAGCTACGAGCCTTCGTTTATTTACTTAATTTGGGTAAATTTTAGATATTTGAAGACGTGCGAAAGTATAGCAAATCATTGGAAAACACGCAAGTCTCGAGGGAAGAACTTGTTCACACCCTTGCTTCAAGACAGCTCGCGTCGACAATTAATGCTAACCTTAGCTCGTTTATTCAATTGGTTCTAGATAAAATTGCTCCTCGGAAAACTCTTCTATTGGTTCTTTTGCTTCTATTGTCTGAATTCCTGGATTTCCTTCATTTATTGCCTGTTGAACATTCTTTTGAGCAAATTCTTTGTATTGTCTCTCAAGTTCAGCTACTTCACTTCCATCCATTTGTGAAACATTCCATGTTGGACCTGATTCATTAGCAGATTGCATGGTTGACCAGATATCCAAATCATTTGGCATTCCTTGACCCCCCCCAGTTTCTACTTCATCAGCAAGACCTCCTTCTGGATCGTCAATGATGAATTCATCAGGAATTTGCCATTCTTCCTCTTTTTTTGTTGGAACTATTTGAGTCAGATTTGTTTGCATCGGAATTCGCTGACAGCAATTGTCTCCACAATCTCCTTCTTCTTCATTTCCACCAGTCATTTCTTCAACCATGGATTCATAATGTTCTAGATCCATGACGACATAAACATCCTTTCCGTTTGGATCTGTCACAACCATAGTATCCCCTGTTTTTCGAACTAGATCGAGGATTCGCTTGAATTGATCTTGCATAGTGTGCGCATTTTATCTCAACACTCGAACCTGTCAAGGCAAAAAGAGAAGAAAAAACAAGGCCATTTCTGACCTTGTTTCTTTTTATTGACGATTATTGATTCCAGCTCGCTTTTCAACGATTTCCTTAGAAACGTTGTTAGGAACAGTTGCGTAGTGATCGAATTCCATCGAGTAACTAGCACGTCCTTGTGTAAGTGAGCGGAGACTTGTTGCGTAACCGAACATTTCAGCAAGCGGAACAAAAGCATGAATGACTTTTGCTCCAGATCGGTCTTGCATGTCTTGGATTTGTCCTCGTTTTGAGTTCAAATCACCAACAACGGTTCCCATGAAGTCTTCTGGGGTAACCACTTCGACTTTCATTGTAGGTTCCATGAGATCAACACCAGCTTTACGAGCAGCATCTTGGAACGCCATCGATCCAGCGATCTTAAAGGCAGCTTCGGAAGAGTCCACGTCGTGGTAGCTTCCTTCGTAAAGGATGATTTTTGCGTCGAGTAGCGGGTAACCGGCGATAACTCCACGATCAGCTGCTTCTCGAACACCTTTTTCAATAGGGTTAAAGAATTCTTTTGGAATCGCACCACCTTTAACTGCTTCTTCGAACTGAATTCCAGCTCCTGCTTCGAGTTTTTCAAGATGGATGAGACAGTGACCGTATTGACCACGTCCACCTGACTGACGGATAAACTTTCCTTCTCCGTCTGCATTTCCCTTGATTGTTTCTCGGTAAGAAACCTGTGGAGCTCCAACGTTACATTCAACGCTGAACTCACGCTTCATACGATCAACAATGATGTCCAAGTGCAATTCTCCCATTCCGGAGATGATTACCTGGTTGGTTTCTTCATCGGTTCGGACACGGAAGGTTGGGTCTTCTTCAGACAATTTTTGAAGAGCAACACCCATTTTTTCCTGGTCAGCCTTTGTTTTTGGCTCAATTGCAATCGAGATAACTGGTTCAGGGAAGATAATTGGTTCGAGCAAGACAGGATGATCTGGATCACAGAGTGTGTGACCAGTAAACGTTCCTTTCAAACCAACCATCGCTGCGATATCTCCACATTGCACTTCGTCAACTTCTTCTCGAGTGTTTGCGTGAAGTCGAACAATACGTCCAACACGTTCACGTTCACCGGTTGAAGAGTTCAAAATATAAGATCCAGCTTTTACAACACCGGAATACACGCGGAAAAACGCGAGTTTTCCAACGAATGGATCTGTCATGATTTTGAAAGCGAGCGCAGAGAATGGCTCGGAATCATCTGGTTTTCGTACGATTTCGACTTCCAAATCATCTGGATCGTGAGCAACAAGCGGTGGAACGTCCAGTGGACTTGGTAAGTAAGCAACAACCGCATCAAGCAATTGTTGAACACCTTTGTTTTTCAAAGCGGAACCACACAAAACAGGAATGAAATCATTTGAAATCGTTGCTTTTCGAATAACGACATTGATCTCATCAACAGAGATTTCTTCGCCACTCAAGTACTTATTCATCAAGACTTCATCGTTTTCTGCAACAGCTTCAATCATTTTTCCATGCCATTCATCTGCCAAATCCTTCATGTCTTCTGGAATGTCGATTTCTTCGATGTCTTTTCCAAGATCATCTTTGAAAATAAACGCTCGCATTTTAAGCAAGTCAACCATTCCGATGAAGTTGGATTCTGTTCCAATTGGAAGTTGAAGTGGGTAAGCGCGAAGGGTCAAACGATCGTGAATACTCTTCAAATCTTTGTAAAAGTCAGCTCCAGTTCGGTCGAGTTTGTTGATAAATACAATACGAGGAACCTTGAAATCATCCGCGTAACGCCAGTTGGTTTCAGATTGTGGTTCCACGCCCGCAACTCCATCAAAAACAGCAACTCCCCCGTCCAAAACACGCATAGAACGCTTTACTTCAACCGTAAAGTCGATGTGGCCTGGGGTGTCGATCAAGTTCAAACGGTGATCCTTCCAAAAAGCGGTTGTTGCAGCAGCTGTGATCGTGATTCCACGTTCACGCTCCTGTTCCATCCAGTCCATTTCAGCAGCACCTTCGTGTACTTCACCGATTTTGTGCTTTTTACCTGTGTAAAAGAGAATACGCTCTGAAACGGTTGTTTTTCCAGCGTCAATGTGAGCAAAGATTCCGAAGTTTCGTGTCTTTGATAATGGGTATTCGCGAGGCATATGTAAATAAATGAATCAAAAGGGCGGGCATAACGTCCGCCCCAAAAATATTATCTTGCAAAGTGAGCAAACGCACGGTTTGCTTCAGCCATACGCTGAACGTCTGTTTTCTTTCGAACAGCTTCACCTTCGTTGTTTGCCGCAGCAATCAATTCATCAGCAAGCTTTTGGTACATTGGACGACCCTTTTTTGTTCGTGCAGCTGTAATAATCCATCGGAATGCAAGCATGCTTCGTCGATCTCCTCGAACAGACATTGGAACCTGATAGTTTGCACCTCCAACACGTTTGCTCTTAACTTCCAAAGAAGGAGCAACGTTTTTAAGGGCATTTTCAAAAAGCTCCACGGAATCCAACTTGGTCTTTTCAGAGATCAAATCGAGACAATCGTACACAATTGTTTGTGCGATCGTCTTTTTTCCGTCGAGCATGATGTAATTAATAAACTTAGAAACGTTTACGTTTCCAAACTTTGGATCTGGGCTAATCTTACGTCTAGGGGCTTGTTTTCCACGCATAGTTTGATGTTATCGATCAGGATTGCTTCCTCCCGGCGTGCGAGAGTACTCCTAATACTTAATTATTTCTTTGCTTTTGCTTTCTTTCCACGCTTTGCACCGTATTTTGATCGTCCTTGCTTTCGTCCGTCTACACCTTGGGTGTCGTAAACACCGCGAACAACGTGATAACGAACACCTGGCAAGTCTTTTACACGACCACCGCGAATCATGACGATTGAGTGTTCCTGCAAGTTGTGGCCTTCTCCACCAATGTAAGCATTCACTTCCATGGCATTAGAAAGACGGACACGTGCGATCTTTCGGATAGCAGAGTTTGGTTTCTTAGGGGTCATGGTGGTGACTTTCACACACACACCACGCTTAAAAGACGCACCTTTTTTCAAAAGGGTCTTTTTGCGATGAAGAGAATCCATGGTGAATTGCATGGCTGGCGACTTTGACTTGGAAGTCTTAGATTGTCGGCCTTTTCGGACTAATTGGTTGACTGTAGGCATAAATTGTTTCGTCGGGAGAATAACATTGTGGCTAAGAAAGGTCAATAGAAGACGGTGTAAAACTGTTAAACGGAATAAAAAAACCCGCGATGGACTGAGTCCAAACGCGGGAGTAAGGGTTGCCTGCCAGTTTTCGGCTACTGCAACAAGGTTTGAGGAATGCCTACGTAAGCCTCGGCGATCTCAAGGGCGGATCGACGAACGTCTTCCGAGGTCACAGCACCGGTGAGCTTCTTCATGGGATACGCTTCACACGACCCAGAAAGACTCACACCGGTCTTCTTCTGAAGCCCACAGATCCACCGCTCCCCAATTTCGGGATACAGTTCACCGGCTTTGTACTGAGCAACATAGGTCATTTCTCGATGCATCGCCGTAACAAAACCGGCAGCATTTTTCCGATCGAACACGAGAACGTTCACAGCCATACTTGTGACAGCACGCTGTTGCTCGGCGATTTCCTCGCGAATCCTTTCCACTGCAGCACGCTGGGCTTCCAAGTCCGCGAGAAATTCACGAATATCACTTGCGTCCTGAGCGAGATGCTTCGGGAGGATCTCCTGATCGGCCTCAAAGGCGATCGAGGTGAATTCCTTTCCGGTGAACACACGACCATGACTGACAACGAAGAACAAAGCAATCTCTCCGTTTCCTTCGATCCGGAGGGTGGCGATCTTGTCGCCCTTGTTTGTCACAAAGTGACCGATAATGCTTTCCACATAGTCACGCCGCGGAATCGGGATGATCCGATCTGCGTCGTGCTTGGTGGTGCAACAGTGATTCTGGTTCCATCCGTTACCACACATCGGACACTCGGGCATCAGGGCGAGAACCTGGTCGTAGATGACCTGTGTCTGAGCGAACTTTTCTTTCGCATTCCCCTCTTCCCGCTCGACGATCGAACGATAGAGACAAATGTACTCTCGAGCCTCATTGAGGCTGAAGGTGATACTCGACCGAACACTACCGCGAGCTGCCTGCTGGATCGAGTAGTCGCTCCGCAAACCATACTCATACTTGATCGACACACCCAGATCACTCAGACGCTGATCGAGCTGTGCAACCTCTGCACGAAGCGGACCTCGGACGATTTCGTCCTGAGCACGCTCTGCAGCATGACGCGTTTCTTCGGCTTCCCGAATGACACGCTGGCGCTCCATGTATACACGATTCTCTTCGGCCAATCGAACCTCTTCGGCGCGACGGACTGCGAGTCGTTCATTGTTCTGCGTGATCTGCTCAGGCGTCAGGAAGTCGATCAGTTCGAGTTTAAGATCGGCCCGAACGAAATCACTGACTGTCAGAACGTTCGCAAGTTTCTGAGCGAGTTTCCCCGCTATCTTCTTGCAAAGTTCGTCGTCTCGCGCCATGTCCAACCAATCAATACCGAGCAAAGACTTGAGCTCTTGGTAGAACCGACGCAACTCAGGAATCTGAGCATGACAAGCACGAGTCAACGAATTGTCACGAATCTGCTCCACAATCTTGTCCGCAATCGACACAACGGCCTCACTCGACCAAGACGTCACCACCTCATCGCTGAGACAGATGCCGTTCCACTTGGTCGCGTGACGAAACTCCCAATCGCGCGTCGTGTAGTTCTGCCGAATCTCCCAAGCGTGCTCACGCACTTCATTGGGAACCAGCTCGTTAAACCACGCTTCCGGAACCGTCTGCACCCCTCGCATGAAGGGCTTAGACGTTTGCATAACAAGTGTGAACACAACGAACTGAGGAAGACTAAACTCTGAACCATTCGCAGCGGACCCAGGATGAATCCATACGATTTCCTCACCGTACCGATACGAGTACTTGTACCCATGTTTGGCGAGATTCACAATGAGCCCGGAAGCGACTGTCTTTGTGACGATTTCCTGAGTGAACGACTCGGTCTCGGTGAAGAGTTCGAGGCGCTTCAGGTTCATCGTCATCTGACGTCGGAACTGACTCATCTGATCCAAGGCCTTGGTCCCGAGGAAATTCTCTCGCGCCCAACCCACATTTTCTCCTGACTTGGTCCACGCTTCGTAGACCTTCAGGAACGTCAGCGGATCTGAGCCAGCCACCTTGAACGCGGCGTGTTTTCCGTAGGCATCCTGCTCCTTACCCTTGGGGGCCGGGAACAGGTTGGAGGTCACGGACAAGCCGGCGGCGATCGTGAGGATTGGATCCAGTCAACCGCGAGACACCCCTTCCAGGATGATTTTCGCGATCATCGGATCCACGTGCAGAGCGTGCATCTTGCGACCAAGCTCTGTGACGTTTCCGTCGTGATCAAACGCACCGAGGATCTTGAGATACTGATTGGCCTCGTGCCACTGCTTGAGCTCGGGTGCATCCATGAACTCGAGCGCGACGATTTCCTCGAAGGAAATACCTCCGCACCGCAAATCCAGAAGCGTCTGATTGAGACTGCTTCGACGAATCTCCGGCTCAGTGAACTTCACACGAGACTGGTAATTCCGAAGCGTGTACAACCGGTGGCAGATGCCAGGCTGAGTCCGTGCCGAGCGCCCCGCACGCTGATCAACACCAGTCTGAGAGTGCTCGACAATTTGGAGTCCAGACATCTTCGCCGAGATGTACATCGTCTGCTTGATGAACCCTGTGTCGACCACGTGCACAACCCCTTCGACCGTCACGCCGGTTTCGGCAATGTTGGTCGACAGAATCACACGACGCGGTCCTTCTTCGACAAATGCGAGATCCTGTTCCTCTTCACTCTGCTGTCCGTAGAGCGGAAGCAATCGAACTTCTTCGACACCCGCCTTGGGAAGGAGATCTTTTTCGAGCAAACGGATCATGGTCTTGATCGAGTTCTCATCAGGCAAGAAGCACAGGATGTCACCCGGCTCATCACCCTGAAGAATCTCGACGACCTTATCGGCACACCACTCGATCGACTCCTCGAGATCCCGCGGCGTTCCATGCGCGTAGCGAATTTCGAGCGGGAACGTACGACCAGCAACTTGCATGATCGGCGCGCCATCGAAATACTCGCTGAAGCGATGCACGTCCATGGTTGCGGACATGATCACCACGCGAAGATCACCACGCACGTCCAAGATCTTCTTGAGCCGAGCCATGAGCACGTCAACGTTGATCGTCCGCTCATGAACCTCGTCGATCACGAGGATCTTGTACTTGCCGAGTTTGGGACTGGTCAACATCTGGTTGAGCACGATCCCCTCGGTCTCGTAGACCAAACGGACGAGCTCATCGAGCTGTCGATCCATGCCGACCTGGTAGCCGACCACCTCGCCAAGATACGTTCCGTCAAGCTTACTGACCCACTTCGCGAGTCGTTTCGTAACCACGACCCGCGATTCGGTCACTCCGATCTTTCCACCCGAGGCAAGCCCAGAATTGAGCAGTGCCAGCGGGGCAATAGTGGACTTGCCTGACCCGGTTTCCCCGGCGACAATGACCACCTGATTTTCTCGCACGAGCTTCACGAACTCATCGGCCCGATGAAAAAAGGGCAGATGAGACACGAGCTGAGCAACCCGACAAAGAGCCGGAAATACGCACATGTTCTTTCCGCTATTCCTGAGTTTTTCTGAGATTTGGTGAAATTGTAAACCTGCAAAAGCCCTCATTTCTGAAGACTTTTGACAGAGAAATATACCACAAAATGGGCATTTTGTCAAGGTATTCTGGGGGAAATCAAGGGTTTTTGACAGAATAAATAAAAAAGCCTGACGTGAAATACGTTCAGGCGGAAAAAACGGCAAACCCCCTCTTACTCCCCCTTGGAAAAGGGGGAGGAACTTCGAGAAGGAAAACGAAAGAAAAAATTATAAAAGAGAAAAAACGCTGGAATAAAAGGCATTACAACTTCCCCCGATAAGAGCGTCGCAGGTTGCGAAGGCTGGTCCGCTCACGAAGAAGAAGACATCGATGTTCGTCAGAAGCGAGATAATCACAGCGAACATGAGGATTTGTGGACCACGGACAGCTACGAAGTTTCGAAGGTTTGCGTATTGTGGTTTGTCGAAGAGAGCAAAGAAGAGTTTGGATCCGTCGAGTGGGTGGATTGGGATCACGTTGAAGAACATGAGGAACAAGTTGAGTAAGACTAAGAAAAAGAGAAAGATGGTAAGTAAATTTAATGGTCCAAATATGCCAAAGGCAAATCGAAAGGCAATGGCACTTACGCCAGCAATCAATAAGTTGGATCCCGGACCGGCAAGAGCAATCGCAACAGAATCCCATTTTGGATCTTTCAGATTGTACGGATTAAATGGCACAGGTTTTGCCCAACCAAATCCAAACAAAATCATCGTGATGAATCCCATCCAATCGAGGTGAGCAAGTGGGTTGAGCGTAAGTCGTCCTTCGTACTCGGCCGTTTTGTCTCCTCGAAGTTTTCCCATGAGGGCATGAGAGAACTCGTGGAACGTTAACGAACCAAGGATGGCGAGGATCCAGGCAAAGGCTAAGGCTGGGGAGGAAAAAAGGAGGGATAGAAACATAATCTGCGAGAAGGAATAATTTATGGATTTGAAACACGCTGAATATCAGCACCGACGCTTTGGAGTTTTTCTTGAAGACGTTCGTAACCTCGGTCGAGATGTTCGATTCCTGTAAGTGTGGAGGTTCCTTCTGCCACAAGTGCACCGATGACAAACGCGAGACCGGCACGAATATCTGGCACAACAATTTCTGCGGAGTGAAGTGGTGTTGGTCCGTTGATGACGGCGCTGTGTTTGTGATTACGTCCTTTGAATCGACATGGAATCTCTCCCAAACAATTGGATGAAAGCGCGATGTTTGCTCCCATTTTGTTGAGTGCTTCTGTGTAAGCAAATCGATCTTCGTAAACGGTTTCGTGTACAACCGACGTTCCGTTTGCTTGTGTGAGAGCCACGACAAACGGTTGTTGCCAGTCCGTCATAAACCCTGGGTGTGTATCTGTTTCAAGTTCGATTCCGCGGTATTCCTTTCCGCCCTTAAACAAGACTCCATCATTCTTCACCTCATACTCTCCCCCGAGTCTGCGGACCGCATTTAAAAATGTAATCATGTGATGATGATCGGCTCCGCGGACAAAAATTTCTCCGCGAGTTCCAAGCGCCATGCTTCCATAGGATGCGGCTTCCATACGGTCGTTCAAAACAATCATGTCAGCACCGTGCAACTTCTCGACTCCAATGATTTCAATCGATCGTCCGGCATTGATTTGAATGATCGCTCCCATCTTTTGCAAAAGCATGATGAGCTCTTGAATTTCTGGTTCGATAGCTGCGTTTTGAATCAAGGTTCGTCCTTCAGCGAGCACGCCAGCAAAAATAGACGTCTCCGTTGCTCCAACGGATGGATAAGGAAGTTCAATGAGTGATCCTTTGAGTCGACCATTGATCGACGTGTGAAAGGCTTCGCCAACAAGTTCAATTTTCACACCCATCTTTTCAAGCGCAAGCAAGTGAAAATCAACTGGTCGTGGACCAATCTTGTCTCCGCCCGGCGCTGGTGCGATTGCTTTTCCTGTTCGATGCAAAAGCGGAGCAAGCGCCAAAACGCTAATACGATTTTTTCGTGTAATCGTCTCCACGGAATATCCCGTAAGTTCTTGTGCGTGCAATTTCACCGTGTGCTCTTCCAACCATTCAACCTTCACACCCAAAAGCTCAAGAATCTCCTGTGTAATCTGCGACTCTTGTTGTCGAGGAACATTGTGCAAAACAATCGGTTCGCTTGTCAGCAAACTTGCAATCATCATCTTAGACGCTCCATTTTTCGCCCCAGAAATAGACACTTCACCAAAAAGTGGCTTACCGCCAGTAATTTTAAAGACATCCATATGTTTGACCTAAGGATACCTGATGACAACAAAAAATCAAATGAAACGTTGCAGGGATCGGTTGACAATTCATCTCATTTTCTCTACATTCTCACAGTTCTTAGATCTTCAGAAAGGAAAAACCATGTCACAACGTGGAACGCATTGTGATGCTTGTGGACACAAAATCACTCCAGCTCAAGCCGGAGTGCCGTCGAAGTGTGATGGGTGTGGCACGAGCCACTACTCAAATCCCATTCCAGTAATCCTTGTCGTTCAACCAGTCCGACTGATGAAAGGCGAAACAGGAATCGTTCTTGCTCGTCGTTGCATCGCTCCGGCCATTGGAAAACTTGTTTTGCCTGGAGGTTACATGGAACAGTACGGTGATTGGCGCGAGAGTGGGCAAAAAGAGTTGTTTCAGGAAACCTGCATTCAAGTCGCGCCCGAGACACTCACCCAACTCTGGTATCGATCACCTCCGGAAAAACATCTCATCCTCCTGTTCTGCGTTGGTCAAGTGATCCACGAACGAGATCTCCCCGAGTTTTGTCCTCTTCCCAACGAAGAAGGAATCATTGAAACCTCCGAGCGAGTGCTTGCAACGTCGTCCGCAGAGATCCCCTGGTCCACACATCGTGAAGCGTTCGATGCTGTGCTTTCACGCTTCAAAACCTCTGACCCGCCTTACCGAGGCTCTCACACCTAACTCCCAACCTGGGAGTTTTTTCTTTATTCCCAAAACATTTTATCCGCAATAAACGGTACAAACGCAAACAACAATCCATGGGAATAGGCTTCTGTTCTTGGCAAATGACCCTTGGTCAAAATCCCCATACATCCTTCGGCTTGATTTGTTTTCTCTCGTCCCATGAGTTCATCCATCACTTTTCCAAGTTCAACCCCCTCTTCCATACGTGACAAAATCTTTGTTGGCATTTGAAATCGTGCTGAACTCCCCACTCCCACCGTTCCCTTTCGATCAACCACTACCATCCACCCACATTCGTAAACTTGATCACCAATCTGCTGGGTTCCTCCTTCCATGCCAATGCCATAATCCGCATCTTCCACAAGTTCAAGGGCACCTCGTGCTCGATTGGCTGCACCCTCAATACACTCCGCATCAGAACTTGGTTGATCAGCAACGTTTGACGGAACCGAGACTCCAGTCACTTCAACCAAACCAAACAATCGATCTCCGATCAATTGAGCACAAGCAATCTTAGATGGATTCTTACTTCCGACAGCGAATTTCATAAGAGAATTTAATCAGGTGACTTAAACGTTCCGGCCCTGTGTCATCCCGACGTAAGGAGGGACCTTGCGTCACTTTGTACCTGTTTGCAAACAATCGAAACAATAGAAACAAACACTGGATCCCTCCTTACGTCGGGATGACACAATGTTGAAATGACACAATTAAAATATTCTTAATACAATCGAACCAATCATTAGAACCACTCCGATCACAAACGCTCCAAACACTCCAAGCCCCATCATCACCGCCAACAACCTTCGATTCATAACCTTCTGAATCGACTCCGGCTTCTCTCCCCAAATCCAGGTCGATGCTTTTCCGGCGCACGTTCGACACGCTGTAACTCGACCGTACAAGAATTCACTAAGCATCGCAAACGGTTTCACATGCGTATACCACCAAAGCATCCAAGATTTGTTTGCGTGGTTTGCCAGGAGTCGAATCACTGCCTCGGCACCACGAACAGTTGTTCCAGATGCATCAACATATTCTGGCGAAGTTTTTTCTTCTGGACGTTCAAACGCAACATAGTCAACTTGATCACCCGTCATCTTTTTCCAATACGTTGTCCAATAACAACAAACGTCACAAGAATTGTCGAAATAAAATGTTGGTTTGGACATAGACAACTCAATCATATCAAAAAACCACCCGTCTGGGTGGAAGAGTTAGGCAAGTGAATCTTGGCCTTGTCGCAAGTAACGCTCATGATCGATCCAGCACTCATTCAAAAGATCCTGTGCTTGATCTGGTGTGGTCACCCCTTTATCACGCACGCACACACGAACTGTTCGACCAACAAACTCACCAACGTGCGTAAACGTAATACCATGTTCAAATCGTCCCCAATCCAAGGTGAGAGAAAGCACACGATGGTTCGGAAGATCCGTAACAAACTGTTTGAATCCAGGAAGTTTGAATTCAAGCACGCGGCTAAATCTTGCATTCGGAGCAGGAACACCTTTGAACCGCGTTCCTTCAGGATAGATCATCACAGAAGCATCCTGTTCTTCTGCAAGTTCTGCCGTGCGATGGAGCCGATCAAAATCTTCAGGATCATGACTGCGCGAAAGAAAGGCTGACCCGATGAACCAATGAGCCCATCCGATCACAGGCGCACGAAGCATGGCACGTTTCAGCACCCAACGTATGTCATAAATCCCCACCCTTGAAGCAGCGATGCTCACAAACACATGATCAAGAGCGGTACGATGATTGGAGATCACGATGTATGGAGTTTTTGGAACGACTGTGTCTCCATCAAATTCGACGCGCATGCGTAGAAACAATTTCATGAACTCCCAAAATCCCACTCCCCAAAACTGACACAGATAACTCACGTTTTTCCGCTGTGCTGAGCGCGTCTCACCAAAAAGGAGCGACAAAATCACAACGAACAAAAACGACGGAAGCGTCACAAACAGAAGCATGAGCCCAAAGACTCCAATCACGAGCCAACCATAGATTTTCTTCACAGAATTTCCTCCTCACTGTGAGGATTCAAACCTATCAAAGTCATGAAACAGCGTCAATCAAATCAAACAAAAAAGCCCTGATTTACAAGGGCTCAGAACGGATATTCACATAGAAGGCACAAGACCCAACCGAGTCTCATGACGAACAATCTCGTTCAAGATCAGCGTCGAGACACGAGGCTCTGTTGCGTCCATCAGAGGCAAGATCCACTTGCGTGACTCTTCCAAGTGACGCTTGAGACGATCCACTTTCATCGTGTCGGACGTACGATGATTGTGCAGACGATCCTCGCCTTTGACGATCCGGAACTTGGGAGGAAGCAGAGCAATCTCCGCAAAGTACTTCGCCGTATCCTTTTTCAAATAACCGATCACGTTTCCACACACATCATCGAACATTGGAATACTTTTCGAAAGCACTCCGATCGCGTGAGCGATCTCTCGACCAAACAACGAAAGATACACAGACGGAGGAATGAATGTGTCTTCCTTTCCGTCATGGAGCAAGGCGAGCACAACCGTTTCCGGATCATCGAACCCGTGTTCGATACACAGAACAGCGACCGAACGAACGTGTTCGAAATACCGCTCACCCGTATCACGTTTCTGCTGACGATGACCTTCCTTGGCCAACCAATAGGCGTGCTGAACCAAGAGCAAATCCGCCGGCGAATAACGCTTGAGCAACAGCTGAAAGAACTCTTTTCTCTGCATCACATCCTCCTTCATTGGAACAAAAAACAATACCGCTTTTTTGCGGTAGTGTCAATAATTTTAGGTGTCCAG
Organism: Candidatus Uhrbacteria bacterium RIFOXYB12_FULL_58_10; assembly: GCA_943357275.1. GTDB lineage: Bacteria > Patescibacteriota > Patescibacteriia > UBA9934 > GWF2-40-263 > CALRGL01. The sequence goes on along the minus strand of CALRGL010000005.1, from coordinate 1,434 downwards.
AATAATCGTCACAGGCCCATCGTTTATCAACTCCACATCCATCTCAGCCCCAAACTTCCCGGTTTCAACGTTCAACCCACTTTTCTTCAACGCTTCCACAAACGCCTCATACATCGGTATCGCCTTTTCTGGACGGGCTGATTCAATGAAACTTGGACGATTTCCGCTGGAGGCATCGCCGTACAATGTAAACTGGGAAACAACTAAAATCGATCCAGAAACATCTGTAACCGATCGATTCATTTTCCCCTCTTCGTCTTCAAAAATTCGAAGTTTCAAAATCTTCTGAACCATTTTCTCAATCTTGTCGTCTGTGTCGTCGACGTGAACCGCAAACAAAACCAAAAGACCTTGATCAATCTTGCCGACCACTTCTCCATCAATCATCACAGAGGCTTGTTTCACACGTTGAATCACGGATCGCATATGGAAAGAAGGATAGCAGATGGTTGACGTAAACGGCAAAATAATCTATATTCTTTGGTCCTGTAACAAAAAATGACGCAAATAAACAGGAGGTTCTCGTGTCTATTGACCTTTCAACGATCACCAGAAATGGCCTTGTTATTCGAGAAGGGACGACGACCAAAGTTCTCATCAAGGCAGATTTTGCTTCCATGGTCGGACGAGACCCAACTGTAGTCTGTCTGAATCCCGAAGCTCCTGCTGAGGACAAGGTCTATCAAAAGACATTCACGAAACGATGTGTTTACCTGCCAGAGGAATACGACCTGGCAGTGCAACACCATCTTCGTGGACGCTATGTCCTTGTTCTGGCTATGAATGGATACTCGTCCATCAAGCCTGAGCAGTGTCGCGAGTGGGGTATCCAGGTGGGTGCTTATGAAGTCGCCTGCCGAAATCTGCTCAAGACCGTTTGGCTACATCTTCGTCGAGAATTCCCGGATCTGGACATTCGTCTGATTCACGGTTCGTCGGACATGGGAGTTGACCGAGCAATCATTGATGCCGCCGTTGAACTACGTCGAGAAATGCTCGGATTCTCGTGTCCGGAGTATGCGTTCTATGTCACAGACGAAGCGAATTTCCCGATGTACATTGCTTCGACAGTCGAAGAGTACTCGGATGCATTCGTTCGTTCTGGAGACATTTTGATCGCTGCAAACGGTCGACTCCAGGCCTATCGGATGGATATCAAAGCCGTCTTTGAACACGACAAGATCTTCATCCCGATCAATGTTCTTCGACTCATTTCCAGTCTTGCTGGCCCTCCTCCCAAGGACAAGGATGGCAAGATTATGGACGCATGTGCCCACTTCGAACAGCGTGTTTATATGGTGGGCCAACGACGTCCAGACGTTCCCGGGTCCATCTCGCACGATCCCTGGAAGGCCGCTCTTCACGAACTCTCCGACGTCCTCGTGGACAAATGCCGTCACCAGCTTGATCCCGAGGTTGGACTGGAAGTGCGAT
>CALRGL010000004.1 GCA_943357275.1 Candidatus Uhrbacteria bacterium RIFOXYB12_FULL_58_10 | reverse complement strand
TTCTAGAAATGTAACAACGATCGTGAATGAAGAGTTTGAATCAGGAAATTACGATCACTTCTCTGTGGTTCGAGGAAACGTCACTATCAGTAACGAATCTTTGGCAGCCGCAGGTCACTCACTTAGAATTTCTCACGGAAATAATGCATCCGTTTCTGTCACAACAACCGATGATCAACTAGAAGACGTTGTTGCCGGACGATCACTCTTCCTTTCTCTTTGGGCAAAAGGAGATACAAATCTTAGCATTTCTCTTGAAGGAACAAACCAGGTTAACTCACGGTTCAATTCGCCTGACTCAGAAGGACCCGTCCTTCTTAGAAGCATTCCTCTAAGTGGATCATGGAAGCTCTATCAGTTTAATGTGTTGATCATGCCGGAATTTGCAATGGATCAACATCCTCGTTTGACGTTTTCAACAAGCAATAACGGAACGACTGCTTATCTCGATAACATTGTTCTTAAGATGACCAGCTCTCAAATCAATGTCATTAAGAATTCTTGGGTTGTCCCAACGGCTTGTGATACCAATCCAAACGGAACGATTGTTCCTGGATATTATCTTGGATGTGAAGCTTACACAGATCAGCGTGGAGCTAATTCTTCGCTTTATCAATTCACCAACCTTTGTAGCGAGAAAACCATTGGCTGTTCTGCGTTTTACAACACACAAAATTCAGACTCACCGTACGGACAGGTGAATAATGCGCGATGTGTTCATTTTGACAGTGCAAACGGAAGTCCAGCATCTCCAACGGTTGTTGCCGACCCAACACCATGTGAAATAGATACAAAACTGTATTGCACGATTCCACGAGATCAGAGTTTCTGTACGTTTAATTCAGCAGAACTGATTCCAGATTTACTTCCGCGTGAAGGAGACTTTGCGATTGTGTATGGTCCAGAAACGGTTGTTGTTCAAGCTGATATGCCGTCGTACTTGATCGACAACGGATCAAACACCTGTTCTCAACAATTTGCTGGATGTCAGGAAGTGGGTGTTCCTACGTATAACCAAACATTGACTCAAGTAACAAAGTTCGACTCCAAATTCATCATCAACGATCCAGATGTTTACGAGTCACAGCTTTGTAACAATGAAGCATTATTCTGCGACGAGTTTAAACACAAGACAGAAGGAAATTTTTACTTCAAAGATCCAATCAACAAGACCTGTGAATACAAGTCTGCGGTTCAGATGTCCGACCGAAATGGAGCAAACCACGAGATTTCTGGATGGTTTAGATCAGGCACTCAAGAACCTTGCTATTGGACGGATACCGGATCACCAAATAATCGAAATACTCCAAATGGAGTCTTTGACTTTGGCATTGATCAGACTTATCTGATTTCTGGAGAATCAGCCGGAATTTGGTATAACGGGGACGAAGCCTGGGATGGTTGGGTAGGAATGTGTGAAGATTCTTATGACATGTGTACAGAGTTTGTCGATATTCCTGATACGAGCGGTGGAAAGAATCCTGACGGACAGAGTTACTTCTATATCAACAACGACAAGTTAAAAGATGCAAACGTGACTACGGGGACCAAGTGCGAAGGACGAGTTTCCCAAAAGGAAGGCTGTGCAATCTTTAATAATAAGACAGATTCACAATTAAGTTACAACGCAAGTGCATCCTATGTTCTTTCTGCTCACGCGGATTTGCTCTTGAACCAAGAGGTAAACTCACTGGTGGATCCAGTGGACTGCGAAGTTAATGGGGGAGAAGGAGGAAAGTTTGCTGTAAGTCCGGCAGCAAAGGCGATTATTGATGATAAATCTCAGAAATCAAGAGAGGTTGATCCTACAAATGTAAATATTTGTTCACGTCGTTGTAGTTATATTGTTCCAGCAGGTGATCAACTTATTTCTTTGATGGCTGATAACGTTTCTGTTATTCCACCTGCACCTTATGCAATCTCAGAACGTTCATGTTTGATTGATTCTGATTGTCCTCAACTTGTTACAAAACAGGGCGAAGAGGTGACCGGATCTTGTCTTCAAGAAAACGCCGCTCACATGCTTTCAAATGACTCAAACCGCATTCTCAAGGTCAATCGCGATCGTGAATGTAGTGCTTGGCTTTCTTGTAAGAGTTCTCGAAACAGCTGGAACACGCAAACGAATGCGTATATCAACATTTGTGACTCGATTCAGATGTGTCGAAAAGGAAAATTAAAAGGAGAGTCGCCTTTGTGTATTCAGCCAGATGAACGAGAAGCAAAAATTTTGAATGCTTATGAGTATTCCTCACGTGACGTGAACTGGAATGGGTTTGATTTGTCTGGTTATGCAATCCCAAATCAACTCCCGGTTGAGCGTTATGATCAGGTGGATGTGGGGCTCATGGGAACCTGTAGTGATATCACTGCAGCTGGAGGGAAAAAATATTCTTGTGAGTCAGACGCAGATTGCGGTGTGGAGACTTGTGAACTAAACGCTAATTACAAAGTAGATTATCGACTTGTCTACGACGCAGGGACATGCAAATCAACAGTAGGAGCGGGAAGTGTTGGTTTTGGAGGAAATTGTCAGACAGGTGTGTGTCAGAAGTCTGGAAACAACTGTATCGCAGATAGCGAATGTGACGTTTCTACAAATGAACAGTGTGTCATTGGATATTGTCAGGCAACGGCAACAACGGGTGGAAGAGACGATAATGGAAAATGTGTTACAAACGCCGATTGTACAACGGCTGTAGATCCGGCAAACGTAGGTGGACTGAACACACCTATCTGTGAGAACGGACAGTGTGTGGATGTCTTGCTTTCAAGTAAGCAAAATCCATGTGTTGCCACAGCTGACTGTGGAGCAAATAAAACTTGTGTCACAGCTTCGACGACATCGAACGGATCGTGTATCAATAACCACTGTCTTACAGCGATTGGCGATAGCAATAACGATAGTTTTGCCGATAGAATTCAGGTAGATGAGAACGGTATCTCTCCTTCGGGGCCTTTGGAAGACACAAAACAAATTTGTCGAGGCTATCCAGAGATTGACTCGCCGTTTCCAATGTCGGTTGTAGAGACTTGGGCTCATCATAATAGAGATGGAGATTTGACAGGAGAAAAAGCGAGTCCAGATCATCAGTCAGATACTCCGGTGCAATTTGTAAGTGGATATCAAGATGCAACAACTTGTGCTCCAAGTGAAGACGGAGAAAAACATCTCATTGTAAGTGACGAATGTTCTCGAACCTGTTCCTATAAGAAGGTTCAATTCGGTGGAAACTTCGCGACGAAGTATTACTCCATGGATACCACGATCCAATTGAATGCCGATAAGGCTACTGGAGAAATTCTTTCTGGACTCTGTTCTAGCGGAGAAAACATTGGGGAAGAATGTAGTGCAGATATTGATTGTGGTGCAGCTGAAGGTGGTGGGGCTGCAATCAAAGGAAGTTGTGTCAAAATGACGGGTCATAAAGATGTCTTTGGTTGGCAGGGATATTGCTTGGAACAAGATTCCAGTATCATCTTGTATGGAACCCCATCAAACGGAACACACGCTTGTTTGACTTGGCATCCAGTTGATCAGTTGGCGGGAACGACGGACTTGTATGCGAAGTATTCTTCGGCTGGGTTTACACCGCAAACTCTTTCTTACTGTGCGCAGATTGATACGGGTTACACGATCAAAACAACTCAAAAATATTGTGCTGAAACACGTGGAAATGGAAATTGTAACGATGCATATAATAACGGGGCGTTGAATGATGATAACCCAATGCGTGATGTTGATTGTGATCCTGGTTACTTTGCAATTTTAAGTGCTGGTTGTGGTAATGTATCACCTTCTGGGTGTAAAGAAGGTGGAGATGATGATTATCCTTACTTCTGTGTACCATTAAGATCGTATACTACTGTTAAAGATGGTGATTTAACGGTGAATAATGCACCTGTTCCTAAAGGAACGGCTTGTTTACCCCCTCCCCCACCAAACGAAGAGTCACCTTGGGCACTAAACAGATATGATTTAATTCGAAACCATGGTGATATTACAATTTACGTTCCAAATACAAAACAAAGCTGGAGACGAATGAGAGATTTTTACAAATCTTGTGAGACACGTGGAGTAACATCTAAAACAAAGGATTTGTTCATAGAATCTGGAGGCGAACATTCGTTTGAGACATATGCGGCTTGTTATTCCACTGTTAATGTTGCTACTCAAGACTTAAATTTGTTTGGAGGTGATAGATATAACGTTGCGTGGACGAATATGCTTTGGAGTGGACAGACTAATCCAATCCAGCCCCTTGGAAATGCCGCATTTGCTTATCGCTTTTCCACAGAGTTGCTTCCTTATGGAAAAGCAGTTGACTTGGAAATAAGCGAAGGAGATCCAGATTTGTCTCCACATAGAGTGTTAATGTGTGAGGTGCGACCTGAAGAAGGAAGTGGAGCAGAGGTTATTCCAGTGGTAAATGATGCGGGAGCAGAGTGTCCTAATGAGCGTACAAGTTTGTCGTCAGTCAATCATGATCTTCCTGAAACAAGTCACGACGCCAGACCGTATTATGAAATTCGAATTGATCTAGATCTTTCTGACGGTGAGATTGATGCAACTTTCTGTAAAGATAACCAATGTAATAACTGTGCAGTAGGGGCTGGAGTTCAACAAGCAGGAGAATCAGAAACTGCAGTGGGTGTTCGAGAAATAATTTCTGACGGAGTAGGAGATCCAGATGAAAATTGTAACTATATAAATGACCCTGAAGCTGGTGAAGTTGCAAGACCGGTTACTTGTGTATCCAGAAGGACTTGTCACGGTGGTGATAATAACGGAATTGATTGTCTTTCGGGATCAGATTGTGGAAGATTAGCAGGAGCAAACTCTTGTAATGTGGAAAATCCTGAGGGAACATGTACAAGTGTTGCTCCATTTAGTGAATGTTATCTTCCAGACAGTTCGGACGAAGATCGTAGGGATTTAGGAGAATGTTCCAATCCCTGTTTTGCTGACCCGGGAGTTACTCCGCCTGGTGAAAGTGAAACATACTGTGACGGTGGAGCAAATGAGGGAAGAGTATGTAGTACATTATTGGACTGTCAACCCTATTATTGTGCTCCTCCAGTGTTTGGTGTTCTAGATACCTATCAATGTGCCTACCGACCGCCAGTTGAGGGTCGTGAAGTAACTCAGATTGAAAATCCAAGACAAGCAGTCGAACGTCTTAAACAGTTGTTCGCGAAATCTTACTTTTTAACAGAGTTTGACGATGGATATGAGGATGTTCGTTCTCAAGAATCTGAGAACTCAGCAATTTATCGACCAAATCCAAGTTGGACGAGCGGTGAATTTTCAACGCCGGTTGCGATGGATAGTTTGGGAGTCGACCAAAGTTTTTGGAACTGGGACGTTCGTATTACAGGTGCGGCAGGAAAAACTCCAACTGCTCCTCAAATCTGGGCTCTCTCAAATTGCCAAAACGAAAAATGTGAAGAATCTCCACATGACGATGGCGATGCATTCACAGTTTCTGGACCGGGTGGGGATCAAAATACGGGAGTCGTGGAAGGAATTGGGTCACAGACCATCGATGTGAAATTCTATGTTCAAGCCAACTCGGATCAGATGCCAGTCAGACGCATTGTGGTTGACTGGGGAGATGATGTGTCTCCTAACCTCGACTGGGGAACAGGAAGTCAGACTCCTCCGGATGCTATGAGTAAAGGAGGAAACTTCTACATGAACCATCGTGGAATGTCAGATATTAGTGACAATATTGAATATTGCGAACCAAGAGGTAATACAGATTTTGGACTTTCGTCAGAGGCCTGTTCCAAGTCATTCGTCAGCATGAATCATGATTACGTCTGTGCTCCTAGACACCTGTCGACGCTCGAAGGAAATAGAAAGTTCTGTAAAACAGATCCTGAAACAGGAAAACTTTTGAACTCGCCTTGTACTGGTGGAAACATTGGGGTGGAATCAGAGGGGGCTTGTGTATTTCAACCTAGAGTCCACGTCATGGACAACTGGGGTTGGTGCACGGGGGTTTGTCCGGGGGGAGTTGATGACTCGGATGGATGTTTCGATGGAAATGATGTTGTTGGAGGATTTGATGAGTGTGATGTTGTACGATGTCCAAATAATAGGTGTTTAGCCGATGCCGGATCAAATCCTTGGATCAACTTCGGAGGAGGAAATGGATACATTGTGATTCGTCCGGAGTAAGGACAAAATAAAGACAAGGTCGAGAAGGCCTTGTCTTTGTTGTTGGTACTGAATGGGGGATTGCGTGTACGAATTTTTCTCGGAGTGACCGAGAAAAATTGTATTCGCACTCCCCACGAGAGTCGTGGGTGATTGAAACGGGTAGCGTGGTCCAAAAGTCAGGCGCATCGAGCGCCTGACTTTTGTTTCGACCTCCGGAAGAAATAAAAAACCGGAGTTTCGGTTGGAAAATCCGGGAGAGGGTGGAGTGTCGGGGTCTTACTCCATGCGTTGAAGAGTTTCGAGTTCAATCGTTCCATCAACACGAATATGTTTGAAGATGACTGTGGAGAGGTTGTCTGAGATTGTTCCTTCCCACGTTTTTTTGGTATTGGTACAACCGCCGGTCGCCATTGTTTCGCAGCGAACGGCTTTGTAAGTTCCACCAGTAATGAGACTTGGAATCTGATTGACTCGAAGAATGACATAGTCATTTTCGATTTGTGATTCAACTTCTGTTTCGACGTTGATTTCCTGGCTCAGATACCACCCCTTGGGCGGTGCCAGACCCCACGTTCCAGGTTCATCCCAGACGACTTCCTTGGTCGTGTTGTTTGCGACTCCGGAGATCAGCTTGGGGACGAAGAGGTGGCGGGCGGTCACAAAGACGAGGTCGAACTCGTTCGTGGAATCGATGTCGAAGGAACACTCGTTCACGCTCGGGCAGACTACGACGCAGTTCGCGTCCGGGCTGTCCGCTTTTTCGGCCGTGACCTTGCAGTCGCCAGGCTCGGCGCGGTAGAAGCTGCCGATCAGGTCGTTCGGGGCTTTGACGTGGATCGAGGCCTTGTAGGTCTCGGTTCCGTTTCCGCCGTTGCCAGTGGAACCACCATCACCTCCCGAACCTCCGCTCGGGTTGCTCGGGTCTCCGGAATCACCGGATCCACCGCATCCCAGAGCGAGCGCCAGGGAAAGGACGAGAATCGACAGGAAATTGATCGAACGCATTTTCTAACTCCTTGTTGAGGAAATGAACGTTTCTCTCTCGTTCCCATCCATTTCCTCAAGAAAAGGGGGTTTTGTCAAGTTTCTTCTTATTTTATCCTTTCTTTGATTGACTTTCCCTCACAAAACTGATAAAAAACACCCTCGTTCTTTTCATTGACCACACAGGAGGAATCCATGTCTTTCAAGGCTTTTTGTTTGTTCTTGATGGTTTTGCTTGTTCCGGCTCACTCTTTGGCTGTGCCCAAGTGTGAAAAGCCGACTACGGCTAAGGAACTTGTTCAGGCTGGGGTGGCTGGGGAGCGTGCGTTTGCGGATATCGACGAGGAGACCCTTCTTCGGCATTCGTCGCGGGCTCGGGAGAAAATTTTGCCGTGTTTGAAGGACAAAATTGGTCCTTCTGAGGCGGCGGCGTTTCATCGGCTCATGGCTCTTGAGGCGTTCACACACAAGAGTGATCTTCGAACGGTTCGTGAATTTCATGCGGCTCGCAAGTTGTTTCCTGGGTATTTTTTGCCTGAGGATCTTGCGGGTCCGGAACATCCGCTTCGTAAACTCTATGTTCAGGCCGAGACGCTTGATGATGGATTGACGGAAAAAGTCTTCCCGCCTGAAAAGGGATACTTGATGGTGGGTGGTATTCGAAACGCCCCTCGGTTTAGCAATACACCGGTTCTCATTCAGGTCTTTGCCTCCGGTGATCGTTTGCTTGAAACTCGCTATTTTCAGCCTGGTGAGAAACTCCCAGACTGGGGAAAGTTGAACCCAATGGGAATTACGGCTCAAGACCTTGGGATCGATACTACTCCGTTTTGGAAAAAGCCAAACACGTGGTGGATCACAGCCGGGGCTCTTGCTGTTGTCGGTGTCGGTTTCTATGGGACCGGTCTCTACGAAAAGAGTCAGTTCAATGACTCTGGGACAAAAGACCAAGATCTCAGAGGCCACCAGACACGTGCAAACGCTTTCGGTTATACTGGTCTTGCTGCACTTGGCCTGAGTGTTATTTCAGCAGGTGTAGGCTTGGGAATGCATGTTACCTTTGGTGGTGAAGAAGGTATGAAGGTTCAACCTTCCGCCTGGACTCCGCCAGCAGATCAGAGGGAGGGACTTGGCCATGTCTTCCGATAAAGACGTTTCATCCGTGGATGAAAAGATCCTGATCGATCTCTTTCAAAGAAGTGGTCGTTACGAGTCGATCAAGGTGATCGGTTCGGGTGGAATGGCCGACGTACTCAAGGTGAAAGATAGTCGACTTGGTGTTTTGCGTGCGATCAAGGTGCTTAAACCTGAGCTCATGAAGCACAAGTCTGTCGTAGAACGATTTATGGCAGAGGCTCGTGCGATGTCTGCAATTCAACATGCAAGCATCGTGCAAGTCTATGATATTTGTGACATGAAAGAAGGTGATCGAATCCTGTTTCATTACATCGTGCTTGAATGGTGTAGTGGCGGGACACTCGATGAACACATCGAACTCTCCGGTGGTATTCCTCCTCGTCAGGCTGTGGAGACAGTCCTGTTTCTGTGCCAGGGTCTTCGCCTTGCGCATCAGAAAAACATGTTTCATCGAGATATCAAGCCAGACAATGTGCTCATCACAGAAGATGGTATTGCCAAGCTTGCAGACTTCGGAATTGCTCGGATTGAAGTTCCGGGTGCAGCTCGACATACCGTGACAAACATGGGGATGGGAAGCCTTGGTTTCATGCCTCCAGAGCAGTTCAAGAATGCCGCTTCGGCAAATGCCGCTTCGGATATTCACGCGCTTGGTATGACGCTTTGGCACATGATCACAGGCGAGCGTCCACATCCCGAACCTTCGTGGTACAACGAGTTCCAAGAAGATGACTCACTCATGAAGGAAGTTCCGTCTATTCTTGTTCCGATTTTGCGCAAGGCAACGCGGTATAAGAATGAGGAGCGATATCAAACCCTTGATGTGTTTGTCAAAGAGTTGTACGAAACTCTGCTCATGTTGCCACCTGATCCAGAAGGAGTTCTCGAACTCGGGAGCATTCGTCCTATCGGAGAACAGACGTTCTTGGCGACCGAGTCGACTGTTGATCCACGACCTCCCACACGGTCTGCTGAGGAACCGGTGAAAATCGGAACGCTTCATGAAGGCAACGGTCAGGTTTCAAAAGTCAGTTTCACTCAACTTCCCAAAGAGTTTCGTCGTTCGTTTGCTCCTATGTTTATTTCCGCTGGACTTATTCTCGCAATTTTGGTCGGAGTCTTTTACTTCATTCAAGGTCGTGAGAAAGAATCGGATCTGAAACTGACGGCAACAGCGGTTGCGCAAGCACCGTCATTACCCGAAGTTGTACAGATTCCTATTCCTACTTCTCAGGCCCCGGTCTCACAACCAGTTCGTCTTGCTGATGTCGGTGTTCCGCCCAGTGCAAACGCGATCGTCACAGAGGTCGAGGCCAACAAGCCTAAACCTCCTGTTGCCCCGCGTTCAGCAAAACCAACGGATCTCGTTCGACCTTCCGCTCCTGCTTCAATGGCCATTGCCGGTCCAATGATCCACGTTGCGCCTCCAACCGAACCTCCGCCTACATCCGTGTCGCAAGACGTCCGTGTAGGAGTCAGTCTTCCAAAAGGGGATACGGCCAAGGTGTGGATCGAGGGATCATCTGGTAAGCGTTTGCTTCCAACAAGCGTTCCGCCTGGAATCTACAAGGTCATTGCTCAGTTTGATGGACGTGAGCCTGTAATCGTGATCCCCAACCTCAAGATTACAGATACACCTGTTACGCTTCAGTGCAAAAGCTCCTTTGAAGTGTGCAAGCTCTAATCTCTCAGGACTCCAAAAAGGGTCCTGTTTTTATTTCGATTTCACTTTTATCTTAAGTTCTGGCACTATTATCCTCGTATGATTGACATTGCCTTTATTCGAGAGCATGCAGATCTCGTGAAACAAGCTGCAGAACAGAAACGGGTGCAAGTTGATATTGATCGGCTTTTGGTTGTGGACTCGTCTCGACGGGAACTCAAAACCAAACTGGATGAAATTCAACGTCAGCGTAATGAATCTGCAAAAGTGAAGGATATTGAGGCCGGAAAGCGCTTGAAAGAAGAATCTTCCCAGGTTCAAGAGGCTTTGACGTTGGTTGAAACAGAATATGAATCACTGATGATCTTGGTTCCAAATATTCCGTCAAGCGACACACCTATTGGAAAAGACGAGTCGGAAAACGTGGTCATCCGTAAGTTTATGGAGCCAACCGTGTTTTCGTTTAAACCAAAACATCACTCAGAGATCGGTAAAGCATTGAACATCATCGACAACGAAACCGCGACGGAAGTTTCCGGCACGCGTTTTACGTATTTGAAAGGCGATCTTGCCCTGATGCAGTTTGCCTTGATTCAACTCGTATTCAATACACTTACGAGCGCAGAAACGCTTCAAAAGATTATTACGGAAGCTGGGCTTACTATTTCAAACAAGCCCTTTATCCCCGTAATCCCTCCTGTTTTTATTCGCCCTGAAGTCATGCAACGCATGGGTCGACTTGAACCACGCGACGAGCGTTACCATCTTGTTGCTGACGATTTGTTCTTGGTTGGAAGTGCCGAGCATACGCTTGGACCGATGCACATGGAACAAACCTTTGAAGAATCCGAGCTTCCTGTGCGATACATCGGTTACTCCACGGCGTTTCGTCGTGAGGCGGGAAGTTACGGAAAAGATACCAAGGGAATTATTCGCATGCACCAATTCGATAAACTCGAAATGGAGACGTTTACCACACCAGAACAGTCCACAGAGGAACAGAATTTGATTGTGGCGATCCAGGAATATTTGGTTCGACAACTCAAGATTCCTTATCAAGTTGTTCAAATTTGTACTGGGGATATGGGTAAACCAGATTCGCGACAAATGGATATCGAGATGTATATGCCTGGCGAAGGGGCGTATCGTGAAACACACACGTCTGATTTGATGACAGACTTCCAATCACGTCGACTGAACATCAAGATCAAGCGTGAAACAGGGAAAGTGTTTGCACACATGAACGATGCAACCGCGTTTGCCATTGGTCGAACGCTTGTAGCGATCATCGAGAACTACCAAAACGAAGATGGAACCATTACCGTGCCAGACGTTTTGCGTGCTTACGTAGGAAAAGATGTAATCAAGTAGAGTGTTATCAACAAAAAACTGTACAGAAATCCTCGTACGCAAATAAGTCTACAAGTTAGCGAAGAAACAGAGATCCCAAAGTGTTCGTCGAAACAAACACTTACAAAAAAGTCTCTAAAATAAGCAAAAATCTCCTTGACCATGAGGGGATTTTTTCGTTTCATGGAGGTAGACATTACTTCTGCCTTTTCCCGATAGTCACGTAACAAGCACCCATCAGACAAAAGAGTTCGTGCGTCGGATTCGTGGATTCATGTGTCGTTTATCAACAATTTAACGTGTGAATGGTTTCATTACTCGTGAACCTTCAACTCTGTCGATGCAGGGAGGCCTCCTGCACCGCAAGAGTGACCGTTGCGTGTTGCAAGGGTTTGCTCGATGGTTTTTCACGAGGAGTCTGTCATGAGTTCTTTTCCGATCCGACTTCTGTTCTATGTTCGGTTGATCGCTTTCTCTTTGTTTGTCTTTTTCATTATTGCGATGAATGGATGTGTGAAAACAAATCCTTCGATCAGCAATCTTGATCACAGTGAGATGGGCGGTGCGGGTCAGTTGGTTCTTCATTTGCCCATGGCTTCAAACTTGTCGCTTCAGTGTACGCAAGGTGCGTTTGATCGCTATTCTCATAACGCGGTTTGCACTCGTTACGATATTGATCTGGACACCTCAAACAATCGAGATGAATCCGTTTTTGCGCCCACTGGCGGAATTGTCTATGTGCATGAGGAGGATCCCAGAGCGGGGTTTGGTCGGCATGTGAGTATTGATCTTGGAAACGGAACGTACGTCGTGATTGGACATTTGTCTCAAATTGTCGTTCGAAATGGACAAGAGATTTCCGTTGGGCAGTTTCTTGGATACGAAGGGTGTACAGGAAATTGTTCAGGCGACCATATTCATATCGGTTTGCACAGGGGAGATGCTCAGCTCTCTGCTGAAAACGGAGAGTCGATTCCCGCAACGTATCTGATCAAAGATCCGACGGTTCAAAGTGGTATGTCTACGCTTGGAAGTGAAGACTTCCATTGTGGATTGGTTGCGGCTGGAGATGCGGAAAATGGATCGTACTATTCGTCTGTTTTGGAGCCGGCTCGATTTCATCCAGACGGAACGCTTCTGAAAACGCTTGGAGATCCGCGTGTGTATCGATTGGAAGAAAGTCGTACGCGCTGGATCACAGATGAAACCGTTTTTCATAGCTACGGTTATTCGTTTGAGAACGTGATTACGATTTCAAACGAGGAATCGAGCTGTTACGGCAGAGGTGATCCGATCAACCAGCAGGGAATGGTGCGGGCTCTTCAAGATCAAGATGGAAACGTCTGGCTCTTGGTTGGTCCGCGAGCTCGTGAAGATCGCTACCGAATGCGGGTTCGTGTTCGGGCTTTGCAAGAAGTTCTGTCTTCCTGGGGGATTTCTTTGGATCGTACGCCGTTGAGTTCAGTCAATTCTCAAGATGTGTCTTTGACGGATTGGCCGATTCGAAACGGTTTTGCAAATTTCCGTGAAGGAACACTCGTAAAAGAGCACAGTTCCTCCGACGTTTTTGTCATTTCGACCACCGTTCCCATGCCAGTTCGTGATTGGGAAACGTTTGTTTTGCTTGGCTACCAGAGTCAATCGATCATTGAGTTGAACCAAGGGGATCTTGCAAGTTTGTACGATTCTGTTGGCAGTTGTCAGATTCCTTCGATGTGTCTGAGTTTGGATGCGGTACGCGTGTGTGGTGGAAACTTTCGTCAGGGAAATAGGGGCGGACCGGTTCAGAACGAGCCTGAGAGTCATCCCCCTGAGTCTGAGCAAGAGCTTATGATCGATCCAGACGCTCTCGTTGAAGTTCTTGCGAACGATGCGGAAGCTCGGTCGGACTCTGAACAAGACGCAGGTGTTGTCGTGCCCAATGACGATCCGCCTGCGCCAGATGATCTTGACGAAGAACCTGCCGAAGAAAATGAAGTGGATCGTTGCGATGAATACGCCTGCATTATCGATGCGGATGAAGATGGTCGCGACGAAACACTGATTCTTTCCGATGACATTTGGATTCAAGACTCGCTGCGTACACTCGACGCATTTGTTTATTCAAACGGTGGGTGTTTTGATGGAACCTTGTCTGCTGAAGACTTGGTCCATTCAGAAAACGACCATTACTTCATCGACTTTTCTCGGTTCGATCGTCCGTGCCAGTCTGAACTCACGCTGATTTCCAGTGTTGGTACAGACGGTCTGCCTCCTGATGACCACATGGGTAATTGGAACTGGTGGCAAACAGGGGAGTTCTGTTCTTCTTCAAATTCACTCTGCAACTTGATGAACAACGGGGCACAGTGGGAAGAATGGCTTTTGTCCGTTGCCTGGGACCCAGTGCGTGGGCTTGTCCCAAATGGAAATGGTTATACGTTGAATGCGCAATTGTGAATTTGAAAGAAGAAGGGCACCCATCCGCCGTCGCTGAAGCTATGGCGGACTGGAAGCAAGGGGCGCCCCTACGATAGACAGACCATCCATGCGACACATGGATGGTTTTTTCTTTTCCACATTTTGCACAAATTTTTCCTGTTTGTTGTGATTCAAATCTGATATACTTTGAATAGTTATGCACGACATTTATCTTGTCTTGTTGAAAGCATTTTTTTGGATCGAAAAACGCTTTCGCGCCCTTACAAGTAAACCCCTTGGAAAAGTTGGGTTGCTTGTTGTTTTGGTTTTACTTGGAACAACACTTGCAACACATCCGGTTTATGCAGCAGAACAAGACTGGATTGATAAAACCATTCTTTGGTTTGCTGAGTTAGCTCTTGGAATTGCATCGTTTCTCGCAACGCTTGTTATCAAACTCATCGACGCCATGCTTCCGGTGATGACGTACAACAACTTCACCAACTCTCCTATTGTGAATGCTGGTTGGGCGATTGTACGTGACACGGTGAACATGTTTTTTGTGATCGTGCTGATTGCCATTGCGTTTGGAACGATTTTTGGAGCTAGTAAATTCAAATGGGCAACACAAGTTCCTCGCTTGCTCATTTTTGCGATCGTTATCAACTTTTCAAAAACACTTTGCGGACTCATGATCGACTTTGGACAAGTCATCATGCTTACGTTTGCAAACGCTCTCACACAGATCGCCGCAGGAAACTTCGTTCAGTTGCTTGGATTTACAGATATTTACGCCATTGGAACAAATAACAGTACCTATTCAGCCGTCCAAGATGGAAGTGGAAACGGTCCAGCAACTTGGAGTTGGTTTTTTGCCGGCTTGGGAGCGGTTGTGCTCATGCTTGGCATCTTGGGCGTGATGCTTATTTTATTTGCGATCTTAGTGTATCGCGTCATCATGCTTTGGATTTTGATTGTCATTGCTCCACTTGCTTGGTTTGTTGGAGGTGTAAAGGATCTTATTTCAAGCAATGCCTATGATGATTGGTGGAAACGATTCAAATGTTTGGTTGTCATTGGTCCTGTACTTACCTTTTTTCTTTGGCTTACGCTTGCTGTTGCCGGAGCTGGAAATATTGCTCTCAAATCTGGTTTTGACGTGTCTGCCCAGGGTGATCTCGCAAACCCAGCTGGAATCATCAACCGAATCTTCGAAGCAGATCGTTTCTTGAGTTTAGTGATCGCAATTGCCTTGCTTTACGCAGGGTTCGAGGCAGCACAATCCATGTGCACCTCCATGCCAGGACTTAAAAATCTCAAAGGTTCAGCCATGGGAGCGCTTAAGAAAGCTAAGGGGTATGGAACTGTTGCGGCGGGATATGCGGCAAAGCCTGTGATTGGAACGGCTAGATTGGGACTTAGAGGAGTAGGGGCTGGAGTGAAATTGGCTGCGCCTGCAGTTTCAAATGTGCTTCAAAAAAATCGAGCAACGGCTTTATTGACGACTCAAGGACGAATAAATACCTTAGGTAAATTAGAGGGTAAACTTGGTGAAGGAACTCGTTTGGGTGCGATGGTTGGAGGTATGAGAGAAAAACAGCAGGCTAAATTAAGTTCTAAACAGATGGAGACAGGTAAACGGTTTGCTGGACTATCAACAGATCAACAAGTCAAAGCTATTCGAGCGTTGGCAAATAAGGAAAAGAAATCAGATCGAGAAAAAGAAATGCTTGCTTCGTATGCAGTTCAATCCATGGGGAATAAAGATGTCATGGGAACCTTGTCAAAAGAAGGAATGGATAAGAAAATTTGGGGCCAGGTTGGATCAAATATTTCAGCCGTTGGAGCAGGTTTAGGAAAAGAAGAACAAGAGAAACTTGCTGCATTTAAGAAACAGAACCCTCATGTAACGGGAGACATAGATCGACTAACGTTGGGTGATGTTCGAGGTTTGAGTGAGTCTGCACTTGGAGATGAAAAAGTTCGAGCAAAATTGGAAACCATGAAGTATGAGTATGTTGACAAGGATGGAAATACACAAACATTGAAACACAAGGTTAAGAAGATGGTTGATGGAAAAGAAGTGGAAGAGGAAGTGGATATGAACGTTGCTGACGCAATTCGAGCTAACAAACTTAGTTCAAAAACAAAGAATTTGTTTACAGCAAACTCAGTTCAGGGTACGGATGCTCAGTTAGCCAGAGCTTCGGACAATGAATTAAGGATGGTTTCTGCTGCGTTCATTGCATCAAACGCAAGCGATGACATTTTGCACAGAGCTGTAGAACAGTCAGTAAAATCAAATAACCTTGGGCGTACAGAAGAACTATTGTCTCAGTTAGTTCAAGTCATGAGAGATGAGAAAGCTACGCCAAAAGCAAGATTTGATGCACAGACGAGATTTGACAATGTAACTGGACGGCTTGGTTCTATGCCAGGTTTAGACCTGGGTCAAAAATCTAGATTGGATACGATTGTTGGTACAGCTGAAAAGAATCGAATTTACGAAATGGGGCTTAATGGAAAGATGAATAATGGTCGATTTGAAGACCATGGGGAGATTCCAATAGAAGAGGTAAAGAAAAATCCAGCAGGATTTATACAGGCTAATTTTGGAAATGCCCGAAAGGAACGTGTTGAAGATGCAAAAGGTCAGATTCAAAGAGAGGTTACTCAGTTAACTGGTCGTCGAGAAAAACTTGCTGAGGGTCTTCCTGAAGCAAATGAGCTAGACGAGTTAATTAAACAACGTAAAAACGGATCACTTCAAGCAAATGCACGTGTTAAAGAGATAGAAGAAAAAATTAAACAAGTAGACGCTTTAGATGCTGAGATAGCAACAGTAAATTCAGCGTTGGATACTTTAAAACAAGTTGTTGTTAGAAAACCGGTTGATTTGAGATCAGGCGTAAAAAAATTAAGTGATACTGTTGATAATGCGGGAGATCGTCAAATTAAGCGATTAACAAGAAAAGGAAGAGAGGAATATGCTGAAGAAAGAATGCAAAAACAATTAGATGATTTGGATAAAAGTTAGGAAAGATTATATTACATGACAGAACAAGAACAACAATCAAGCACTCGACGCGAGCTTTCTGAGGAAGTGCTTTCGTATTTGAAATCCGATGGGATTTCAAAAATATATGATGAAATTGCTGAAGAAGCCGGAGTAACAGATTCATCTTTGTTGAATCTTTTTCCGGTTGTTGTTCTCCGAGCCGTTTTGAATATAGATCCTCTTATTGATCTTCAAAAAAATATACAAGAATTTTTGCAGATTTCTGAAAGTGAAACTCGTGTTGTTTTGAAAAAAATTGGTGAACGAGTTTTGAATGCCATTGTTCCTCAAGTTCCTGGTCTTGAACAGATTCTTAAATCCTGGGGAGTTGCTATTAATGAATCTGCATTCATAAAAGTAAGTGAAGAACAAGCAGAAACGATTGATCAATTTGTTCAAACGTTTGTAGAAGATTCGCCAGAGTTTATCGAACCTCGTATTCAACATCGTTTGGAACGTTTGCTTGTTGATTATGCTTCAGGTCACTCCACAAAAGAACAAACGTTAGCCTTCTTAACAAAGCAAGAGAAAACTGGTGGTCTTGAGATGGATCAGGCGTCTGCAGAAGCGATCTTGGCGGATTTTGACTTGGAGTTGGGAGAGGTTGAAATTGTGACTCAGTCAAAAGCAGAGACAGTGCAACCTGTACCATTGGTGACAGAACCATTGATAACGGTTGCACCAGAATCGACACTACAACTTGCTCCGATTGTTCTTGCTCCTTCTGTTTCAGCATCACCTGCACAACCAATCAGTCCAGCTCCGTTACCAGTTGTTCCTGTTCAACCAAAACCAGTCGAATCCGTTTCTGCACCAAAAATTGTTGCCTTTACAAAAGAAGACGAAGCAGAAATTGCTCGAACACTTGAGGCAAAGCAACATGTTGTTTCTGCACCGAAACCGCTTCTTTCAGAAGAAGTTGTTGTTACAGACATCTGTAAAAAGAAAGAGTTTCAGTTTGAAGATCCTTTGCTTCAAGAACGTTGCGTCAGTATTGTGAATGCTCGTGTTCGTGAGGTGCGAGATGCGTTTAAGACACGTATTCAGCTCGAAAAACCGGTTGATGCGGGCGGGCTTGGTGTCTCGGGAAGAAAATTGGCGGACATGATGCAGGTCTTGGAAGACACGTTCGTGGAATATCAGCAGTCAGCACGTAGGCAAATCGACGCGCAAAAGAAACAGAAACCTGTTGAAAATAAACTTGAGAAAGAACAAGCGAAATTGGATGAGAAGTATGGGGAATTGACGAAGCAAGTAAGGAAAGTGGTGGATCAACAAGGCCAGGTCCCTCCTTACGTCGGGATGACGCAGGAGACGGGAAAGGCGATGACAAAGCGCACACCGATCATACGGCCGAATATGAAGGATGTTCAGTTTGAACGTCGGCTTGTTGGCCCAATTGAGGAGTTGAGTACGATGACGTTGGTAGAATTTAGACGACTCTCCGAGATTCCAGAGCGTGCTTGTGAAAAAGTCTTGAGCAAGATCGATCTGCTTGAACAACAGGGGTATGACAAAAAAGTTCAAGGTGTTTCTGCTTGGAAAAATGCACCAATCTACAAACAATACATGATGATTGCTCAAGAAACGTTGATGGGTGGTGGGCAGATACAAGAAGTGATTTCAAAACACAAAGCCGTAGGAGAAGAGATGATGACCCTTCAGGAATACATGGCCATCTTGAACCTCAATGCAAAAATGCGATTTTAATGAACCGTGTGTAGCACTATGCCCGATCAATTTACCGTCCCACAATTTATTGATAACGAAGACAAAATCTTCGGGCCACTTACGGCACGTCAGTTTATTATTCTGATGGTAGATTTTTTGATGTTGTTTGCCATTTTCAAACTCTCTACGTTTACCATGTTCCTTGTAACAGGCATTCCACTTTTTACGGTTGGAATCATTTTCGCCTTTGCACGCATCAATGGAGTTGCGTTTCATTATTTTTTGTTGAATCTTATCATCACGTTCAAAAAACCACGTCTACGTATTTGGAGTAAAACCTATACAGACGCAGAACTCCTGTTCTTGATTAACCAAAAACCACCACCACCTGCGGTTAAAGCGTACAGAAAAGGTCCGCTGGTTGGTTCAAGACTTCAAGAAATTACGCTTGTTGTGGATACCGGCGGTGTGTATAAACCTGACGTTGAATAGATATGGCTAAAAACAATCTTGCAAAACCAAAACAAGGACCACCAACCGTGAATTATCTCGATATCTCGGAAATTCGAGACGACATGGTAATCATGAAAGACGGAACCGTACGTGCGGTTTTGATGGTTTCAAGTATTAACTTTGCGCTCAAGTCAGGTGAAGAGCAGGAAGCCATTGTTCAGGCGTATATGACGTTTTTGAACTCACTGGAGTTTAACGTCCAGATTGTCATTCAATCTCGCAAGATGAACATCGACAATTACTTGCAATCCTTGCTTGATTATCAAAAAAAGACACAGAACGAACTGCTTCGTACGCAAATTGGGGATTACCGTATTTTCGTTTCAGAGCTTGTCGAAATGGGTGAAATCATGCAAAAGCGTTTTTACGTGGTTGTTCCGTATGATCCGTCTTCAGACAAAAAGAAAACCTTTTCAGCACGCTTTAGCGAGGTTTTTTCTCCATCCGCGGTTGCCAAGCTCAATAAAAAACAATTGTTGGATCGTATCGATCACGTCGGTCGCCGTGTTGGAGTGATCGAGTCTCAGCTTAGTAGTATGAGTCTTACTTCGGTTCGACTAGATACACAAGGACTCATTGAACTTTACTACAACGTCTACAACCCAGACATTTTTGATACAGAACGAATGTCTGATATTTCTGATCTGCGTCTTGAACAATCAACAAACGTTGACGAAACCCTCACGTAACTCTATGGCCATTGACGTAGGAAATCTCAAACAATCTCTTCCACAACCATCAAAACAGGTGACACCAAAGGTTAATCCTGAACAGGTTCGTGTGAGTGAGGAACGGGTCGTTCTTGAAGAAGAACGTCTGTATCGACAAGGTGTTGTGACGGTTCGCGACTTGATCGCACCGGCATCCTTTGAAGTCACTCCAAAATATTTGAAGTTGTCTGGGGTGTACGTTCGAACCGTCTTTATCATCGCGTATCCACGCCACATTAGTCTTGGGTGGTCTTCGCCACTGATCAATATGAATCGCACGTTTGACGTGGCGATGTTTTTCTATCCAATCAAAGCAAATATCGTCTTGAAGCAGTTGCAAAAGAAAGTGGGTATTTTTGAAGCAAAAATTTTGGGAGATGCAGAAAAAGGTGCGCCACGTGATCCGATTGCAGAAACCGCTTTGAATGACATTGAAGAATTACGCGACTCACTTACGCAGGGAATTGAACACTTTTTTCAATTTGCGTTTTACATCACACTTTATAGTAAGTCTGAAGAGGACATCGATAAGTTTTCCGATGAAGTTGAATCACTTTTTGGAAGCAAACTGATCTATACAAAGTCTGGGTACTATCAAGCAGAGCAAGGATTTAACTCCACCATTCCACTTGGAAACGATGAACTGGTTGTTGCCTATAACATGAACACCTCGCCGATCGCGGCCTCCTTTCCGTTTATTAGTTCTGAATTGACCTCAGACAACGGTATTCTTTACGGAATCAATCGACATAACAACTCGCTCATTTTGTTTGATCGATTCAGTTTGCAAAATGCCAACTCTGTCGTGTTCGCAACCTCTGGAGCCGGAAAATCGTATACCATCAAACTCGAGATTTTGCGTTCGCTCATGCTTGGAGTGGAAGTGATTGTTATTGACCCTGAGTACGAATACAAAGATTTGTCTGATGCCGTTGGTGGAACGTTTGTGAACGTTTCGCTCGCGTCTGAAGCAAAAGTGAATCCATTTGATTTGCCTCATGCGGTTGGAGAAGGAACAAAAGTGGACGATATTATCCGAAGTGCAGTTATCACGCTCAAAGGATTGCTTCGTATCATGATTGGTCAACCTGTTGGGGAACAAGGAAAGTTAGGGTTTACTCCAGAGGAAGATTCCATTTTGGATCGAGCCCTGATTGAAACCTACGCAAAGAACGATATTACGGCGGATTTGAAAACACTCGAGAATATCAATGCACCGATTTTGCAAGATTTACAGGATGTCTTGGAAGGAATGGAAGGTGCGGAAAATATCGTGGCGCGTCTGAGAAAGTTTTCAGAAGGAACCTTTTCCGGACTTCTCAACTCACCAACCACGGTACAGATGAATAACCAGCTTGTGATTTACTCGGTTCGTGATTTGGAAGATGAACTTCGTCCAATGGCGATCTATACAATCATCAACCACATCTGGAACGTCACTCGCTCGGTTCGCAAAAAACGAATTCTCGTGATCGATGAAGCCTGGTGGATGATGCAAAACGAAGATTCCGCGAAGTTTATTTTCGCGTTGGTCAAACGTGCTCGTAAGT
The DNA here is from genome assembly GCA_943357275.1 of Candidatus Uhrbacteria bacterium RIFOXYB12_FULL_58_10. Lineage (GTDB taxonomy): Bacteria > Patescibacteriota > Patescibacteriia > UBA9934 > GWF2-40-263 > CALRGL01. The sequence continues at coordinate 2,095 of CALRGL010000004.1, read as the reverse complement.
ATTTCTTAGGTGTGACAACCATTACCCAAGACGTGAACGACTTTTTACGTTCACCTTACGGTCAGGCTATCGTGACAAACTCAGCCATGCAGATTTTGCTCAAGCAGTCGCCATCTGCCGTAGAAAACGTCCAAAAAACATTCTCGCTCACAGATGGGGAAAAGTATCTGCTCCTTGAGTCCGGTGTGGGAGAGGGGATTTTCTTTGCTGGAAATAAGCACGCAGCAATCAAAGTGGTTGCTTCTTCTGCTGAGGACCGCGTGGTTACAACCAATCCTCAACAGCTCTTGAACATTGAAAAAGCAAGAAAGGCACAGGAAGAAAAAGATGCAGCTCAGCGTGCTGCCCAAGTTGAAGAAGAGGCCATTGGCGCAGAAGCGTTTGATATGGATCAGTTAACCGAAGAAGAGTTAACCGCACAAAAACAACAGCAAGCAACGGAAGATGCCGCAAATGCTCTCTTAAGTCAGGAAACAAAAGGAAAAGAGGAGGCAGATCGTATTATGGACTCATTATCTGTTTAATCTATGATTCAAGACCGAAGAAAACGTATCGCGATTGTTCTTATCTTAATGGTTCTTGTTATTGCGTTATTAATATTTCTACTCTTGCGATTGTTTGCAAAGGACAAACCAGCTGTTGTCGTTGTCGAAGAACAACCAAGAGTGGTGCAAGAAATTCAACAAGAAGAACCTCAAGTTTCTCCGATTGCACAGCAGCAACGCACAGAACGTATCGAATCAGCCAGTATTAATATCTTGGCAAAAACGTTTGCAGAGCGCTATGGAAGTTTCTCCAACGAAGCCAATTTTCAAAACTTGCGCGACGTGATGCCGTTTATGAGTGTCGCCATGGCAGAAGAAACACAGTCTTATATCGACTCAGCAACGCCGCCATCAAGTTATTACGGCATTACAACACGTGTTATTACAGTGAACGTAAAAGCAATCGACGAAACAGCTGGAACGGCCTCACTTGAACTCACAACACAACGTGAAGAAGCCGTTGAGTCACCAGAAAAAACGACGATTAAGTATCAGAAACTTGCATTGGAATTTGTGAAAGAAGGGGATCTATGGAAAGTCAGCTCCGCAACCTGGTTATAGATGCTATTTTTCCAAGATTTTGCGCCAGTTGTCACAAGGAGGGTTCACTTTGGTGTGTCGTGTGCAAAGAAATTTGGTCATTCAAACCGCTTGCTCCTGCATGCGGTTTTTGTCATAGAGAAGGATCGGAGGTAACGTGTTTGTCGTGTAAGTCGACAACCTATTTAGATGGACTCACTGCGTTTGGACCTTACGCAAACCCAGTGATTCGATCCATGCTCCACAGTTGGAAATACATCGGCGATCGTGATGCTGAACCTGTCTTACAGCAATGGCTTTATCGCGATGCGGACAGACTCGGTCCACCGATGCTTCCGTTTCATATTGTGCCCGTTCCACTTCATGAAAAACGAAAACGAGTCAGAGGATTTGATCAAGCTTACGTTTTGGCAACATGGATTGAGAAGATGTATGGTCTGCCAATTTTGCCACTGTTGAAACGTTCGATTCACACAACTCCACAAGCGAAAGTGAGTGGAGATCAAAGAAGATTGGGAGAACTAGATCAAATTTTCTCGATCGACCCAGAATACAAAGATTTCGTTCCGAAACATATTTTACTTTGTGATGACGTTTTCACATCCGGCGCCACCATGGACGCCGGAGCAAGGATTCTAAAGGAATCCGGCGCCGAAACCGTCTGGGGTTTCGTAATTGCCAGAGGAAAATAAAAAATTCCGAAATTATTCCCTCTTCCTCCTCCTCCATATCCAACAAAAATACCACCTAAAACCAGGTGGTATTTTTGGCGGACCCGTCTTCCATATTGGCAATTGCCAACAAATGAAAAACATCCAAATTTAGTGTCTCGCGCAGGGCTGCAGGGCGGAAAGTTCGTGAGCGGTAGGTTATCTACCGCGAACGAATTTCCAACCGAAGCCCAAGTGAGGCGCTAAATTTGGATGTTTTTCTGGTGCACCCGGCATGACTCGAACATGCGGCCTACAGCTCCGCAAGCTGTCGCTCTATCCAACTGAGCTACGGATGCA
>CALRGL010000003.1 GCA_943357275.1 Candidatus Uhrbacteria bacterium RIFOXYB12_FULL_58_10 | reverse complement strand
TTTTGTCCGTGCCAATTTCAGAAGATATTTTGGGACGTGTGGTTGACCCACTTGGAAACCCAATTGATGGCAAAGGCAAATTGAATGCAAAGAAATTCTATCCAATCGAAAAGATCGCCCCAGGCGTCATGACGCGTAAGTCTGTTGGTGTTCCACTTCAAACCGGTATCAAAGCAATCGACGCGATGATTCCGATTGGTCGTGGTCAACGTGAGCTTATTATTGGAGATCGACAAACAGGAAAGACAGCGATTGCGATCGACACGATCATCAACCAAAAAGGACTCGGCGTGAAATGTATTTACGTAGCTGTTGGACAAAAGGAATCCAAGATCGCAAAAATCGTTGCACGTTTGGAAGAAGCCGGTGCTATGGAATATACAACCGTGGTTGTGGCAGGAGCTTCTGACCCAGCAGCGCTTTCTTATATTGCTCCATTTACCGGTTGTACAATCGGTGAATTTTTCATGGAAAAAGGAGAAGACGCTCTCGTTATTTACGATGATTTGTCTAAGCAAGCTTGGGCTTACCGCGAAATCTCTTTGCTTCTTCGACGTCCACCGGGTCGTGAAGCTTATCCTGGAGACGTATTCTACCTTCACTCTCGTTTGCTCGAACGTGCGGCACGTTTGAACGAAGCAAACGGAGGAGGATCTTTGACAGCACTCCCAATTATCGAGACTCAAGCTGGGGACGTGTCTGCGTACATTCCAACAAACGTGATTTCTATTACGGACGGTCAGATCTATCTCGAAACCGATTTGTTCTACCGAGGTATTCGCCCAGCGCTCAACGTTGGACTTTCTGTGTCTCGTGTCGGATCTTCTGCACAAACAAAAGCTATGAAGAAAGTGGCTGGAAAGTTACGACTTGATCTCGCACAGTTCCGCGAGCTTGAAGCCTTCTCACAGTTTGCAACAGACCTCGATCCACAAACACGCTCACAAATTGAACGTGGACGACGCACAACAGAACTGCTCAAACAACCACAATATCAACCACTTCCATTTGAAGAACAAGTCGCGATTATCTTCGCGGTGATCAATGGATTCTTGGATACGATTGCTGTTGATCAGGTTGTGGCTTGGGAACACGCGTTCCGTTCGTATATGCTTTCCTCTGGAGCAGAAACATTGAACAAACTTCGCACAGAAAAAGCGATTTCAGACGAAATCGACGCATTACTCCGAAAAGAAATTACCAATTTTAACGATACGTTTAAGTCCTAGACTCTTGTGGCTGTACAAACTCGTGCAATTAAACGACGCATCAAATCCGTCACGAACACGCGCAAAATTACCAAAGCAATGGAACTCGTTGCTGCTAGTAAGATGCGTAAATCCGTGAACGCTGTTTTGTTGTCTCGACCGTATTCACGCCTTGCATGGGAAACAGTCCTGTCCATTGGAACCAAGGTTGATACCAGCATGCATCCACTGCTTCACAAGCGGGAAACCGTTTCAAACGTATTGATGCTGTTAGTCGCCTCTGATCGAGGACTTGCTGGCGGATATAACACCAACATCGCCAAGATGGCCGTGCAAGAAATCAAAAAACTTGGGGACAATGTTTCGATCAATTCAATCTGTATTGGAAAGCGTGGAGCAGAAGCGATGCGACGCATCAAGCAACCTATTCTTGCGAGTTTTACAGAAATTACCAACAACACAAAGTTCGAAGAAATCCTTCCTATCGGTCGCATGGTGATTCACGAGTTCATGAGCGGTCACTTTGATAAAGTGATTCTCGTGTACACGGACTTTGTCAGTGCGATCAGTCAGAAACCGGTTGCTGTTGAACTCTTGCCTCTGAGTGGTGCGTCACAAGAACCAGCAACCGTGATGCAAGGGGAATACACCTTTGAACCTTCCCCGCAGGAAGTCCTAGAAAAAATCCTCCCTCGACTCATTGAGACGATGGTCTATCAGGCAGTGCTCGAAGCAGCCGCTTCGGAACATTCCTCTCGAATGATGGCCATGCGAAGTGCCTCGGATAACGCAGGCGAAATGATCGATGATCTCACCTTTACCTTTAACCAAGCTCGCCAGGCTGGTATCACGCAAGAAATTGCGGAAATCAGCTCAGGAAAGGCAGCACTCGAAGCTCAACGATAAATATGTCTACAAAAGGAATTATTGCACAGGTGATCGGACCAGTTGTTGACGTCCGATTCGCAAAAGGAGAACTTCCTGCGATCCAATCCGCCTTGCTTGTGAAAAATGGTGATCGAGAACTCACACTCGAAGTTGCTCAACACGTTGGGCATCAACTTGTGCGTACCATTGCCATGTCTACGACAGACGGACTTCAACGCGGACAAGAGGTAACGGACACAGGCAAACCAATTATGGTTCCCGTTGGTCCACAAACCCTTGGACGCATGTTTAACGTGGTTGGAGATCCAATCGATGAGCTTGGTGAAGCAAAAGCAAAACGACGCGATCCAATCCACCGAAGCGCTCCTTCATTTGATGAGCAATCAACAAAAGATGAAGTATTTGAAACCGGTATCAAGGTCATCGACCTTATTTGTCCCTTTTTGAAAGGGGGAAAGACTGGACTCTTTGGTGGAGCTGGAGTAGGAAAAACTGTTTTGATTCAAGAGCTTATTCACAACATCGCAAAAGAACACGGAGGTTACTCAGTGTTTGCCGGAGTTGGAGAACGAACTCGCGAAGGAAACGACTTGTACCAAGAAATGAAAGAATCCGGTGTTTTGGATAAAACAGCTCTTGTTTTCGGACAAATGAATGAACCTCCGGGAGCTCGCGCACGTGTGGCTCTTTCTGGGCTTACACTTGCGGAATATTTCCGCGATGACGAAGGCCGAGACGTTCTCTTGTTTATCGACAACATTTTCCGTTTCACCCAGGCTGGTTCAGAGGTTTCCTCCTTGCTTGGACGTATTCCTTCCGCCGTGGGTTACCAACCAAACCTTGCCACAGAAATGGGAGGTTTGCAGGAGCGTATTACTTCTACAAAGAAAGGTTCTATTACATCCATTCAGGCTGTTTACGTGCCAGCCGACGACTTAACCGATCCAGCACCAGCCACAACCTTCGGTCACTTGGACTCAACGGTTGTGCTTGCTCGATCACTTGCTGAACTTGGTATTTATCCAGCCGTTGACCCACTCGACTCATCTTCCACAATTCTTGATCCAAACATTGTTGGACAAGAGCATTATGACGTTGCTCGTGGTGTTCAGCAGGTGCTTCAGCGCTACAAAGATTTGCAAGATATTATTGCGATCTTGGGTATGGACGAGTTGTCTGATGATGACAAACGCATTGTTTCTCGCGCACGAAAAGTACAAAAGTTCTTGTCACAACCATTCTTCGTGGCAGAACAATTCACTGGTTCAGCTGGTAAGTACGTAAAGAAAGAAGACACCGTCCGAAGCTTTAAAGGAATCTTGGAAGGGGAATATGATCATCTTCCAGAGCAAGCCTTCTACATGAAAGGAAGTATCGACGAAGTGATCGAAGCAGCAAAATAACTATGGCAACCTTGCATCTAAAAATTGTAACCCCAGAACGTGAAGTCTATAACGACACGGTTGATTCATTGACCGCAATGACACAAATGGGAGAGATTACTATTTTGCCAAACCACGTTCCTCTTGTGGCGAATCTTCGTGCAGGAGAAATGAGTGTGAAGGTCAAAGGTGAGGAACAATTTTTAGTGGCTTCCACTGGATTTATTGAAGTCCGACCTGGAAATCAAGTCATTGTCCTTGCAGACACGGCTGAACGCGTTGAAGAACTGGAACTCGAGAAAATCGCGGAAGCCAAAGAACGCGCAATCCGACTCTTGGAAGAAAAGCGTCACGTGGACGATGTCGCCTTTGCTGACGCAGCTGCGATGCTTGAGCGAGAATTAGCTCGAGAGCGCGTAGTTATCCGAAGAAAGAAATATCGAGACGTGAAATAACCACAACAAAAAGCAAAAACCACAGGAAATCTGTGGTTTTTTTGTAAAATTGCCTTGACGGTGTTTAGGGTCGGTGCTAAGCTTTCGCGGTCCAAACAAGAAACAGATCCTTCCAGCGGAGGCGTGATGAGTAACGGGCACGAATCTGTCCACGAAATTTCGATTGAGCGACTCAAACACTGGCTCATTGAACACAATGAACAAGTGAGTCGTGAGTACTCGAGTCCGGATGCGGCATTTTTGCGTCGGCAATATCGAGCAAATCACAAGACAGAGATCGTTGCGTTCGAATGTATGGACGGACGACTCAATCTTGCTCTGATGAGTGAAACTCCACTTGGGATTGTTCAATCCGTTCGAAATCTTGGTGGTATTTTTGATCTTGGATGGTTCTACTTGAACGAAATGTTCGACGATCTCGTCGGATATGCGGTCAAACACGGACGTGACTGTCTCGCTTTTGTGACGTATCACTGGTCTCGAGGAGAATTGCATCGCGGATGTCGTGGGCATAACTACAATGTGGATGTTGCTCGAACGGACATGATGCACATGACTCATCAGATTGAAGAGATTTTCGGGGTCAAACACTCCGTTGTCTATCCAATCTGTTTGGGAATTGAGACCGACGAAGATGCGTTTTTGTTTCATGGCTCGGAAGGTCGGACATTAGATGTTTCCACGCTTCGGGATCCAAGCAGTGATGAACTGCGGATCAGACTCATGGAACTCTACCCTGATATGAAGAAGCAGATGCTCAACGATCTTCTTCCGATTGTTGAAGGGAACGTTCGTCATGTTGCGGCTGTGCGTGCGAGCAATCGTCAGATCTTGGACGCAGAGCATCGAGAGCGCATTTTGGGAGTTGGGCGTGGGTTCGATTGGTTGCATGTCAATAATTTGGCTTTGATTGTGGGTCCGTTTGACCCAAACCTTGACGGGGCAATCGAAGTTGCGACCAAGCTTCTTTTGGGAAACATTGATGCCAAGCGTATTCCTCAGGATGGAATCATTCTTCTGGCTTCGGAAACTTATCGAGATCCGGCTGGGAGTGATAAGCCTGGTGCTATGGTCAAGTCTCGTTTTGCGAGAGATTTCGCTCTGAAAACGATTGGTAAAGATGTTCCGTCTCTTCGGAAGCTCCTTATTCCCATGGCGTGTGTGGTGGACGTAAATACCCGCAAACTCCATCTGATTTAGTTCCGTTTTTCTGCCGGTCTTCAAAGGCCGGTTTTTTTGTTCTTATTTTTTTAAGACCCTTGCCTTTTCATAGAGAAAGTCTATACTTATGCCGTCAAATCAATGAGAACCCAATCATTTATGTATGTATTTAAGTTGTGGAAGACCCTGTTTTTCGGAGCACGGGTCACGGAGTCAAAAAGCGAGTTCTTGTCTTCAAAAGACCAAGAATTTGAGCAAGTAGGAGAGGAAGTTCGCGAAATTGTGAAGCGACTCTATGGAGGTCGATCGCTACGTATCCGTGCTGTTGATGGAGGTTCAACCAACGCGGAAGAGCTTGAGCTCACGGCTTTGAACAATGCTTATTACGATATTGATCGTTTTGGGCTCAGTTTTGTTGCGTCTCCTCGTCATGCAGATGTGTTGTTTGTAACAGGTCCTGTGACACGCAACCTAGAGGTTGCGGTGAAAACAACCTATGAAGCCGCACCTCAACCTTGTTTGGTTGTGGCTGTTGGTGACGGTGCTTGCACAGGTGGAATCTGGAAAGATTCTTATGCTGTTGTTGGACCAGTGGAAGCTGTCATCCCTGTTCATGTTCGCATTCCTGGAGATCCTCCAACACCAACGGAGATTTTGCGTGGTGTTCTCCATGCTCTTCAACTTCAAGAACAAAAAGTCTAGTCTATGGATATCACTTTATTGATTCAAAATGGCATTATTGTTTCCTTGATTGGAACCGTGTTTGCCGGACTCATTGGTTTATTGTTTAACAACGCAACGGGTCGTGTTCTTTCGTATAGTCTTCTTGCGTTTGTGAATGCAATTGGTGCGGTTGCAAGTTTCTTGTTTCTTACTGGCAAGGAATCTGTTTCTGTGATTGGAACCATTCCGTTTGGATTTGATGTCATGTTTCGACTCGACATCTTGTCTTCTATTTTCTTGCTAATTGTTACAACCATTTCTGCTCTTTGTGCGATGTATGCGATTGTATACGTTGCTAAGTACGAAAAGGTGTATCACTTACCAAGTCTTGCTATGGCAACAGCCTTGTTTATTTTTGGAATGCAATCCGTTTTGCTTTCTATGAACATTGCTGGGTTTATGGTGAGCTGGGAAATCATGTCTGTTGCCTCCTTCTTTCTCGTGATGGCTGATAAAGAAAAAGCGTCTATCAAGGCTGCTTTGTTTTATTTAGTAATGACGCATCTTGGTGCCGGCGCTTTGTTTGCAGGATTCTTCTTGCTTTCAAATGGTAAATTGCTTGCCGATCTCTCTTCTTTGGCTGTTACTGCTCAAGCATTGCCACCTACGTCTGCGATTCTTGCTCTTCTTCTTTTCCTCTTTGGGTTTGGATCAAAAGCAGGACTTGTGCCATTCCACGTTTGGCTTCCAGAAGCGCATCCACAAGCACCAAGTCACATCTCAGCCCTCATGTCTGGCGTGATGTTGAAGGTTGCTGTGTACGGATTCCTTCGCATCATTTCAGCTTTTCCAATGATGCCATCTTGGTTTGGAATTTTGGTTATGGTTCTTGGACTTTTGTCTGCGGTATTTGGTGTGCTTTATGCCGTTATTGAAACAGACATCAAACGAACCCTGGCTTACTCAAGTATTGAAAATATCGGACTTATTTTTACGATGATTGGACTTGCGTTGTATGCATTTAACAACCAGCAACCAATGCTTGGGGAACTCTGTTTGATTACTGCTGTTTTCCACAGTGTTGTCCATGCTGTGTTCAAATCCGGTTTGTTCTTAACTGCTGGAGCAATTGTTTCTGAAACCCACAGCCGAAGTTTGGAAGCGATGGGTGGTCTTGCAAAACGTATGCCAATCTTATCTGGATCCTTTTTAATCTTGGCACTTTCTGCGGCAGCTCTTCCTCCTTTTGGTGTTTTCTATGGTGAATGGGTTTTCCTTCAAAGTGTTGTCGGTGCGTTTTTCGTTGTTGCAACAAACCCTGTGTTTACAGGTTTGCTTATTGCCGCACTTGCTGGATTTGCCTTTGTTGGTGGTCTTGCGATTTTTGCGATGGTGAAATTGTTTGCGATTGCTTGTCTTGGTGAACCACGCACAGAACAGGCGGCTCACGCAAAAGATGCAAAAGGACTTCTTCTTACCCCGATTATTATTCTTACAGGATTGATTGTTTTATTTGGTGCGTTTGCTCCAAATCTTCTTTCTATTCTTCGAGCTGACGGACTTGTTGAAACACAAGGCGTTTCACCAATGATTCTCGTTCCATCTGGTGGATCTGTGACACCAATGTTTCTTATGGGCCTTTTGATTTTGTGCGTTGGGCTTGTTTGGTCACTTCGACGTCTGTTCTCAAACGTCAAGAACGAACGACCTTATCACACCTGGGACTGTGGTCAGCCAATTACCTCTGGGATGGAATACACAGCTACCGCTTTCTCAGCACCAATTCGATTCTTCTTCCGACTGGTTCTTCGAGCAAAAAAGACTGTGATTGCTACGCCACTTCTTGCAACCAATCCTTGGATTGCAAAACGGACAATGGTTGTAGAAACAAACACAATTTTTTCTCAGTACATGTACGAACCGATTGGAAAGGGGATGATCTGGCTTTCTGAAAAAGTACGAAAGATTCAAAATGGTTCTATTCAGCTCTATCTTGCTCTGATTTTTATCACGCTGATTGTAGCGCTAATGATCGCTCTATGAACTCAATCATCATAACAATCATTCAAGGACTTCTCGTTCTTGGAATCGCTCCGTTTGCAATGGGGCTTGTGCGCAAATTCAAGGCGCTCATGCAAGGACGAAAAGGTGCTTATCCTACCTTGCCTTACTTCACTTACGCAACCATGATGAAAAAAGAGATGGTGATCTCAAAGAGTACGTCATGGGTGTTCCGTGTTGTTCCGTTTGTTGTGCTTGGAACAACGGTTTTCTTAGCGCTCGTCTTGCCACTTGTTGGAATGGGAGGTGTTCTTGCTCCTTACGCTGACTTTATTGTTGTCTCTGCTGTGCTTGCTATTGGAGCTGTCTTCTTGGTTCTTGGTGGACTCGACAGTGCAAGTGCGTTTGGTGGAATGGGATCAGCTCGTGAAATGACGATTTCTTCCTTGGTTGAACCTGTGATGATCGTCACTCTTACTGCTTTTGCTCTTGTTGCTGGAACGACAAATATAGACGGCATGCTTGGGATGCACCCAGTGCTTACGCTTTCATTCCTTAGTTTGATCTTGGTTTGTTTGGCTGAAAACGCCCGTTATCCCGTAGATAATCCTGCGACTCACCTTGAACTTACGATGGTGCACGAAGCCATGGTTTTGGAATATTCCGGACCGTACTTAGCGATGCTTGAATACGCCTCTGCATTGAAGCTCACTGTGCTTTCTTTGCTTGCAGCAAACATGTTGTTTCCTTCGATGATGTTGAGTACATCTGTTTGGGTTTATCAGGGAATGGTTGTTCCGACGATTCTTCTAAGTGGTTTGATTGCGGTTGTAATGACCGTTGTGAAAGTTGTTGTCATGATGTTCCTTCTTGCTCTTTTGGAATCATCTATTGCAAAAATGCGATTTTATCGCATGCAAGAGTACCTCTCAATTGCGTTTTTTATCGCTCTTGCTGGACTCGTAATCGTCCTTATTAACCTCGTATGACATCTGTAGGAATGTTTTATCCGTTGTTTATTGGCGGACTCCTGTTTGCAAGTGTTCTTATTCCAATGATTTTGCGACGTCAGCTCATGGTACGTTTGTATGCGATTGCTTCTTTGTGTTTAGCTCTTGCGATGATTGTTACGTTTCTCCAAGAGGGAGTAACGCATCTACTCTTTGCGATTGGTGCAACACTCTTGATTAAGGTATTTGCTATCCCAATGATCATGGAGCAGATGGCAAAACGTGTTGGTGCTTCTACACGGCTTGTTTCAAAAATTCGGCCGACCACAACATTGTTCTTGGTTATTGGTGTCCTTGTTCTTGTGTCCTTGAATAGCAACCATCTCGCTGTTTTTGCAACCGTTCAACCAACGTACGTCTTATTTACTTCCATCTCTCTTGTTTTAATAGGGTTCTTGATGATGGTTTTGCGACGAGATATCTATTCAGAAATCATTGGGTTTCTGACACTAGAAAATGGTATTTCCCTTTTTTCTCTTGTCACGGTTGGAAGCGGATCCTTGTTTGTTGAAGGTGGAATTTTCTCAGCGATTCTTGTAGGTGCGGTTCTTATGACTCTTCTTTCACGACGTATTTGTGAATTGTACGGAACCGAAAGTACAGATCCATTACGCGAACTTACCGACTAAGATATGCAACCAATCTATCTCTTTCTTGCCTTACTCGTTATTGCGAGTCTTGCATACATCCCAATCAAATCTGAGCAAATTCTGCGACAGATCAGTCTTGGGGGAGCTGTGCTTTATACAATTCTTGCTGGATGGCTTGCGATTCCTGCTTTATTTGCAGAACCACAATTTTATTCTCAAGACTGGTGGTTTCTTGATCCTTTTGCTGCGTTTTTTCTTGTTCTTATTAGTTTCTTGTTTCTTTCTGCCTCCATTGTTAGTTATCGTTATATTGGTCATGAGATGCACGAACGTATCATTCAGTTGAAGCAAGTTCGTTTATATCAGTTGTCTTTGCCGCTTTTTATTTTGTCGATGACAGCGGCGGTTTTGACCAATAATATCGGAGTCCTTTGGGTGGCACTGGAAGCAACAACACTCACAACGACGTTTCTTGTTGCTTTTTATACAAAAGACGCATCGCTTGAAGCGGCTTGGAAATATATTCTTATCTGTTCCACGGGAATTGCCCTTGGACTTCTTGGAATTTTGATGTTTGCCTTTGCTGGAAACCAGGCGGGGGGATTAGATGCGGAAAGCATTTTTAATCTCGCTCAACTGCGTGAACACGCCACAACATTTCTTCCAGAAATTGTTCGTTGGGCATTCGTGTTTATCTTTATTGGAATCGGTACCAAGGTTGGATTTGTTCCAATGCATACGTGGCTTCCAGACGCACACAGTAAAACACCGTCTCCAATTTCCGGTATTCTTTCCGGGGTGCTTTTGAACGTTGCGCTTTACACGATTCTCCGATTTAAACTCGTCGCTGATCTTTCCTTGGGAAACACTTGGTGGACAGAACGATTCTTTTTGGTGTTTGGTGTGATGTCCATTGTTCTTCCGGCATTCATGATCTACATTCAACGCAACTATAAACGCATGCTTGCGTATTCAAGTATTGAACACATGGGTCTTGCTGCGTTTGCTATTGGTCTTGGGCCGTTTGGAGTGGTGCCTGCCATGATGCATCTTGTTGGACATGCCATCGGAAAATCCATGCTCTTCTTTGGTTCTGGTGAAATTTTGATGCGTTACAAAACAACAAAGATTGAACAGGTTCGACAACTTCTCAAAACTTCTCCTTACACAGCCGTGTTGTTCTTGCTTGGACTCCTCGGACTCCTTGCGGTTCCACCATCTGCCTTGTTTGCCAGTGAGTTCTTGATGATCGGATACGGAATGCAATCACAATGGATACTCACACTCGTTGTTCTTGTTGCTCTTACCATCATCTTTGTTTCCATGATTCGTCACACGCTCACCATGTTTTATGCGCATGATGCAAGTGAATCAGATGCAAGTAGTCATATGCATAAAGAGGGATGGACGCTTACACACACGGTTATGGCAGCACATCTGTTACTCCTAGTCGTTGTTGGTGTGTACTTTCTCACGATTCCTGGTATTAAATTTATGTCAGGAATTGTTCAATCTATTTCTGCAAATCTATGATCACACACGAAGCATTATCCGCTCTTCTTGGAAGCGATGTTCATGTTCAAGGAAACGAACTTCGTGCATCCGTGAAAAAGGAGCGATTTACGGCTCTTATGACAGAATTAGTGCAAGCCCAAGGTTTGTCTCTTTCACTTGTGTTTGGAACCGATGATCGCAAGAGCACCAAAACCTTTGGTGTCCACGCGGTTCTTGCGCTTCCAGAAACACATGAGTGGCTTACGATTTCAGCAGAACTTCCAGAAGCAGATCCACGTTATGAATCGTTGACCAAGACGGTCATGGCTGCTCATTGGTATGAGCGTTTCATGATGGACCAGTTTGGTATTGTGGCCGAGGGTCATCCAGACAACCGTCGACTTGTGCATCATGAGAACGTTCCAGAGGCAACCTTCCCACTTCGAAAAGATTTTGCTTGGGACACAAAGATGGACCATGCAGAAATGCCTTACCCAATGCATCACGTCGAAGGCGAGGGGATTTACGAAATTCCTGTGGGACCCATTCACGCCGGAATCATCGAACCAGGTCACTTCCGCTTTAATGTGGCTGGCGAACGTATTATTACCCTTGAAGGTAAACTCTTTTTCACACACAAAGGTGTAGAAAAATTATTAGAAGATAAAACACCAGAAGAAGCCTTGCCACTCATTGAACGTGTCTCTGGCGACGCATCTGCTTCACATGCACTTGCTTATTGCCAAGCTGTTGAAACTCTCGCAGAAGCTTCGATTCCCGAACGCGCACAGTATTTGCGAGCGCTTTACACAGAACTCGAACGCATGACGATGCATATCCACGACCTCGCCAACATGGGAGGAATGGGAACAGGGTACACACTGCTTGCTGCACAAGGATTCCGCATTAAGGAACGCTTGATGCGCTTGTCAGATCGCGTTCTTGGAAATCGATTCTGGCGCGGTGGAATTGTTTTAGGTGGAATCAAGAAAGATCTTACCGAGGAACAGTTGAACGATGTTCTTAAAACAGCAAAAGAAGCGTACGAAGAAATGACAGAGATCGTCGAGTTCGCTCTTCACTCAAGTGGACTTCGTGAACGTTTGGAAACAACCGGTGTGCTTACAAAAGATGTTGCGATTGCCTACGGAGGTCTTGGACTTCCAGCTCGCGCGTCTGGCGTAGATTACGATGTTCGACGAGATCATCCATACGCAATCTACAACGAGCTTCCACTTGAAATTCCACTCAAGCGTCATGGAGACGTGCTCTCACGGTTCAAAATGCGCATCATGGAACTTCATGTTACGATGGATTTGATCAAAGCGATCATGAAGCAGATTCCTTCCGGATCTGTGCACTCACACATGAAGATCACTGACGGATCAGCACTCGGAGCCGTAGAATCATGGCGAGGACAAATCCTCACGTATGTTGCAATCGAAAACGGAAAGATTACCCGATGCTTCCCACGCGATCCATCCTTCTGCAACTGGGCACTCTTTGGAGAAATTGGACCAGGAAACATTGTGCCAGATTTTCCATTGTGTAATAAGTCTCTGAACTTGAGTTATTCAGGAACAGATTTATAGTCGTTTTCCTAACAAAACGAGGCAAAAGCCTCGTTTTTAGGTTGACAAAAGGGCATTTTTATGGTATGATTTTAAGCGAAATACAGAAGCAGAAGATAAAACACGAAAGCTGAAAAGGATCTATAATGGCTTTTTTCACGGTAATGACGACCGTTGCTCTTGCCAAGCGCAACGCCCGCCGCCCTGCTCCTGAACCGCGGACATTGACGAACGATCAGGTTTTGAACCTGATTTTCGACGATTGTCTGAAAGTCGTCGCGTTTTTTGTCCTCGGTCTCTTGACCTTTGGTGTGATTGCTCTTTTCGGAGAGCCCGGTATGCGAATCTTCGCAATTCTCTTCGATATCGGATGTTTGATCGGTATTGTGGTACGAATCCACATCTACCGACGGGAACGAGACGAGTATCTTCAACGTTCGAAAACCAGCAACCAGTAGAAATCTGAAAAGGAGTCCCATGAAGTACCAGAATGCTCGTGTTCTTCTCGCTGCCAGTTCCATTCTCGCTGTCCTCCTCGGCTACTATTTCCTCGCCGCCATTTTGGGAGTCTTGCCCCTGGGCTACATCCTCGTCCAACTGCGTGATCGTATCCAGAAGGCACGCTTCTACATCGCCTACCTCAAGGCGGTGGAGGAATTCAAGGCGGGACATGCCAAGCTCGAGGCGCGCGTCACGTCCAAGACGCCCGGTGCGCCCTGCACCTGCCTCGCACACCTCCCGACGCGCCGCGCCGGTGAAGGTCGTATCGAGTAGGACCTCGTCCTGCTCGTCCATCATGCTACTTTTCCACCTGCTACCCACGAAGATCGCCCCACTCGGCGATCTTTTTTCATACAGAAGACCGTTGACCTCAGAGTGTTTCTGTGATATCTTGATGCGGTCCTAAAACACTTCGAACAAACGGGGGAGAAGGAAGATGTTTGATAACGGGGTTTGGGTCAAAGTGTTGGTGGCTGTCGCTGTTGTTCTAGGGATGTGTGATGCCTACGAAATTTACGAAGGTGTCGTCGACTTCAATCGACACGTACCATTTCTGCTCCCCGGCATCTTCATCGTGTTTGCGATCATGGTTGCCGTGGTACGTCGGTGCACACTGACTCCCGAGCAACACGCAGAACTTCAGCACGAGGCTGCTCTGCGAAAAGCTTCAGAGAGTCTGGAGCCGTTTGACTCTCAGACGGAACATTTGGACTGAGCTGCCTTTCTTCTCTCTTCTAAAACCACTTCGGTGGTTCTTTTTTTTATTCATTTTTCAAGATTATTTGTTCTTGCCAAAATGTCTTAGCAGTCGTATGATGCGATTGCTAATTTAAAGAATACGTTATGAATATTAAACCAGTTTCAGATCATATTTTGGTTAAAGGTGTGAGCAAGGAGGTGATGTCTGCTAGTGGCATTATTATTCCGGAAACGGCTCAAAAGGAACGAGCAGAACGTGGGGAAGTGATTGCTGTTGGTCCAGGTCGCATGCTTGAAAATGGGACACGAAGTGCCATGGAAGTGACCGTTGGTCAAACCGTGATGTTTAAAAAGTATGCTCCAGACGAAGTGAAGATTGATGGGCAAGAGTATCTTGTGATTCGGTCTGAAGATGTGATTGCGATTATTGAATAAGTAAGTTTTGAATCTATGGCAAAGCAAATAGCATTTAATGAGGAAGCTCGAGCAGGATTGAAGCGTGGCGTTGATATTCTCGCAAACGCAGTGAAAGTGACACTTGGTCCAAAAGGACGCAACGTGATTTTAGATCGAGGATACGGTGCACCGATTGTGACAAAAGATGGTGTGACCGTGGCAAAAGAAATTGAACTTGAAAACAAGTTTGAAAATCTTGGAGCAGAGTTGGTCAAAGAAGTTGCCAGCAAGACAAACGATGTGGCAGGAGACGGAACCACAACCGCAACGGTTCTTGCACAAGCGATGATTCAAGAAGGACTTCGGAACGTCACTGCCGGAACAAATCCTCAAGCTCTTCGACGAGGTATTGAAAAAGGCGTTGAAGCGATTGTAAAGGAGATTAAAGAAAAGATCGCGACTCCAATCAAAGGGGGTGAAATTGAGAAAGTGGCTTCTATCTCTGCAAACGACCCAGAAATCGGGCAAATGATCGCTAAGGCGATGAAGCAGGTTGGAAACAATGGTGTGATTACGGTTGAGGAATCGCAATCGTTTGGAGTGGATGTTGAGTTTGTAGAAGGAATGCAATTTGAGAAGGGTTATGTGAGCGGATACATGGTCACCAACGCTGAACGTATGGAAGCTGAGTATCAAGATGCTCATGTGTTAATCGTTGACGGAAAGATTAGTTCTGTTCAAGAACTTGTTCCGATTTTGGAAAAAGTCGCAGCAACAGGCAAGAAAGAACTCGTTATTATTGCTGACGACGTTGATGGTGAAGCGTTGTCTACACTGGTTGTGAACAAACTTCGAGGCATTTTCAACACGGTTGCGGTGAAGTCTCCAGGATTTGGTGATCGACGTAAAGCTATGCTGGAAGACATTGCGATATTGACGGGTGGTCGTGTGATCAGCGAAGAAGTTGGTTTGAAACTGGAAACAGCAGAACTGAACGATCTTGGAAAAGCTCGCAAAGTCGTTGCAACAAAAGAACAGACAACGATCGTGGAAGGCCATGGCGACAAAGCCAAGATTGAAGATCGTGTGAAGCAAATCCAAGCAGAACTTAAGAACACAACCTCTGATTTTGAAAAAGAGAAGTTGCTTGAACGTGTGGCAAAACTGTCTGGTGGTGTGGCTGTGATCAAAGTAGGCGCAGCAACAGAAACGGAAATGAAAGAAAAGAAACATCGCATTGAAGATGCTGTCTCAGCAACCAAGGCGGCTGTAGAAGAAGGCATCGTTCCTGGAGGTGGAGTGGCTCTTGTTCGTTCAATCAAATGTTTGGACGCACTTCAACTTGGAGTTGATGAAAACGTTGGTCTTAATATTTTGCGTCGTGCTTTAGAAGAACCACTTCGCATGATCGCACAAAACGCGGGAATGGAAGGAGCCGTTGTCGCAGAAAAGGTCAAAGCAGGCGAAGGATCTTTTGGATATAACGCGTTGACCGACGTTTATGAAGATCTTGTTCTTGCTGGTGTAATCGACCCTGCCAAAGTCACTCGATCAGCGCTTCAAAACGCTGCATCGATCGCGATTATGGTGATCACAACCGAAGCAGCTATTACGGATCTTCCAAAGAAAGAAGAATCTACTCCAGTTTCTCGTGGAGGAGGAATGGGCGACATGTATTAATTCTCCAAATTTCCTCCCCCTTTTCCAAGGGGGAGTAAGAGGGGGTTGCCGTTTGGTATTTTAGTGATTGCTATTTTATTCAAAAGACTGAGTCGTAAGATTCAGCCTTTTTTGTTATCATAACCTCACTATGACAACACAGCCACTGAATCTGACACAACAAGAAAAATTTCTCGCCGCGATTGGTTATTTAGGAATTCTCTGTATTATTCCTCTTGTTTTGGAACGAAAAAGCGTATTTGCCCAGCATCATGGAAAACAAGGGTTGATTTTGCTTCTTGTCTGGCTCGCCCTTTGGGTTGGAAATATTGTTCCACTTCTTGGGTCCATCATCTGGTTTTTGGGATCTCTCGGACTGCTTATGCTCATCATTCTTGGGATGGTAAATGCGTTTCAAGGTCATCTATGGGAAATGCCGGTATTGGGTGTATATGCAAAGAGAATGAAATTTTAATATGAACGAATTATTTAAATTAATCGAAGACCTCCGCGGGCGTGTGAACGACTCGTGGGGGTATCTTTGACCTAGATCGTGTACAGACGCAGATTCAATCACTGGAATTCCAAATGGGAAGTCCGGGTTTTTGGAATAATCAGGAAGTTGCGCAGAAGGTGAGTAAAGAAGCTGCGGATTTGCGAGACGAGCTTGGTACTTGGTCAACGCTTCGAACGGAATTGGAGGACTTAAAAACGATCGTTGAACTTGGTAAAGAACAAAAAGATGACAGTCTGATTGAGGAAGTCAAAACAAAACTAGCAGAACTCACAAAACAATTTTCAAAACTTGAATTCGCAACGTTGTTTTCTGGAGATTACGATAAAAATAACGTGATCATGTCGATTCATGCGGGTTCTGGTGGAACCGAGGCACAAGATTGGACAGAGATGTTGCTTCGTATGTTTCTTCGATTTGCTGAATCAAAAAAGTGGAGTGTCACTGTTTTATCAGAATCGCGTGCGATCGATGTTGGAATTAAGAGTGTGACGATTCGCATCGAAGGACGCTACGCTTATGGTTATTTGAAATCCGAAAACGGTGTCCATCGATTGGTACGCATCTCGCCGTTTGACGCAGAAAAAATGCGTCACACAACGTTTGCCCTGGTGGAAGTGATTCCTGAGTTGGAAGAAGTGGATAGCGTTGAGATTGATTCAAAAGACTTGCGTATCGATACGTTTTTGTCTGGTGGAAGCGGTGGGCAAAGTGTGAACACGACGTACTCAGCGGTTCGCATTGTTCATTTACCAACCAATATCGTTGTCTCCTGTCAGAACGAACGTAGTCAGTTACAAAACAGAGAAACAGCAATGCGAATTTTGAAATCCAAATTGCACCAGATTGAACTCAAACGCCAGCAAGATCAAAAACAAGAATTACGAGGAGATTATCAATCCGCCGAATGGGGAAATCAGATTCGTAGTTACGTGCTTCATCCTTATAAGATGGTTAAGGATCATCGAACGGA
This sequence comes from Candidatus Uhrbacteria bacterium RIFOXYB12_FULL_58_10, assembly GCA_943357275.1. Lineage (GTDB taxonomy): Bacteria > Patescibacteriota > Patescibacteriia > UBA9934 > GWF2-40-263 > CALRGL01. The sequence goes on along the minus strand of CALRGL010000003.1, from coordinate 6,658 downwards.
CCATGAAACCTCTGACGCAGAAGGAGTCTTGGAAGGAGATCTCGAGCCGTTTATGGAAGCGTATTTACGAAAACAACTAGACAATTCAGATCGATTTGCAAAAGCAAACAAGGAATAATATGCCAAAATACAAAACAGCCTTAGTTACCGGTGGTGCCGGATTCATCGGCTCTCACATTGTCGATGCTCTCGTAAAAAAGAACATGAAGGTGTTTGTCGTGGATGATCTTTCTTCTGGACGGCAGTCAAACGTCAGTGCAAAGGCAGAGTTTAAAAAATGTTCGATTGCGAGTCCTGAAATGGTTGCGTATTTGAAGGAAATCAAACCTGATGTGATCTTTCACTGCGCTGCACAGGTCAATTTGCGTAATTCACTCATCGATCCACCCTCAGACGCTCATACCAACATTATGGGGACGATTAACATCGTTCACACGGCTGCATCGATTGGTGTGAAAAAAGTGATCTATTCCTCAACGGGTGGTGCACTTTATCCAGAAACAGCCAAACTCCCTGCAACAGAAGAAGTGCCAGCTGAACCAAGTTCGCCTTACGGAATTTCCAAGCGCTCTGCAGAAATGTACATTCACTATGAACATCAGGTTCATGGAATGCCTTACGTTACTCTGCGTTACGCAAACGTGTATGGACCGCGACAAAACGCAAAAGGCGAGGCAGGAGTGATTAGTATTTTTGCGGAAAACATGGTGAAAGGAAATCCTGTTTCCATTTTTGGATCTGGAAAACAGACGCGAGATTATGTCTATGTAGATGATGTTGTTCGAGCAAACATGTTAGCAATGACAAGTTCTGTTGTTGGAACGTTTAATATTGGAACGTCAAAAGAAACAAGCGTCAACACGTTGTTTAAGAAACTCAAATCACTCACAAATTATCCACTTCAAGCAAATTATTTAGCTGTTATTCCAGGGGAAATGATGCGAAGTTGTTTGAATGCAAAAAAGGCAAAGAAAGCACTTGGTTGGGAACCAAAAACAAAGCTTGATGAGGGACTCAAGAAAACAGCCAAGTGGTTTGTAGGCACTCGCGTATGATGAGCGATTTAGAAACAGCCATCTCAGTCTTGAAAAATGGTGGTGTTGTTGTATTTCCAACAGAAACGGCTTATGCCATTGGATGCGATGCCCGAGATTCCCAAGCTGTTGAAAAAGTGATGGCGATCAAGGGAAGAGATTGTTGGAAAACCCCGCCAGTTATCGCAGCTGATCTGAAAATGGTAGAGCACGAAGTTGAATTAACAGACAATCTGCGTGAATTGGCTGATCAATTCTGGCCAGGACCACTGACGATCGTCGCACATATCAAAAGTTCTTCACTGGTTTCTCCATTGGTTTTACGAGAAAACACGGTTGCGATCAGGGTTTCTTCAGATGAAATTGCTAGCCAGCTTTCAAAAGCAATCAATGCTCCGATTGTTTCAACTTCAGCCAATCTTTGTGGAGGACCAAATTGTTATCGAATCGAAGAAGTGCAAGCCCAGCTAGGCACACAACTCCCTCAACCAGATTACTTTTTAGACGGAGGTCCACGAGAAGCAAGACCAGCTTCAACGATTGTGAAAGAAGAAAACGGGGAGATTGTTGTTTTAAGACAAGGAGAAATCAATGTATGCAACGAGCAAAAAAATCGTTTGGACAGAACTGGTTAGTGGATGAAACGGCTGTGAAAAAGCTGATCGATTCGGCCGAACTTAAAAAAGGGGAGCGGGTGCTTGAGATTGGGCCTGGGACGGGGATTATTACGAAAGCTTTGATTGATGCGGGGGCGGATGTGATCTCGATTGAATTTGATCATGAGTTGATTGCGCCACTTCAAGAAAAGTTTGGAAATGCCTTTGAATTGATCGAAGGGGATGCTTTGGCGCTTTTGCCTGATCAGTATCCAAAAAAGCCATACAAACTGGTTTCTTCGATTCCGTATAACATCACGTCGGACATATTAAAAACGTTTCTTACCACGCCTAACCCGCCGGTGATGCTATGTTTGGTTGTGCAAAAGGAAGTGGCTCAGCGGATGTGTGCCAAGCCTCCGCAGATGAGTTTGCTTGCGGTTGTTTGCCAACTCTATGCCAAGTGTGAATACGTAGACACGATCAAGGCTGGTGCATTTCGGCCGATTCCAAAAGTGGATTCCGCAGTGGTGAAATTAACGCGTTATCCAAGTGGACATCCAAGTCTTGGAAGTTTGGATGCGGAACAAGTTATTCGCATAGCCAAGCTTGGATTTTCTTCGAAACGAAAACAATTACAGAAAAATTTAGCTTCGTTGCCAGCAGACAAGTGGTCTGTGGACGTGAAATCAACGCTTCAAGAACTTGGAATTTCGCAAGACGTTCGAGCGGAAAATCTGACTGTGGATGAATGGATAAAACTCGTAGGGAAAATGCGTGGGGTTTGATATAATTGATTTACTATGGGCATCAAACGTGTGTACACCCGCCCAAAATCAGATCTGTCGCAAGAGCAGAAGGTTGCTTTTGCGCTTTTGGCATTCCTAGGATTAGGAGGTTTGATTTTTGGTTTTCGATCTTTTGGCGCAAATTTAAATCGCCCAATTCATCAACAAATTGTTGATAATTTTACAGGCGAAGAATATTTGAGTTCAGCACAGCAACAACAGAAAGACCGAGACAAACAAAAAAAAGAGGACACAGATTTTGACGGACTCAATGATTACGATGAGTTGTATGTATATCGTTCCAGCCCTTATTTGAAAGATACAGATTCCGATGGAATCGAGGATAAGTCTGAGGTGTTTGGAGGAACCGATCCGAATTGTCCGGAGGGGAAGCAATGTGGGGCATTGGTTGCAGGAGAAGATGTTGGGTCAACAGCCAAGGATGACGTAGCAGGAATTTTAAGTGTCTTTGAGGATCCAAATGCAGCAATGCAGGCCGGTGCTAAAAGTTTAACGAGCAAAGAAGATATTGAAAAATATTTTGGAGATATTACGGTTGAACAAATCCGACAAGCTCTGTTGAAAACAGGAATGCCGAAGGTTCAGTTAGATTTAATTGATGACGAAACACTCAAAGCTTATTATCTTGGGGCAATGAAGGATTTAAAAACGAAAGAAGCTGAAACAAACACAATAGTCAATTCTGAAGAAATCAATCCAACTTCAGCGACAACTGGGGCAACATCAGTTCCATCATCAACAACTCAACCTTAATGTATGTATCATTGGTTTAGAAAAATGAGACGTCTTTTAACAACAGGCTTGTTGTTCCTGTTTTGTTTATTTTCGACATTCGTTTCTTTTCCAAATGCAACATTAGCAGCAGATCCATCAGATGTTGCAGAAGTTGGTACATGGACAGCAGCGGGGTTTTGTATATCTAAAGGAATTGGTGCTGCTGGTTGTCCTTTTGAAGCTGCAGCAGAGGCTCAGGCAATTGCAAAGGAACGAATATTAGAACCAACGATCGGTGCGGCTTTTGCTATTACCCTTATCAACGTAGCTTCTTTTGTGGTAAACCGTTTGGCTTTTGAAGCGGCCGTCTGGGTAGCATCTGGCGCAACAGGACAAGAATCTCTTTATCAAGACACTCTTTTTTCAAATGGTTTGGAAAAATTTGGAAAAGACGTTGCTGGTGAAGCAATTGGACAGCTCTCAAAAAACTTTCTAAACGATAAACTTGGTATTGAGTTGGATTTGTGTCGTCCGTCAGGCGCTCTTTTAACGCTTGGTTTACAGCTTGGTCTTAAACAAGCCTATAAGCCTCAAAAACCTTTGTGTGAATTTGATACGATCGTTGATAATTGGTCTGAGTTTGCATCCAACGTCTATGCGGGTGGTCAAGCTGCCCTTGGAACAAATGAGGAAGCAAGAAAGATGCGTAATAAATTTTTGTTAAAAAAATTAGCCGAATCACTTAAACCTGGTCAAAATGCGCTTTCTGCATCGGTTCGAGTGAACATCAAAGTTCACGAAGCTGTTGCATTTAAACAAAAAGGTGAAATTCTTGATCGAGGACCAAAGAGTGACTTTAAAGCGGTAACAGATGCAGTTACTGGAAAAATTACAACACCCGAACAGATGGTTCAAAACGTTGTTAATAATAAATTAAGTGATCCTGACAAAGAAGGATCAAGGGTGTTGACAGCAAAGGATTTGCTTGCGGCAGATAGTAGTGTTTGGGGAGCTCTTGGAATGACTGCAGTAAACACTTTTACTAATACTCTTCTTTCTGAAACATTAAGTGGAATTTATCGTGGGTTATTTGCCCCAAAATCTGATAATAGCGTTTTTGATCCAGAGCTTGTCAGCGTCAATGGAACTACGGAAGCACAACAGCAATTTCAAGGAATGCTTACAACCACTCCTCTTCAAGTGACTGAATACAGTGCTCTTTCTGAATTTGTCGTCTGTCCTGCCTCGAGCGTTATGAATCGAGGACTTTATAACTGTGTCTTTGATGCCAATTTCCTCAGTGCTGTTTCAAGAGGAAATACTCCTGCGCCTCTTACGATTCAAGAAGCCATTAACGAGGGTCTTCTTGATGGAGGTCGACCTCTCATTTCCCCAGAAGATAAAGTTTCTAACAATGATCCGAACTGTTATACCTACGGATATTGTTATGGAAACTTGGTGAAACTTCGTAAGGCTCGTATTTTATCTATCGGTTGGGAGCTTGCAGCGCGTGCAAATAGTTCAACCAATCCAAAGTCTCTTCAAGAGGTTGTGGATCAGTTTGATAACTGTAATGCGCAAGGAACGATCGATTCTGATCACAAGTTTTGCCACTTGATTGATCCAAATTGGATTTTGAAATATCCACCAACGCAGTGTCGCGCAATCGTGAACGGAGAAATTCGTATGAGCGCGCTGACCAATGGTCGTAACAACGTGTGTGTCGACTCTCCAAGTTGTCTTGGACAAGACGCTAGTGGTGCTTGTAATAAGGGATATGGTTACTGTGTAGAAGAAAAAAATGTCTGGCGATTCCGTGGAGACAGTTGTCCAGAGCATTTCGCAAGTTGTCTTTCGTTAGAAAATACAACGTTGAAGTCAAAAACAGCCGTATTGTTGCAGACGGTGGATTTTAGCGTATGTAATCAGAGTAATGCGGGTTGTCGATGGTATCGAACGAATAAATATCAAGATGTCCATGATGTAGCAAATGCGCAAGATGATACGTTTGAATGGTTGCCAACGGGGGAATCGTATCTTACGGCAGAAAGAGCTGATGATTTGCGTTATCAAAGCGGTAACGAAAACACAGACCGTCAGGATTATAACTATGCGTCTGCACCTGCTGTGCCTGTTCAGGCTTACAGTGTTTATTCCTACGAAGATCGCATTTACTTTAACAACGATGTCAAAGAATGTCAGAGCGAACAAGCTGGATGTACAGCTGTAAACTCAGCAAAAGACTTGACGTTGAATTATGTTTTGAATGGTTCATTTGAGAATGATGAAAACACAGATCAACTAGCAGACGATTGGATGATCGACGATCTGGGAGTTATACGTACGAGCAACAGCGAAGCTTTATCTGGAAGTTCTGTTATCCGATTTGATCAACAAAATACTCGTCTCACTCAACGTGTTCCTGTTTTAGGTGGGCAATTTTATACAATGAGTTTTTATGCACAAGTGTCAGGTGTTGGTATTGATCATGATTTTAGAGCAAAGATTGGATTATTTGATGAAAATTTAGATCTTATTTCTCTTGCTGGATTGTCATTTGGAGGAGATTGTCAGATTGATCAGAACACCTATCGTATTCAACAAGCTTCGACAGATGATTGGAAGCGTTTTCGATGTACGTTCACAACTCCTATTACTTCTCATACAGCTTTAGTCTCTTTTGAGGCTCCTGGGCCTGTTGATCGTTTTGATCTAGACGCTATTCAACTCCAACTCGGTGAAGTCGCCACTGACTTCACAGACGGTTATTCTGCAACTCCTCAAACCGCTTATCTCAAAGTCGCGCCAGACTATTTGCATTGCCAAGGTCTTCCAACAGATCATAAAGATTGTGTTAACTATGCTGGGCAATGTCGTGCACAGGACGTTGGTTGTAACCTGTATACCCCAGCGGATGGAGATCCACCGGTTCCAGCGATCGTCTCGGCGATTGATGTTTGTCCTAATGAATGTGTAGGTTATGCATCCTATCGACAAGAAAAGACGCTTTACGATACGGATGACGGTTATCATTCCTTTATTCCAGAAAAAGCAAAATCTTGTTCAGAACAAAACGTTGGCTGTGATTCTTTTACAAATGTAGAAGCTACAGCCCAGGGTGGAGAACAAACAGAATATTATTCCATGCTTCGTCGTTGTGTTGCACCAGATAAAACAGATGCAAACATTATAAACAAAAAATCTTCCACCTTCTTTACTTGGGAAGGATCAGATAACTCCGGTTATCAGCTTCGAAGTTGGGAATTGCTTGAATCAAATACGGGACGAGCTGCCATTAACTATCCTGTGCATCCAGATGATGTTCATCCTGATTTGGCTCCTTGTACCATGTCTCGTGTCCAAGCCAATGGAAATCTCTTAGAAGTTGTCTGTCTTGATGTTCAAGGACATCTTGATGCGCTCGAAAGAGATGCTTCTTGTGACGAACACACAGACATTTTCACCAACCCAGATTGTCGTGAGTTCTTTGATACAGCCGGAAATG
>CALRGL010000002.1 GCA_943357275.1 Candidatus Uhrbacteria bacterium RIFOXYB12_FULL_58_10 | reverse complement strand
TGGCTCAGACTCAGGAACCTCTGGCTCAGACTCAGGAACCTCTGGCTCAGACTCAGGAACCTCTGGCTCCTTCATTGGTTCTGGAGGTCTTGGTCTGATTGGTGGTCGCTCAGAGGATGGTTCTGGAGAAGTCTCTTCGGTTGGATTTTTGTTTGGATCACCTGGTATTCTTCGCTCTTCAATAATACCCCATTCGATAACAGTTGCTTTGTGAACTGTTTGGGTGACTTGGGTGGATCCCTCGTCATAAATAGGGGGCTTGGATACATCTGGTTTCTCACTTGAATCCAAAGGTGACGGATGACCAACTCCTGATGACTCAGCAACTTTTTCATTTGCTGGATAGAAGAAAATTTTCGCACGACTCTCGACTCCACGTTTAGATCCAAGATACTGGTCTAAGAGATCTTTTGTTTTTTGTGGAAGATGTGATCGTTGTTGTTCGCCGTGCCATCCGTTGTACGTTTGAATAAGATGTCGAACTGCCTGCTCATCTTTCATACCAAGTTCCTTCATAAGCGAAGTCATCGCTTCTTGCTCCGAAGAAAATGGATTTCCATCTGCGTCTGTTGCTAGTCGTTCACCTCCTGGAACAACTTCACCTGAAAAAGAAAGCTTTTCAGGAGAAATACCAAGCTCTTCCGCAATCCGTTCTTTTCTGCCTCCATGGATTTAAGAAAGTGGATCAAATCCGCCTTGCTTAATTCCGTATTCTTTTGTGCTTGACCTTCCATGCTTGAGCCAGCAATTCCAAGAATATCGATATGTTGGACAAGATCATCAAGCGGAACACTTTGATCTCCCATTTGTTCTGTACGTGTTTCTAAAAGTGATCGAATATTTTTAATAACCGTTTGGGTATAAGCGTCCAACGTTTTGACATCATACGTTTTGTAATCTCTTGCATATTCCCGCATACGCTCAGCAGGGAAGTGTGTTTCTGCTTCAAGAGGTGTCTGTTGTGTTTCGGCCTCTTGTTGGCGATTTGCAAGTTCTCCATCTGCTATTTCTTGTGCATTGCCTTGATCGTTCGCATCTAATAGTCGCGCAGCTGTTGCAATGGTTTCTTGGTCAACGGAAGAAAACTCGTAAGGTTTCCCAAGAATAAACGGAGCAACGGTAAAAGCTAATAGATACGAAAGTTTCGGAGAAATCTTTCGAAGTTTAGAGAGAACCGTATCAAGCTCTTTTGCCTTAACAACGCCTTCAGCTTCTGTTGCAACACGTTGTTCCAAAGCCTTTTTTTCTGTTTCTGTTTTGTCTTCTTCTGCGCGAAAAAAACGCATGAATGATTCAAACATAGAGTATTACGTTTCGTGACGATCTTTTAAAACTTGTTCAAGTTGAGTCATGAGACTCGCTCCATAAGCTGGATCGTCCTTCATCTGTTGAAGAAGAAGTTGAATTTGTTCCTGATAGAGTTCCTCGGGTGTTTGTGGATTCATATAAGTTCTTTGCAATAGTATATCCTTCTAGAAGTATTGGGACAAACAAAAACAACCCTCTTTCGAGAGTTGTTTGTGGTGCGGGCAGAGGGATTTGAACCCCCGACCCTCAGTTCCGAAGACTGATGCTCTATCCAGCTGAGCTATGCCCGCGTAATCCCTCCAAAATTGGCCAGCTACTTGCTCTTCGGGAAAAAATCGGTTCACCGTAGGATTTACCTACGGCTCACCAATTTTTTCCCTCCAGAGCTGCGCATCTGGCGCAATTTTGGAGGGATTACATTTGTTTTTGGAATTTGAAATTGTTTCGCCTGTTGGCTCACCAATTTTTCTTTCCGGAACGGAATATTTTATGTAATTTTGGAGGGATTACATTTGCTGGTAACAGCGATATCCTACTTGGCCTGTTGACTTATGTCAATTGGTTTGGCATTATTGGGGCACCAAAGAAAAGAATAGTAGGACGTTCATTTTGATTGTCCGATGCGCTGGTAGCTCAGTGGTAGAGCAGGAGACTCTTAATCTCTTGGTCGTGGGTTCGACCCCCACCCGGCGCACCAATATAAAAACGTCAGACAAAGTCTGGCGTTTTTATATTGGTTTGCCGTGTGGATTGCAAGAACCCACTGGGTTCGATGCAGGAGTGAGAGAGCGGAAAGACTGAGTTCAACTCAGTCTTTCCCGAACGAACGAGCGCAATATGGGCGCACCGCCCATATCCCCACCCGGCGCACCAACATAAAAACGTCAGACAACGTCTGGCGTTTTTATGTTGGTTGAAGTTTTTTTCGACAAAGGATCTTTTTTCTAGTAAGTTAAATAAGCAACTAAACGCATTTTATTTTCTTCTATGGAATTTATTGAATCGATTTTTGGTTGGTCTTCGCCTGTTGGTATTGGTATTTGGATGGCTGGAGTTGGTGTTTTCTTTTGGGGTTTACGACATCTTTGGAAGAAATGACGAGAGTATTCTTAGATCAGTAGTTCAAAAAAACAACTTATGAAGAGTTGTTTTTTGTCTGTTTATAACTGTTGGCAGAGTGTCGTGGGTTGACAAATTGCCAAAAAGAGACGATGCTTCGTGCGTCGTTCTTGAGAAAACATCCTAGAAAGGGAAATAAGATGAACGTCATTCAGCGATTGCGTACGATGGATCCTGGTTTGCAAAAATCAATCCTGCTTTCTGTTGGTTCCGTTGTGCTTGTGTTGTTCCTGCTGATTGCCTTGTATTCGTTTCCTGGCAACAACACAGCAACAACTCCTGAGGCATCCAAGCCGATCGTTCACGTTGTGCAAAAAGGTGAGTTCATCATCAAGATTGCACAACAGAAGAATGTGCCTTGGGAGTCGATTGTTTTGCTCAACGAAGAGACGCTTCGGGCGAATGTGGAAAAACGTTGTACGAATTTCTCGACAGCCTATACGGACAATGCTCGTCGTCATGGGCATTACTGCAACAACCGTGTGAGGGATGCGCAGGGTCGTTCTCTTGTCTATGCAAACACGTTGCAACCAGGTGACGAACTTCTCATTCCGACGAAGACACTCATTCCGCAGATCAGAACGGCGGTTAACCATGTGTCTGGTAATCGCATCGTGATTGTGATCGATGATACGGGCAGTATGAGCAATGACCGACTGCGAGTGACGTCGGCCTATTTGCAAGCCGTGCGCGATTCGGGCAAACAGATTGCTCGTGTGCTCGTCTTTGCAGATCACGGTATCCGCGAGTTGGATCTCGAGCAACCTGTTTTTCAAGCAATGGGATCATTTGAAAATACGCGGGCAGCTGTTGAACGCGCAAATGCATTTACTCCTGACGCGATTGTTCTTGTGACCGATGAACCCGGCGACGACTGGGAAGATCTCAGTGATCTCAAGAGTGTTCCAGTCATTGCGCATAGTCTTGATCCAATGGCTGATGAGCAGATGAAACGTGTTGCGTCGCAGACCAACGGTCAGTTTGTTGAGTCTCACAGTGGGACACCGAACCTGGCTGTGAAGTGAAGGAGGATTCAAAGATGAACAAGAGTCCATCCAAGAAACAGATTTCCTTGTTGATTGCTGGATTTATTCTGTGTTTAATCTTAGGTGCAATTCTTGGACTCATGTTTGCCTATGCCGCTTTTGGACCTTGGCATGAGATGCATCCAACGATCATGACCGAGGACAATCGTGAAGACTATCCTTATTTCAATCCTGACGCACAGACGGTTTCTGCTTCCGAGGAACCGGAATCGTTTGTGCCAGTTGCTCCATCGCCATGAACATCTTCTTCCGCCACATTTTCTGATGTTGGCGGTTTTTTTATTTGAAAACCATTGCAAACTCCAAGTGTTTACGCTACTCTTGAGACACAAAATAACCGTATGCGATACTCAACCCTTTTTGGAAAAACTAATAAAACGGCACCTCACGATGCGGAGTCTGTGAACGCCCGTCTTTTGGTACAAGCTGGATTCGTCAATCAACTTATGGCTGGGGTCTATACGTACCTTCCGCTTGGACTTCGAGTCCTTAACAAGATTCAAAACATTATTCGAAAGGAGATGAACGGACTTGGAGCAAGTGAGATTTACATGCCAGCGCTTCATCCAAAGGATTTGTATGACACCACTGGTCGATGGGATCAGATCGATGTCTTGTTTAAGTTAACGGGAAGTGGAGAAAAAGAATACGCGCTTGGATCAACGCATGAAGAAGTCGTTACTCCGCTTGTTCAGCAGTATGTTCGATCGTATAAAGATCTTCCTCTTGCTGTGTTTCAAATTCAAGATAAGTTTCGAAATGAAGCTCGTGCAAAATCTGGTCTTCTTCGTGGACGCGAGTTCTCGATGAAAGATTTGTATAGCTTTCATTTGACCGAGGAAGATTTCCAACAGTTTTACGAGAAGTCAAAACAGTCTTACTTAAATGTGTTCCAAACTTGCGGACTAGACGCCATGATCGTTGAGGCGAGCGGGGGAGTGTTCTCAAAGTTTAGTCATGAGTTCCAAGTTGCGACCGAACACGGAGAAGACTTGGTGTATCACTGCAAGTGTGGGTTTGCACAAAATCGAGAGATTGCTGAAGTGAAAGCTGGGGATACCTGTCCATCTTGTGGAAAGGGAACGATCAAGGAAACAAAGACCATCGAAGTGGGAAATATCTTTCCGCTTAAAACAAAATTCACCGGTGCCTTTGATTTCAAAGTTCAAGGTCCAGATAATGCACTTGTCGATATTTTGATGGGTTGTTACGGAATCGGTCCGTCACGTGTGATGGGAACGATTGTTGAGATCCATAACGATGAACGTGGCATGCTCTGGCCAAAAGCTGTGGCACCATTTGATGTGCATCTTGTGACCATTGGAAGCAAAGACGATAGCGTGAACGAGCAAATCGAATCGTCAGCTGAATCATTGATCGAAGAGTTGAAACAACAGGGAACCGAAGTCCTTTGGGATGATCGTGAAACTCGACCTGGAGAAAAGTTTGCAGATGCGGATTTGATCGGTATCCCGCTTCGCCTCGTGATTAGCGAAAAGACGCTTGCCGAAGGTTCCTTTGAATGGAAGCCACGACAAGAAACAGAGAGTCGGTTGGTGAAGCTTGAAGATGTGATTGAAGAAGTGAAGGTTTGGTGCACAACGCCAGATCGACTCACCTCACAGGAATAAAAAAGAAAGAGTCGCCGTGTGCGACTCTTTTTCGTTGAAAAGAAAAAACCAAGCAAGGGCTTGGTCAAGGTTTGCGTTTCACTCGAAGAGGAGAAAAGTATCCAATGCGTACCAACAGAGCGTCGCGGTCGATCAACTCTGGATCCGTAGGGGAACCTGTGTACAGATGAAATTTCTGGGCTTGCCCAAAGACTCCTTGAATTTGATCGAAATGTTCCACGCGCTGTGCTTGGATAGTGAAATCCGGATGATCGGCATTCGGACTTTTCCAGACAGCACCTGACGGATCCATACGAATCGTTGTTTTGAGCGCCTGAAAGATTACATGCACGTTTTGATTCATCGCCCACTGCAAGATCACGTAAAAGGCATTCATGAACGGAACCTGTTTTTCAACGGGAAACATGTTCTTTTCCTTTGCTCTGAGTTGAGACACAGTCTTAGCAAACAAGAAAGCGTGTATTTTGTCAAAGTAGGAGAGAAGGGATCGTGTATTACCGTTACAGCGGTATTTAGAGAAAAGTCATAATCTGATCTGATTTAAATGTGCATGCAGGCTGGTGAGTTATTCATATAAAAAGCTTATTTTTCAAGGAAATACAGGCTTAAGCCATTGACAAAAGGCCATTTTTGTGGTATGATTCTTCTCAGTTAATTCACAGACCTGGTCGTCCAAACTGCAGAAAAGGAGTCCACATGCGTCCTCAGATCATTCATGCCATTCTGCTCGCCGCCGCTGTTTTTCTCGCCTTCGACGATGCCTATTTGATGAGCGTTGGACAGCCGACCGCTGTCCCGTTCTTCTTCCCCGCGATCATCGCTGCCCTTCCGATCGCGTGGATGATCAACTGTCGGCGCGAGAGTCTGAAACGACTCGGTCAGAAGCTGTTCACCCCCGGGTGGGTTGGGCTCTTCACGGTCACTGGCTACTTCTTCCTGTTGAACGACATGGCCGGGGCCTCGATGATGCACGACCGCATCAGCCCTCTCCCGCGGTACGTTCTGCCCGCGATTCTCGCGGTTCTGCCGGCGATCTACGCGGTCAGTTACTTGCGCAAGAGCTTCACGACCGCCAAGGCCTGAGTTTCCACTGGTCCGTGCCTTCGCACCGACCCACGTCAAAGATCACTCCTCAAAAGGTGGTCTTTTTTAATTCAATCCGTTTTGTCTTTTGACAAAAACCCCTAAATATGGTCTAATATTCTTGTATGAAATGGTATTGCTTCCAAATTCAAGATACACATCTTGCCGGAAATATGTCTCCGGTAGATTTTTGTTTCTTGGGTGGCAATGCCCTGATGTGTTAAATTTTTAACACATCAGTTCAAAGACAACCCGAGAAATCGGGTTGTTTTGTTTTTCGTACACCACAAAGGAGTGAGTCATGTCTGCTCGAAAGATCTATTACTGGTTTTCAGCGCTTCTCGCGTTTGGCATGGGATGTCATTCAACCATCTACGGTCCCTTTCTTCGCTCGATTGGTCTTTCCTTGGGAGAGATTGCGCTTGTGAACGTCGTGTACTGGGTCGTGATTATCCTCGCCGAGCTTCCCACAGGAATGCTGGCCGATGGTCGATCACGTGCGTGGTCACTCAAGATGGGTGTGGCGATTTATGGAGTCGGCGCGTTTATCTACATGCTTTCGATCGGTTTCTGGTCAGCTGTGACAGCAGAAGCGATCTTGGGAATCGGAAGTGCGTTTCTTTCTGGAACCCAGCAAGCTTGGATTGCAGACGGACTGACACGAGAAGGGAACTCTCACGAACTTCGAAAAGTCTATGCAACCGAGACACTAATTCGTACAATCATGTTTCTCACTGCAGGATTCTGCGGATCTGCGATTGCCACTTTCTCTTATCGACTCACTTGGCTTCCACTTTCTCTGGCCGCGGTTATTATCCTCATCTTTTGTCATCGACAAATGAACGGACAAGGTGAACCTGCAGAGCGTATGACTGAGTTCCAAGCGTTTCACGCGAGTTGGAACCTACTCATCTCAAGTCGATCCCTCAAGTGGGTGACCGCGACCATGATCGTGTTTGGACTGATCGTTTCGTACAACCACTACTGGTCGATTTACTTCGAGCCAAAAGTTGGAACGGTTGGTCTGTCATGGATCTGGTTGCTCATTATTCTTGGAGTCATGCCTTCCGGCTGGCTTGTTCGACGCTTGTCGATCGGGATTGGAAAAGAAGGGTTTATGATTACGGTGAGTCTGTTTCTTTCCGGACTCGGTATCTACATGATTGCACTGAGCTCGGGACTTCTTGTTCCGTGTATAGGTGTCATTGTCCATGAGTTCGGTCGAGGCATGATTCAACCGCTCACCGACAGCTTTGTCCAACATCGCATCGGAAGTTCTTACCGCGCAACGTTCGGCTCGCTCCAGTCCTTGCTCGGTCGTATCGGCTTTGCCTTGGTTCCACTGATTGTCTGGATTTTGATCGATGGTCAACCAAACTCGGTTGAGACCATCGAACTGATCTGGCTTGTGTGTGGATCTGGATTGATCTTCGGAGCCTTTGTTCTTTTTCTGGTTCGACCAAAACACACGTAAACGCACTCAAACTGGGTGCGTTTTTTCTATTGTGTTGTTTTTTCTTCGACGAAAAGATTTATTTTGGCGACAATCAAAAAACCTGCCAAAGATGGTCAGGTTAGGGGTGACGGACGGCTTCGACTTCGCGTTGAGCGCGAAGGTCGCTGATTGCCTCGTTTGTGGCTGCATCAATGTGCGAGCGAAGCATGGCGAGGCGTTCAAGGCGTTCTCGGGCGTCGACTGCAGTGAAGTCGATTGGTGTGTAAGCCTGTTCGAGATCATTGATCGTGTTTCGTAGGCGATTCAGACTCGCTTCGGTTTCTCTGCGAGTTGGATCGTCTTGAGGCACTTCACCGAGTTGCTTTGTTGCCTTTGCAAGCAAGGCTTGAAGTTCACGAATACGATTGTAGTGCAGATGCGAACGGATGGATCGCATGCGCATGATGCGTTTCCAACTGTACATCTTGTGACGGGGAGTCCGAAACAGCATGAGCGGAAAGAGGGCAAGTTCGTGAACTAGAATCCATGTCCACTTCAATACGTTTGCCAAAACAACAACAGGAAGATAGAGGATTTGCAAAATGCCATACCAGATTTTATCAGACGTTTTTGCATCGCGCTTTGCAAAATTCGTTAGACGAAATACAGCTTGTTTTCCCCCATCTTCATCCTCTTCTGAGAAGAAGTTCACCACCAGTGTGATGAGGAGGGCGAGAACTGTGCCACAGAGCCACCAAAATGGAAGTCCATCCGTTTTGTATAGATCGTAAGTATACAACCAAGAGACGTCCGGTGCGGTCTTGGAAGGACGGTCTGGGTAAACCGGCTCAGCGGGTAGAACAATGTCGGCTTTGATTGGATCAGTGATCGGGTCAAAACGAAGTGTTCCTTGTGCTTGAGCAACAAATTGTTCCAAAGCTTCGGATGTTACCACACCTTCTTTGAAGAAGAGTTCAGCAATCTGATCTCCGTACAACTTTGGTTGAAGCAGGCGTTTGTAGACAACACTTCTTTGAACAACAGAAGAGTTATCGTCAAGAAACAGAGCGTACAGATCCGAAGCAAATGTCTCGGCTGGGCTCGTGTTCTTTTCGCAAGCTTTGCGATCGCGACAAGCAAGTCGCTCTCCAATCTGCTTGATCAGCTCTTGACGCAGACGTTCTTTTGTAACGGCCTCTTGTGCTTGTTTGAACTGCCATTCACTCGTACGTCTTGCAAGATCTACAAGACGTTGATGACCCTCGTTTAAGGAAAAGATTTGGTTTTCCCAAAAGCGAAGGATACCGCTGGATGTTTCCTCAGCGCGTGCGATCGCTTTGTCATCAGCAGTCACACAACAACTTCGTACTAACCCAACCAACGCGAAACCAATGATGAGTCCCCAAACACATCTCTGGGTCCAGCCTTCTCGATAAGAATTACGTTCCATTTTCATCCTCCTGGTTATGAATGGATACGCCCTGTGTATAGTCGAAAATGGAGTAACTGTCAATCCATTCATTGACAAAAACCCCATTTTAAGGCATAATACCGCGTTCGTCTCGTTCTTTTTCTTTCAAAGATGGGAGGTTTTGTCATGCGTCCCTATGCGAAGATTAACGGAATTCCTGTATTCACCAACAAAGAGGTGAAGCGGGTCGTGGATGGTCGGGTTGTGTGTGCTGACGGAAGTTGGTGTGATGTGGGGGCTGGTGAGATTGTGCTCAGAGGGAAAGGATTTCTGACCATTGGGCAAGCGCCCGAGGGTGAGGAAGATGCCTCGAAGCTCATCACCTGGGGCCCTGAACGCTACAACGTCAAGACAGTTTCTGTCGAAGATGTTGACGCGGATGTGGTTGTCGAACTTAGCGACGACGAATTCACGTACGTAGAGATGGAAGGTTGTGAAGACGACCTCAAGAGGATCTCCGTCGAGGACAAAGCTAACGGGGTTTATATCGTTGGTAAGAAGGGTAAACACAAACGCGGAATAGCGTTCAGTGGAAATACCATTTCAGCCAAAGGCGATATCTCGATTCATACAGGAAATAACGGATCGACTCGTACGACCACGGTGACAACGGAGCGCGTCGTTGACTTTGACTCCTTCGTTGCCTTGCTCATGTATTTGTGGGGTGCGTTTTTGACCCTGCTTTGTCCCAATCGTCGAACCGTCATTCGTCAAATCACAACCTGCGAGGGATCACAGTCAATTGTGATTACTGGCGGGAGTGAGAAGACCAAGATCACGGTAAAGGTTCCCAAGCATCTCATTCTCGATCTTGAACGGATTGATGGAAAGATTCTTGTTGGAGATACTGAGGGCGAAGTCAATCTCCGGATCGAGGGCATCAACAGCGCGAAACTCGGGGTCATCGGAAAGGCTATCATTCATTCAAGCAGTTCTGGAACCGTGGCGATTCAGTGTGTACAAGGGACCTTGAGCGCAACACTCACGGGAATCGGTTCGGTGAAAATTGCTGAGGGTGATCTGACAAACCTCACGGTGACGACTCATAGTTCCGGTTCGTTCAAGTATGACGGTCAGACACAGAAGGCACAGCTAACCTCCTTGGACATCGGAGGTATTTGTATCAATGAAGTGAATGGTCCTGCACAGGTTGTGACTTCTGGTTCTGGAAAGATTGAAATTCTTTCAGGAGTTGTCACGGATCTCAAAGCGACTTTGAACAATATCGGTGGTATTTCTGTGGAAGAAGTGAACGGTCCGATCATGGCTGAGTCGTCTGGATCGGGATCCATCAAGATTCACTCAGGTGTGAGTTCTCATTTGGTAGCTCGAGCTACGAATATCGGGGCAATCAAGTTCCATGGTCGTGCTATGGAAGCCAATTTGTCTACGGATGGCAGTGGAAACATCGAGGTGCAACGCGTCTCGAGCCCACCTGTCACTCACCGAAGCGGTATCGGCAAGATCATCATCCGAGAAATCGGCTAACTCAACCCTTCAAAGGAGTCTGCGCAATGGCTGAACCGAGCAAGTGGAGCGAATTGCAAGATGAATCCTACGAGATCGTCGATCTTGGAAGGCCTGCTGTCTTCTTGATTCCGTCACATCTTCTGCAGCGTCCGATCTCGATGAGTGAGGATGCCCAGACGATCGAGTACTATGTCGAAGCCTACTTGATGGAAAACTTTGGTGCATTCACAAAGACCATGATTCCGGAATTTGGTTTTTGGCTCTCTGGTGGAAAGAAAAAGTGTCTGGATGAATGTCGTCGTTACGAAGTTTCATTTCTTGGAAAAGAACGCATCCGTCCGCTTATGCGAATGCTTGCACGGGTTGCGAGAATCGTGAACGAAGATTGTGTGTACTTCAAAGCAGGCCAACATGCCTGTCTCATCTATCCCAAAGCTGTCTCTCACGAATGAGGCAGTTTTTTTCTTGACGTTTTGTTGATTCTTCGATAGGTTTTACTGTCCCGTTTATGGGACTTGGAGGTGTTCCTTGAGTAAGCGATTGTTCGTTCTTACGTTTCTGATCATGTTTTTCGGAGCGATTTACTGGAGTCGTCAGAAGGAATCAAAGCCGGTGGTGCGGAAGTCGACACCAGTTGTTCAAACTACGGACGCGAATCTCTGGCCCATGCCTCAACCGCCTTCGCATGCACCACATCCTGGAAGTCTGCCGAGTGTGCAAGTGCTTCCTGAAGTTGTGCGAGATAATCGCTATCCTGAATTTCGTGGATGGGAGCCTAGTTCACTTCAGTTGTGTCTGAAGGCACTTGTTCAACAGCATCCACGTGCGGACATTCGAGTCGAATTGGATCGATTGATTCGAACGGGTGTGATCACGCTGAACTTTCAGACCCAAGATGGTATCAGTGCGCTTTTCCAAGTTGTGCAAAAGAAGTACGTTTCTGAGCACTCTCCCGGAACGCCTGACAAACCCGAATATCTTGTCTTGAGTGTGAGTCCAGATTGGTTGGCGTCTCTCAAGACAACCGATGAGGTATTGGAAGGATTTCTGGTCATCTACCATGAATACCAACACTACAAACAGTGGACTCATGGAGATGCGATGATGCAGATGATTGCGAAGGCTCAGGAAGATCCCGAGCTTCGTGCCAAAATCGGTCTCACTCAGGAGATGGCTTGCAAAGATATGTGGGATAAAGAAACCGCAGCTTACGCAGCAGAATGTCGTCTAGCAAACAGTTGGAACTTTTCCCACATGAGTCTTCTGTGTGAAAGTGTGGATACACCCGTTTGGACACACGCAGTGTTCACGGGGCTTGCATCACGAGAACCCTACAGTCTCTACTGTCAACGCACATTCGCTGAGCTCGCGGGGCATCCTAATTCTGGGATGTTTCGGTAAGAGTTGTTTCAAACAGAAACAGTAAGAAGCGAGGTCTGAAATGGGACAGGTATTCAGGTCGATTATGGATCGGTTTGATCCCAAAAGTGACAAAGCGTTTGAGCGAGAAGAGAAGGCTCGAGCGCAGGAGTTTGTTCGTTCGTGCAAACCGCTTTTCCGAACGTTCAAGAAACAGTTTCCGTTTGTCGACTGGGTGCTGGACGGAGAGACGAAATCGTTGAGAGGGACTCTCGCCAGTGATCAAGAAAACGGGTGGACCTGCACGATCTATGTCAAACCCAGCGAGAGAAAGATCGACCTTGTTTCCATGCACAGCATGCCAAACGGCGAAGAGTCTGAGCTGTGTCATTCCGGGTTTGTCTATCGCAACGACCCGGTGGTGAGTCTCAAAAACTTCTTTGTCTTTCAACAGGAATTGGCTCGTCCGTTTACGTCCTCACCTTAACCACCAAGCCAGACTTGGTGGTTTTTTCTTACAAAAAAATCACCCCAGATTTCTCGGGGTGATTTTCTTTTTATACGCTTCGTTTTCCTTTGAGCGTATCTTTCAAAGCTTTCCCAGCTTTGAATTTTGGCACGACAACGGATGGAATTTCTATTGGTTCTGTTGGGTTTTGGGGATTCACGCCCATACGACCTTTGCGGGTGCGGGCGCTGAAGGTTCCAAAACCAGCAATGGTCACTTCTTCATTGCGGACAAGTGCTTTGGTAACGATTTCTTCGAAGGCGGCAACAAAGTCCTCAGAGAGTTTCTTTGAGATGTTTAGCTTTTCAGAGAGTTGTGTAGCGAGATCTGCTTTGTTCATACAGCGTTTGGTAATTCTATGCAGAGCTTAGCACAATTATCGAGCATATTCAATAACACGTGTTTCTCGGATTACGGTGACTTTGATTTCTCCTGGATAACTGAGTTCTGCTTCAATCTTGGTTGCAATATCCTTGGCAAGTGAATACGCTGTGAGATCATTGATTTCTTGTGGTTGAACAAACACGCGAATTTCTCGACCTGCTTGGATGGCGTAAACTTTTTCAACACCACTAAAGGTTGAAGCAGTTCGTTCGAGTTCTTCCATGCGTTGAATGAATTGTTCAAGTGATTGTTTTCTGGCTCCAGGTCGAGCACCACTGATTGCGTCAGCTGCCTTTACGATTGCACCTTCAATGGTACGAGGTCGGTCTTCATGATGAGCAATCGACTGGTAACAGATTTCCTCTGGGAAACCGAACTTCTTCATGATGTTGTAACCGATTTCTGGATGAGCTCCTTGCATGTCGTGATCAACAGCTTTTCCAATATCGTGAAACAATCCACCTTTTTTACAGACAAACACGTCAGCCCCAAGTTCTTCGGCAATCATTCCAGCAATGGTTCCAACTTCAATGGAGTGTTGCAAAGCGTTTTGACCATAACTTGTTCGATAACGCATACGGCCGAGAATCGAAATCAGTTTTGGATCAATGGAAGAAACAGGCACACCAAGTTGGTACAAGGCTTCTTCACCTGTTTTGCGAAGTTCTTGTGCGAGGAGTTTCTTTGAATTGGTAATGGCTTCTTCGATGCGGGCTGGGTGGATACGACCGTCTTTGATCAGAGCGTCGAGTGCCAACTTAGCGACCTGACGACGAATAGGGGAGAAACCGCTAATCGTAATCATGTTTGGAGTATCATCCACGATAATTTCTGTTCCTGTTTGAATTTCGATGGCTTTGATGTTGCGTCCTTCTTTACCAATGATGCGTCCTTTCATTTCATCGTTTGGAAGTTCAACAGATGTTGTGGTGGAATCCGTACAAACAGAGGAAGCAAAACGTGTGAGGGCAAGAGACAAGATTTTTCTTGATTTGATTTCAAGACTTTCTTCTGTCTCTTGTTCGAGTTTGCGTATGCGACTCATCAGAGCCTCGGCTTCGTCGACCTCAATTTGTTTGAGAAGTCGATCAACCGCTTGTTCTTTCGTAAGCCCAGCAACTTCTTGTAGTTTTGCAACTTGTTCCTCTTTAATTTTCAAAACCTTTTCCTTAATGTCTCGAACTTCTTGTGTTCGTTCTTCAAGTTTGGTCTTTTTATCCTCAATTTCAACAAGTTTTTCGTCGAACATGCTTTCGCGTTTTTCTAGACGTCGTTGTTGGTCTTGCAAATCGCGTCGTCGAGCTTGTTCTTCTTGTTTTGCCTCCTCAATGATCTTGATGCCTTTTTCTTTCGCACTAATGAGCAACTCTTGTTGGGTATTTTTTGTTTCTTGCAAAAGCTCTTGTTGCTTTGTCCTTGCTTCTGAGAGCAGTCTTTCTGCTCGCATTTCGGCCTGATCTCCGGTCTTCTTTGCGTGTTTTTTTCGAATCACGTAACCAAGACCAGTTCCGCCGACAAGGGCAACAACAGCTGAAATAAGCGTTGTTATCGTAAACATAAAACTTCTCGTCTCTCGAGAAGTTGAATCAACAATCCTAAGATTGTTTTATGCAGTCTGCCTTATAATTTCGATCCGCTTATGACAAAAATAAGTCCTTTTTTCGAAAGGAAGAATGATTTGTTGCTAATGTAAGCGAAACCGTTTGAATCATAGGGAAATCAGCTCTGCAGGTTCAACGTCAATCGGGAGTTCTAACTTTTTTGAATTACGCTGGAAGATTACCAGGTTGCAGGACGAGTGTCAAAGACGAGTTAAGAGAGTTTGGACAGGAATTAAGCTTTGTTCAGCACCGTGTTCTTTCAAAAAATCAATCGTAACAGCTTCCTGAATCGTAAACGGACCAATGGAAGTACGACGGAGTTCACCCACATATCCACCAACCCCAAGATTCCGACCAAGATCACGCGCAATGGAACGAATATAGGTTCCGGTAGAGCAATGAATGGAGAGGGAAATTGTCGAATTATTTACCACAATGTCGGTAATCGAATAGATCGTCACTGTTCGTAGTTTTGCCTCCAATGGTTTGCCTTCTCGTGCGGCTTCGTACATCTTCTTCCCACCGATTTTGATTGCACTATAGGTTGGGGGAAGTTGTTGAATGGTTCCGATGAACGGTTTTAGGGCGGTTTCAACACGGACCCCCTCTAACTCCTCCTTTGAAAGGGGGAGAACCGGAACTATTTTCCCAGTTCTGTCATCTGTATCCGACTCGGCTCCCAATACAAACTCAGCCTCATACCGCTTATCCAGTCCTACGAGTTTGCTCATTTCTTTTGTAGCCATTCTTCCCACACCTACGACAAGCAAACCTGTTGCAAAGGGGTCTAATGTTCCGGCGTGACCTACGCGTTTTTCGCCCGTAATTCGGCGAACACGGTTCACAACGTCATGTGAAGTGATACCTTCAGGTTTGTCGATCAAGAGAAATCCTTCCATAATTGACGATATTTTATTTTTCAGCTAAAGTTTGACCAGTTTTTGCTATTTCACGTATATATCTGATCGTTATGAATATAACCGAACTTGCTCGTAAACTCAAAGCCCCACCGGAAGAACTTCGCAAAAAATTGCCTGAATTGGGTTTCAGTTTTGGTGCACGAGCAATCAAAGTTGATACACGACAAGCACAGAAGATTATCGAAGCGTGGAACGAAATGAAGCGCAAAGAGCGTCTTGCTGAAAAAGTGGAGATGCAAAAGTCTTCCGGCGAACGTCGAAAAGACATTCCAAAAGAAGACCTCAAACAGGTTCGTGTTCCTGGTGTTGTGACGGTACGCGATTTTGCAACGCTTTTGGATTTGCCTGTTCCCCGCGTCATGCAAGAGCTTATGCGAAACGGCATTCTCGCGTCCATTAACCAGCAGATCGATTTTGATACCGCTTCTATTATTGCAGGTGATCTTGGATTTAACGCAGAGCTGGAAGGGGATAAATCAAATGAGGATGTAGAAGGCATCGATCGTATCCGAGAATCCGTTGAAAAAGAATCTGCAGAAAAGTTAATCATCCGTCCTCCGGTTGTGGTGGTGATGGGGCACGTTGACCACGGAAAAACACGTTTGCTTGATGCGATCCGAAGCACAAACGTCATGGATACAGAAGCCGGCGGTATTACGCAACACATTGGTGCGTATCAAGTTGTTCGCAATGAACAGAAACTAACCTTTATCGATACTCCAGGACACGAAGCCTTTACGGTGATGCGTTCTCGTGGAGCAAAGGTAGCCGACATCGCTATCTTGGTTGTTGCAGCCGACGACGGTGTTCAGCCACAAACAAAGGAAGCCATCGACATTATCAAATCAGCACATCTTCCGTTTTTGGTTGCCCTCAACAAAATTGACCGTGAGCAAGCAAATCTTGATCGTGTGAAAAGTGAACTCTCAGAACTTGGACTTGTTCCAGAAGACTGGGGTGGCACAACCATTATGGTTCCTATTTCTGCTCGACAAGGAACCAACATAGAACAATTGCTCGACATGCTTATTTTGGTTCGCGACATGGAAAAGGAACGCATTATTGCAAACCCAGATCGTCTTGCGATTGGTACCGTGATTGAATCAAACGTGAACCCAGACGCAGGTCCTGTTGCAACCGTTTTGGTGCAAAGTGGAACGCTTCGTGTGGGAGATGAACTTGGAGTACGTGGTACCCAGTATGGACGTGTTCGACGGATGCAAAATTGGAAAGGGGATGAACTCAAGGAAGCTCCGCCATCCACACCAGTGAAAATTCTTGGATGGAAAGTAGCTCCAGCCGTTGGGGACATTATGGAAGTTCCACAGGATGTGAAGGAACTCAAGAAAATCAAATCAACAGATAGCTCGTTCCATGCCACAGAAGAAATTGCGTCGATTAAACATACGCAAGCCGTTGAGCCTGGTATGACGGATGAAGCAAACCAAAAGAAGGTCTTGAATTTGATTATTCGTTCCGACGTTCTTGGTTCACTTGAAGCAATTCTTGGAATGCTCGACAAAATTCATCATGATGACGTGGGTGTAAAAGTGATTTCACGTGGACTTGGAAATATTACAGAAGCAGATATTGCAACAGCCGCCGGTTCTCATACCATTGTCATTGGTTTCAACGTGAAGCCAAACGCTTCTGCACAAGAACTTGCTCGTACAAAAGATGTTGATATTCGTGAATACAAAATTATCTATAAATTGTTTGAAGCTGTTTTGGATGAACTCAAAGAAATGCTTCCTGCAGAAATTATCATCACAGAAATCGGGAATTTTGAGGTTTTGAAGAACTTTAAGAAACTCGACAACGGTTGGATTATCGGTGGTAAAGTGAAGAATGGAAAATTAGTCCCAGACGCAAACCTTCGTCTTCAACGTGCTGGAGAGTATATTGGAGAAGGGAAGGTGCTTAGTTTGCAACTTGGCCGAGCTGAACTCAAAGATGCTCGAGAAGGTCAGGAAATTGGTATGCAGTTTAAAGGCAAGATCAAACCAGAAGAAGGTGACTTGATCGAAGCTTATACAGAACAAAAAATTACAAAAGAATTTAAGATTGAAGGCATTAATTTGCGATAATCTATGTCGGAACTTATTCTCACTTCAGAAAATTTTGATGAGTCTGTGCTTCAGGCAGATAAGCCTGTACTTGTGGACTTTTGGGCGCCTTGGTGTGGTCCTTGTAAGGTGATGGCTCCGGTGATTGAGCAACTCGCGCATGAAATGGATTCTGTCGTTATTGGAAAAGTTAACGTGGATGATCACAGTGACATTGCTCAGCGTTATAATATTCTTTCCATCCCAACCTTTATTATTTTTAAAGGCGGACAGGTTGTTGAACAGTTTTCTGGTTCAACGAGTAAAGAGCAATTGCAAAAAAGACTTTCCATCCATCTCCAATAAGTCTTATAGGACTTATTGGACAAATAAGACTTATCTTATGAACGAATTAGAAGAAGTCATTATCATTGGTTCTGGTCCGGCTGGTTATACGGCGGCTATTTACACAGCTCGCTCAGAGCTCAAACCGCTTTTGTTTGAAGGACAACAACTTGGCGGACAACCAGGTGGACAGCTCATGCTCACCACGGAAGTTGAAAATTTTCCTGGATTTCCTGAAGGAATGATGGGGCCTGAGATGATGGAAAAGTACAAGAAGCAAGCAGAGCGCTTTGGAACAAAGATTGTTTCAGAGGATATTGTTTCCGTTGATTTTTCTTCTCGTCCGTTTACCCTCAAAACAGCAACAGACACATATCAGGCAAAAACCGTGATTATTTGTACGGGTGCTCAAGCTATTTGGCTTAACGTTCCTGGAGAAGAGCAGTATCAAGGCCACGGGGTGAGTGCCTGTGCAACCTGTGATGGATTCTTTTTTAGAGGAAAAAATGTTGTGATTGTTGGTGGAGGTGATTCAGCAATGGAAGAAGCCAATTTTCTCACACGTTTTGCAAACAAGGTTACAGTCATGCATCGACGTGACTCTTTGCGTGCTTCAAAGATTATGCAACAGCGTGCGATGAATAATCCTAAGATTGAATTTCTCTGGAATACAGAGATACAAGAAGTCTTGGGAGATGGTCAAACGGTTACAGCTGTAAAAATCTTGAATAACCAAACAAACGAGGTTCGTGAGTTTCCAACCGATGGTGTTTTTGCAGCGATTGGTCACAAACCAAACACAGGAATTTTTGAGGGTCAGCTTGAACTTGATGAAAAGAAGTATATCGTTGTTTCGTCTGGATCAACTCGAACAAGCGTGGAAGGTGTGTTTGCTGGTGGAGACGTGATTGATCACACCTACCGACAAGCCATTACGGCCGCAGGATCTGGATGCATGGCTGCACTCGACGCAGAACGATGGTTGTCTTTGCAAGAATAAAATCGTAAGATAACAGGGTAACCCCCTGTTTTTCTTTATGCCAAATCCATTTGAAAACGCCCTGTCACAATTGAAACGTGCAACGGATGTTCGATCGTTTGATCAGGAGCTCATCGATCGTTTGACCTATCCTCTGCGAGAGATTCGATCGCATGTTGCTTTACGACGTGATGATGGATCATTGCAAATGGTTGAAGTGTATCGAGTACAACACAACAACTGGCGTGGTCCGTTTAAAGGAGGAATTAGGTGGCATCAAGATACAGATATAAATGAAGTGAAAGCGCTTGCGTTTTGGATGACGCTTAAATGTGCGGTTGCCAATATTCCAATGGGTGGAGGAAAAGGTGGGGCAACGATCAATCCAAAAGAACTTTCTGAAAACGAAAAAGAACGATTAGCACGAGGATGGATGCAGGTGATGGTGGACGTGGTTGGTCCGCAAAAGGATGTTCCTGCGCCAGACGTGAATACCACACCACAGATCATGGCCTGGATGGCAGATGAATTTGGAAAAGCAACGGGCGATAAAAGTGGTGCCGTGATTACCGGGAAACCTTTGGAACAAGGTGGGTCTGAAGGGCGTGGTGTTGCTACGGCTCTTGGAGGGTTTTATGTGTTCGAAGCGTTAAAAGATCGTTTGAATTTGCCTGTTTCTTGTTGCATTGCTATTCAAGGATTTGGAAACGCTGGTGAACATGCGGCTGAATTTTTCTCTCAAGCTGGGCATAAGATTGTGGCTGTATCGGATTCAAAAGGTGCAATTTATTCTGATGCCGGACTGGACATAGTAGCTGTTGCAAAACACAAAAAGGCTACAGGATCTGTCATTGGATATGTTTCTGCAGAGACGGTTGATTCTGTGTTAGAAGTGTCGTGTGATGTTTTGATTCCGGCTGCACTTGAAAACGTGATCACAGATGAAAATGTGAATCGAATCAAAGCGCGAGTTATTTTGGAGTTAGCAAACGGTCCGATCACACCAAGCGCAGATGATGCATTGTTTGCAAAACAGATTGTGGTGATTCCCGACATTCTTGCGAATTCTGGAGGTGTGACGGTTTCAAGTTATGAATGGGAACAAAATTTGAAAGGGGAGCATTGGAGAGAAGAGCAAGTCTTTGATAAATTGAAACGAAGTATTCAACGGGAAGCGCTCGCGATTTTTGAACGATCAATCAATCTTGAAACAGACCTGCGAAGAGCGGCGTTTGTGGTGGCTCTTGAACGATTACAGCAAGCACAAAATAGTCGCATGAATGGAATCGGATAAAAAGAAAAGAAGTCCGAGTGGACTTCAGGAGGCAGCCGCTTCGGCTGCTTTTTGGATAGAGAGACGAAGGGCTTGTGCATCGTTTGTTGCGCGTCGTTCGGGATCCGTTGTTTTTGTTTCTCGTGTGGTTACAAGCATGCCGTAAAACGAACGGCCGTAGTAACAAGAAAGTGAACCCGCACCGTTATAAATCAATTCTTCGTTGGAAGGGAGAAGTTGTCCTTGTGTACGCTTGGGTGTTTCTAGACAAAGAATGGGTTCGAATCTACTTCCATTGAGTCCTGTTTTTACACTGATGGCAAGATCGACATTTTGATCGACGACAATGAGGTCGATTCCGTAAACGCGATCTTCATGAACCGTAGGAAGATACACCGTTGCTTGATCAAGCGTGTGTGCTGCCACAAGAACACGTGTGGCTGAAGAAGCTCCCACCAAAGCACGTGCCCATTCTTTGGAAGTGGGCGATAGAAAGCCCAGAGTAAAATCTCGTAAACGATCTTTGTCCTCAGAACTCAGTTCAGCAAGAGAGAGGGTGAGACGCTGTTGAATCATGGTGCCAAGAACAGGGTTCCAACAAGACCCATCGGGATGTTGTTTGAGTGGTCCCTCATCAATGGCAAGCTGAACGCGATGCAGAATGATGCATTCGGCTACTCGGCGTTCGTGCATGTACATCTCGTCGTGCATGTCGTAGTACCCAAGCACTTCTTCGATCAGAGCTTGAAAAGCGATATCAAGTGATCGAGCGCGCTTGTTTTGTGTTCCTAGAATTCCCCAATAGGACAAAGGGATTTCTAGGGTCATCAGAGGCAAGAAGCATTCTTGCGCAACCACATCGCGAATCGTAAGCGTCTCAGGTGAGAGGACGATCCGCTTGTGATCAAGTTCAAATTGGTCGATCACAGGGAGCCTCCGGTTGGGGTTAAGGAACGACGGTGAACACTACCTGTCTTTGTCCTTTATGTCAAGAGATTGGCTTGAAAATTAACAAAAAGAAAAGAAAAAGAAGTCCGAAAGGACTTCAAGAGGCAAGAGAAACAGAGAATTCTTTCATGGCACAGTAAAGGTCGATTGTGTCTTCATCCCAAGAAAGGATTTCATACAAGACGTGTGGTTTTCCAACAATCAGGAACATGCCACAGAAAGGTTTCCCATATTGCTCAGAAACAAACTGGGCACTTTGTTTGATTCGTTCCAGCTCCTTTCTACAGGCTCCAGAGTATCCGTGGGGAACGTGTGTCACACAGGGAATAAAGACGTCATGAATGCGTCCCGTTTTCACACTCAGGGCGAGATGATGGCTTCCGCTGATGACAAACAAATCAATCCCACGTGTCAGATCTTCGGCTGTGTTTGGAAGATAAATTTGCGCATCATCCAGCATGGACGATGCCAAGATCGTTCGTACAACAGAAACGACTCCTTGGTACGAGGTGTACCAATTTTGAACATCGAACTGCATGAAGTGATGAGACCATTCAAGGACTTCTTTTCGTGCGTCATCATTGAGTTCAAGCAAGGCTCGAGTTAGATGATGTTGCATCATGGTCCCCATCAACGCCTTGTTGGCTGACTTGTTATGGTGGCCTTCGTGATTTCCTTGAACGTAGTCGTTTTGTAAACGATGAAGCAGAATAGCTTGAGCCAGGTGCCGATCTGTTGAACGAAGTTGCTTTGCACAACTCGTTTGAAGAGCAGACCGAAGGATGTCGCGAATACTCTTTTCGCAGTCTCTTCCTCGCACTTGAGAATCCAAATGCTTGAAGTCAGAAACGGAGAATTCGTATTCTATGATCGGAACAAAACAAGTTTCGAGCACGTCTTGGTCGAAGGCAATACGTTCCTTTGGCAGGCAGAGACGACGATGAAAACTCTTGAATTTTACGGCCATTCATCCTCCTTTCTAGAGGGAAAAGAACAGAAAGTCACAATAGGGTGGATGAAGGGTTTTGTCAATCAATTTGAGAAAACGATCAATTCTGATACTATCAGAGCACTATGGCCTTCAATCATCAAGAGATCGAGAAAAAATGGCAAGATCAGTGGGAATCCACAGGCGTGTTTCATGCCAAGGACAACTCAGATAAGCCAAAATTTTATTGTCTAGTTGAGTTTCCGTATCCCTCCGGAGCCGGTCTTCATATTGGACATCCTCGTTCTTATACAGCGTTAGACGTGATTGCACGTAAACGTCGAATGGAAGGGTTTAATGTTCTTTATCCGATGGGTTGGGATGCGTTTGGATTGCCAACAGAGAATTATGCAATCAAAACGGGACGCAAACCTCAAGAGGTCACGGCAGAAAATATCGCAACATTTAAACGACAATTGACTTCGCTTGGTTTTAGTTTTGATTGGTCTCGTGAAATCAATACGACGGACCCTGAATATTTCAAATGGACACAGTGGATGTTTCTAGAGTTTTTCAAAGCGGGTCTTGCTTATAAAGCCAGCATGCCAATCAACTGGTGTTTGTCTTGTAAAACAGGACTTGCCAACGAAGAAGTGGTTGATGGGTCTTGCGAGCGTTGTGGAGGACAAACAGAAAAACGAGACAAACAACAATGGATGATTGCTATTACCAAGTATGCGGATCGTTTGATCGATGACTTGGAGGGTTTGGATTATGTTGAAAAGATCAAAGCACAGCAACGCAACTGGATTGGAAAAAGTGAAGGGGCAGAGATTGCCTTTGATCTTGTTGTGGAAGGTCAGCCAGAGAAGTCTCATCAACAACGCGTATTCACAACCCGACCAGATACCTTGTTTGGAGCAACGTTTTTAGTTGTCTCTCCAGAAGTCGTTGATGGATGGATAAAGATGGGATGGCAAGCTCATGAAGATGTACAGACGTATGTGTCTCAAGCACTCAAGCAAACAGAAGTAGATCGCACGTCTGACGAGCGAGAGAAAACAGGGGTGTTTTCAGGAGTTATGGCGGTGAATCCAGCAACGGAAAAACAAATTCCTGTTTGGGTTGCTGATTATGTTTTGGGTCAATACGGAACTGGTGCCATCATGGCCGTACCAGCGCATGATGAGCGAGACTTTTCGTTTGCAAAGAAATTTAATCTTCCTCTTCGACAAGTTGTCCGACCTCCAGATCTTCAAACTATTCTTGGCACCGATTTAGCCATGGCAAAAGCAGCTCAATCGTCCATTGTTATTGAACATGATTGTTATGTAGGGGATGGAATTGCGATCAATTCCGGTTTCCTTAATGGACTCTCAACACAAGAAGCTACGAAACAAATGATCACTTGGCTTGCCGAGAAAGGTGTTGGAGAAGCTAAGACAACGTTCAAATTGCGTGACTGGGTTTTTTCTCGTCAACGGTATTGGGGAGAGCCGATTCCACTTGTCCATTGTGAAAAATGTGATTGGGTTTCCGTTCCAGAAAGTCAGCTTCCTCTTTGTCTTCCAGAGGTAGAAAAATATGAACCTTCTGAAACAGGAGAGTCGCCTCTTGCACAGATGACGGACTGGGTGAATACCACTTGTCCTGAGTGCGGAGGTCCCGCTCAGCGTGAAACAGATACGATGCCAAACTGGGCAGGATCCAGCTGGTATTTCTTGGCTTATGCGATGAAACACACGAACAATTTTTCGTTCCCAATGTCTTCCTATAAAGAAATCTTGAAGGATTGGATGCCGGTTGATTGGTACAACGGAGGAATGGAACACACAACGCTTCACTTGTTGTACTCTCGTTTTTGGAACAAGTTTTTGTTTGATCGTGGATATGTTCCTGCGCCGGAGCCTTATGCAAAGCGTACAAGTCATGGGCTGATTATGGCTGAAGACGGAACGAAGATGTCCAAATCAAAGGGCAACGTTGTAAACCCTGACGAAATGGTGACGCAGTATGGAGCGGACGCTGTTCGGTTGTACGAACTCTTTATGGGTCCGTTTGCTGAACCTGTTCCGTGGCAAATCAACGGACTGGTTGGAATGCGACGTTTCCTTGAGAAGTCGACAAACCTCGTTCAGATGATCTCTGAAACAGAATCAAAAGAGGTTACGCGCGGCCTTCATCAAACCATCAAAAAAGTTTCAGAGGATGTAGAGGCGATGCGGTTCAACACGGCTGTTTCTGCCATGATGGTTTTTGTAAACACTGTCAAAGAACAAGGATCGATCACAAAAGAATCATTCAATGCATTTTTGATTGTCTTGTGTCTTTTTGCTCCGCATCTTGCAAACGAACTCAACCAGCAAACAGGTGGGACAGAGCTTCTTGAGACCTATCCGTGGCCAGTGTTTGATCCTGCACTGATCGTGGAGGATGTTATTCAAATGGCCGTGCAGATCAATGGGAAAGCACGCGGACTTATTCAGATTGCCCCAGACGCAGAAGAATCGGTTGTGATGGAGCTTGCAACATCGGATCCGAACATACAGAAGTATCTAGACGGACAAACCATTAAAAAAGTGGTGTATGTGAAAGGGAGAATTTTAAACATTGTTCTTTAGTGTTGGTAACCAGCAAGTGTGTTTATCAATTCACTCTTCACATCCAAATCAAAACAACTCGCCGTCGTTCTTGGCGGGTTTTGTTTTGGCATTCTGTTAGGTCCGCTCTTTGGATGGGTGGGGTTCGAATGGATGATTGGAGCGATTGTTGTCGGAATCGTATGCATCATCATGTTTGGTAGTCGCAGGCTTCAGCCTGCGCAAATTTCTACAGAACAAAAAACACGCAAGCTAAAGCTTGTGGCTACCATCCTAATCTTTTTTCTTCTGGGTATTTTTCGCTATTCTCTTTCCAATCTTTCGTCTTCGATTGTTACCATCGCGGATAAAGCCAACCAAACCATTCGTATCGAAGGGGACGTGTCTGCAGAAGTTATTCGCTCGATCAAAGGTCAGCAAGTTGTTTTGGATCATCTCACAGCTGTCGATGAACGTGTTGAAGGAAAACTTCTTGCACGGTTGCCGTTGTATCCAGAAGTGCGTTATCAAGATCATCTTCAAGTCAGTTGTCACATCGATGAGCCTGAACCGTTCAACGGATTTGCCTATGACCGTCTGCTTCGTTCACGAGGAATTCTAGCGATCTGTTCGTTCCCACAATTTACAGACGTACAACCATCAAACGAAGTTTCGATGGTTGGCATGCTTCTTTGGTTCAAACAGTTTTTGATCGATCGACTTCATCAGATTGTCGGTGAACCACATGCCTCTTTTTTGTCTGGACTCTTGTTTGGTGGGGGATCGTCTTTGTCTGACGACTTACAAACGGATTTTTCAAAAACGGGAACGTCCCATATTCTTGCGGCTTCCGGATTCAATGTGTCTTTATTTTCTGTTGCCTTTCTTGGGTGGATTCTCACGACTAAGCTTCGAAGAAATCAAGCGCTTGGTCTTGCCGGACTCATGCTTGTTATCTATATGCTGATCGCAGGAGCAACACCAGCGATTGTTCGTGCAACACTCATGGCAAGTTTGATCTTGGTTCAACATCTTGTGCGACGTGAGCCTTCTCGACTGAATCTTCTTTTGATTGCTGCGAGCCTTATGCTTGTTGTAAACCCACGTATCCTTTTAGATGATCCAGGGTTCCAGTTATCGTTTGTAGCGACCATTGGCATCCTGTATCTCGTTCCAAAATGGATTGAGCGATTTGAATTTCTTCCAGAGGTGTATGGACTGCGTGAATCGTTTGTTGCCTCACTTGTAGCAAGTCTCTGTACATTGCCGATCATCCTTTGGCACTTCGGAACGATTTCGTTTAGCGCCCCATTTGTAAATATGCTCGTGCTTCCTCTTGTTCCGTATGCAATGTTGCTTACAATTGTTGGACTTGTTGCAGGACTCATTTGGATTCCAATCGGAAGGATTTTGCTGTTGCCAGCATGGGCTTGCTCAGTTGTGATGTTGAAGGTGATTAGAATTTTCGGATCGATAGTTTAATATGCAACGCGCGGATTCTCGCTATCATCACACTAGACGTTATTCAAAACAACTTAAACACGTTGTTCTTTTGGGTCTCATTCTTTTGATTGCGTTTGTTCCTACGTTTTACTCGATTCACATTACGCATGCGGACGAATTACAAATTTGGTTTTTCGATATTGGACAAGGGGATGCGACGTTTATTCAAACACCCGAAGGCAAACAGATTCTCGTCGATGGGGGACCGGACGATCGTGTGTTACAAAAACTTGGAAGTGTGATGTGGCCGTGGGATCGCACGCTTGATGCCATCGTCGTCACACATCCTGATGCAGATCACATCACGGGACTTGTGAACGTGCTTGAACAGTATGAGGTACGCGAGATTATTGAAACCGGAGCGCGTGGTACAACGCCTGTTATCCGCGCACTCGATGAAGTCATTGAACAAGAACAAGCTGTTCATCGAATCGTTAAAATGGGAGAGGTGATTTTGTTTGATGGGTTGACGTTACACGTTGTCTGGCCGTTACAGACGTATGAAAATGAACAACCAGACGATCGTAATAATACGTCGATCGTGCTTCTTGCTGAGTATGGACAGACAAGTGTGTTGTTAACGGGAGATGCGGAAGTTGAGAGTGAAGTGGGGATGCAATCTTTCTTGCAAGACGTGGACGTGCTCAAGGCAGGACATCACGGAAGTTCGTCTTCTTCAACGTCAGCCTTTTTGAAACAGATTCAACCAGAGGTCACAATTATTTCTGCAGGAGTAGACAATCGTTACGGGCATCCACATCCCGTTGTGCTTGATCGCTTGTCCCAAATTGGTTCCAAGATTTTTCGTACAGATTTAGACGGTGATATTCTGCTGACCAGTTCTGGCGAGGAACCAAGCATTCAACCAAGCCCCTTGCCATTCTGATGAATTGTTGGTATGTTTTCGCCAAGTAAAAACAACTATGCCAGACATCCAAAAGACCCTCGTGCTTTTGAAGCCAGATGCGCTTCAACGTGATTTGCTCGGTGAGATTATTGCTCGTTTCGAACGTAAAGGTTTGAAAATCGTTGGAATGAAATTTATTCGTTTGAACGATGCTATGCTTGATGAGCACTACGCACATCTTGCAGACAAACCTTTTTTTGCAGGACTCAAAAAGTTCATGATGCAAACACCGGTTGTCGGAATGGTGTTCGAAGGGTTCGGAGCAATTGAAGAAGTTCGAAAGATCGTTGGTTCCACCAATCCACTCAGTGCTGACGCAGGAACGATTCGTGCAGACTTCTCCATGGCCGTGCCTTCCAACTTGATTCATGCTTCTGACTCGGTTGAAAATGCTCAAGCAGAAGTGAATCGATTCTTTGCTCCAGAAGAAATTTTCCAATACGAAAAGATTACAGACAAGTTTGTTTTCGGTGAAGGAATCTAAACAAAACAATAAAAAGAACCTCCGGGTTCTTTTTTGATTCCTTGACCAAACCTCTTTTTTCCCATAAGGTGCACGAGCTTTCAAGGAGAATATCATGATCGAATGGGCAACGCTTCATACTTGGCAGACTGATTGGGATCGGCCTTCACAAGAGGCGGTTGATAAGCGAAAAAAGTACTTTGATCGATCGCCCAGTCTTTTGCGCGCACAGTTGGTGACCATGATCCACTCTGTGCGAACAGGGCACGAACGTCTGGTGAGTAATTACGGGTTTGGTCTGACGGATCAGTTGGAGCATGACTCAAGTGTGGCTTCCACGCCTCACTTGGATCGATTGCTTGAGATCGCTCAGCGACGGCTTCGTTCGCCATACGTTCACGACCAAGTGTGGTTTGAAGCGATCAGTATGTTTGACCAAGCAGTTTCACTCTTGCTGATCGAGCACGATGAGCCCATGGAACGCATCGGAACCACCATGGCACAGCTCATCGACCTGATGGGAGAAGAGCTGTTTGTGCCTGGTTACGAACGTGCGGATTTGTATGCCTATCATGATCCCAAGCGAGACTACATGGTCGCGCGAGGAAATGTCGGTATCAATCAACCACTCAATCGTCCGCACATGCGTCTTCGAAAGGTTGAACTGAATTGCCGTAAGGTCAGAGGGGATGGAATTGCGTTTTTGCATCACCGTCTCAAGAAGCCCTTTACGGCCTGGCTCAAGATTCAGCGTCAACTTCAAGAGGGGCTTGTCGACGATCCATTCGAAGTATCTGATCGTTGTGGGCTCATGATCGTCTCTCCGACCATGGAAGGCGTTAAAGCGTTTGCTGACAACACACTGACGTTCATGCGTGACCATGGGGCGGTTGTTACAGAACCGCTTCGAGCAAATTACGATGTAAACGTGGCATTGGATCGCAAGAACACGGAGTCGTCCAAGGACTACAAACTGGCAAAGGCGCGTGTCTTTTGGGACGACCAAGAGATCGAGCTCCAGTTTCTTACCTTCGCGGATTACTTCTCGAGCTTGCGTGCACTTAGTGACATGAATCACGAGCTCTACAAGCTCAATCAAGCCATTCGTTATTTCTTCCCACTACTCTGGCCAACCTCACGATTCCGTGTGGACTGGACCAACCCTTCGGTTCGTCGCATGCTCCGCGCCTGGAAGATCGCACAGCTCGGCTGGGCCATCAAAGAACAGGACTAATCTGACTCGTCTTCGGACGAGTTTTTTTGATAACGAAAAAAGCAAGCCGGGGCTTGCTTTGAGGTGACGACGTAGACGTGCGGATTACTTTTCCGCGCGCTCGCAGTCGAGGTTGAAGAGGATGTTCGAGTCGATGAGCCAGGACGAACGGTCGCCCTTCTCGTTCTCGGCCGTGACCTTGGTCTTGGCGAAGACGTTGCGTTCGACCTTCACGATCTTGGAGACCGTGGGGTCTTCGAACTGAATGCACGCGAGTGAACTTTCCTGGGTCACGTACATGTTCCCGGCCAGCACGATCGAGTAGATCAGGCCGTAGAACAGAACGCCCATGACGAGGACGACGAGGAGCAGAGAGAGCACCGTGAAACCCTTGGGGGAACGCTTCGCGGAATTTCGCATGTTTTTTCTCCTGGTTGTGGACGTTTGCGAACGTATAAATATAGCAGATTTTGGCTAAATTTCAAGACCTCATAGGTCGATTTCACCATTATATAGATAAGAACTTTGGAGGGATCTTGTTGACAAAAGCCCATCTTTCTGTCCTCCTTGTTGCTCCTCGAAACGAGGAATTCTTCCGGCGAATTGTCGCCAAAAGGAGTCCGGTTTCGAAGGGAGAAAGACGGGGGAATATAACAGAAAATTGGGGAAAAGTCAAGGAATCGTAGGGGCGCCCCTTGTGGGTGCCCTGGCTTCCGCAAAGAATTCCCCTTGCATCCAAATTCCTTGAAATTCTATTCGTTTCCTGTGCGGGAAAGGCAGGGTGGACACAAGGTCCGCCCGTACGATTTCTTTTCGTGTTGAAAATACACGAAGTGTATTTTCAAACAAAGAGGGCTTTTGGGCCCCCTTGGCTTAGGTGATTTCCACGTATTTCAATGTTTTTTCCTTAAATTTATACAATTCGGCTGGGCGAAATGCACCGCCTTCTCGTTTCTTTCCAGACGGTTCAATGAGATCCAGAGCGGCAATGCGTTTTCGGAAGTTGCGTTTATCAAGGGGTTTGTCGAGAATTGTCTCGTAAACAGCTTGCAATTCTGTGAGGCTGAAATGAAGGGGGAGGAGGCTCCAGGCGATGTTTGTGTATTGAATTTTGGCGGTTAATCGATCAAGGGCCACTTGAAGGATTTGTTTGTGATCATAGGCCAATTTAGGCAGTTTTTTCACTGGCCACCAACGAACATCTTGGTATTTTTCTGTTGTTTCAAGCTTGGCTTGCGTGTTTGGAAGCAGGGCAACGTGGGCCACGCTCACGACTCGACCAGCTGGATCTCGGTTTACGTCATCAAAGGTCATGAGCTGTTCAAGATACACATTAGAAACACCGGTTTGTGTTTTCAAAATGCGCTCCGCTGCCTCGATGGTTGTTTCAGAATCATCAATAATTCCTCCAGGAATCGCCCAGTCGCCTGTAAAAGGGGACTTTTTCATTTGGATAAGAAGCACCTGCAAATCGCCATCTTTAATAGAAAAGATAACCGCGTCAACGGCGAGTTTGATGTTTTGAGAGGAAGGATGAGAAGTCATAGTTAGTGTAAGTGTATACACAAAGTAGATCTGTGTCAAGGAGGTTGTGCACAGAAACAAAAAACTGCCTTTTGAGGCAGAAGAGGGGAAAGATGCTTAGTATCTCGGACTCACAGGTTCGACATAGACAACCACGCTCTCGCCGGCGTACAGATCGATGGCCACACTTGGATACGTGATGGACTCACGTTCATCGTAGAAATGTCCGTGTCGATCTACGTAGCTATAGACAAGATCCCAGTGGTAGTCCACGTCCACGTCATAAGGTTGGTCGCCTTGAAGGACGACCGTGCTGTTCCCGTAAGCAAACAGTTCCAGTTGAATGGATTCATTGCAGGTGAACGGGAATTCCATGTCCCAGTAAGAAGAACGAAGGGTCGTTGTACCAGAGGTTCCGTGATCGCCAACCCAGGTTGCGGAGACGACCACGTCAGAACCAGAATCAAACGAAGCGTACAAGTTCAGTGGAAGCTCTTCTTGAGTGAAGTAGCGATCTTCTCCGATGTAGCACGCTTGATGCGTTGTTCCGTAGGGCTGGACGTGTTCGATACACCCTGCGAGCAAGAGTCCCAAAAGCAAAAGACAAAGACGCAACATAAGACCTCCGTTGTGTTCGTCTGCATTAGATGTATCAACAACGATGGGAAAAGTCAACAAAATGAAATAAAAGTCCCGGCTTCAGAGAGAAGACGGGGCAGGTGAGTAGTCTATGCGTTGTGATGTTTGACGGTCGCGATGGCACACCGAACGATGTTGCGAATCTCGTTTTTCATGTCCTCGGGCAATTTCCAGAACGTCATCTCTGGCACATGAAGGTTTCGTTCAGACCTGTTGTCAGAGATGTTCATGGCTGTGCCTTCGGTGAAGGCCCAGTTGAACCTGTCACCTTTCCGGACTCGAGCCATCACAGCCTGAACGGCGATTTCGACGTCGAGTCGCAGTGGTTCTCCAACCAAATTGCAGACAGCGTCGATACAGATTTCGTACAGCGAATGTGCTCCGCAATAGGCGAGACGAATTGCACGAAACTCGTGGCTACATCCAGGGAAACGGCATTCCTGCATGTGAGAATTCATTTGACACTCCTTAGTCTATGAAGGGGAGGTGAGAAATGGGAAAAGAAAGAGCTTAAAGAGCCTATCGAAAAATAGGAAAATGTCAAGATGAGAGGTATAAAAAACCGCCTTCTTTTGGGGAAAGCGGTGAGGGGAGAGGTCCTTA
>CALRGL010000001.1 GCA_943357275.1 Candidatus Uhrbacteria bacterium RIFOXYB12_FULL_58_10 | reverse complement strand
AAGGTCGCGAGTTCGACCTTTTGATACAAAAAAACACCGGTAACAACCGATGATTTTTTGTTGGAGCGGTAAACGAGGGTCGAACTCGCGACCTTCTCCTTGGCAAGGAGACGCTCTACCACTGAGCTATTACCGCAAAAAGAGGTGGGGAACTGGTAAAGTTTTGCATTCACTAAAAGCCAGAAAAGAATAACATTGATTGGATTCTTTGACAAGATCGTGGAATTTTAACTAAAAACAAAAAAGCAGCTCGCGGGGGAGTCTGCTTGAGATTACGTGGGAGCGAATGTTTGATCGATCCAACGTTTGAATTGTATCAACACTCGATGACGATGACTGTGGGTGTTTTTCTTTTCTGGATCGATCTCTGCATAGGTGAGACCACCCGTGTCTTCACCGACGAAAATCGGGTCGTAGCCAAACCCATTTGTGCCTCGCGCATTTTCCACGATCCATCCGTGGGAGGTGGCACTGTCTTGGAACAGAATCGTTCCGTTTGGACTTGCAACAACCAGGACGACTCGGAACATGGCTTTGTGTTTTGACCCACGAACGTCTCGTAGGAGACTCAAGATGCGTTCGTTGTTTGCTTCATCCATCTCTTTTCGCGATCGTCCGCTGGGTCGGTATTCAGCCACAGCAAGGTTGTCCAAGAGACAATCGGCAAATCTGGCTGAGTAGACTCCAGGGAGTCCGCCCAAACAGGGGATGATGAGTCCGGAGTCTTCGGAAACAGTGGGTCCACCAGAATGCTTGGCATAGGCGCGAGCCTTGAGAATCGCATTGCCCACCAGGTCTGGTTCAGTTTCTTCGGGGTCGAGCGCGTCCATGCGTTTGAGAGCACACCTGGACGATGAGAGCATGGATTCGTATTCTCGAATCTTTCCCTCATTTCCCATGCCGATAAACAATGATGGTTGGCTCATGATTATAACTCCAGCGTTTTGCCGAATGATGGACAGCTTCACGTTCACGAACTGTGAATGGTAGCTGTGTGAAAGATCCATCGTGCCTAAAGCACGAGTGCAAAAATTAGCTAAAATTGAGCTTTATGTCAAGTCTTCTTAATAAAAAAAAGAACGCCCGATGGACATCCTTGGCTCAGCAGTGGTGAGCGCGAAAAGAGTCCTTCGGGCGGTCAGTGGTCAGAACGCGCTTAGTTGCGTTGACCGTTTCGCCGTTGTGGCGAGCAAGAAGCATCGTTCTAACCGAATTGAGAACATCGGCTCGACCCTGCACTATCCCACCGGTCTTGTTTGGTAGGTACCAGTACACGGGCCGTGACCCTGACGAAGGTAGCTAGGCAAAGCCGCTTGGAAACGCGGCGTTCTTTCTGAGGAGTCCACCGAGACTGAATTTGGTAGATTCCCACAATCGTTCAGACAACAGAGGCCGTTCAAAGCAAGCCGTACAAATCAAGACTTCAGAACGTCGTGTCTTTCCAATAGCAGGAAAAGACAGAGGCCTGAAATCGTTCAGACCAAGCGTCATCAGGAGTTTCCCAATGACGCATTTTAGGCTCGCGGTAAGGCGATCCAGCATCATCGTTCTCCCTCGACAAGGTCCGAGTGAGTTGAGCGTATGGGAAAGCACCAGTTTTGTCAATATAAGGATGGAGACTGTTGAAAAACTTGTCAGATTAGTTCGAACGGGCTCCGAGCCCTGCGAAACGTACCAAAAGGTACGTTGAGTTGGGTTGGTGGGCGCCTGTTCGAGCTAAGATGGCGAGTTTTGCAACGGTCTTGGGTGAAAATAAAAACGCCCAGTCAGAGTTCCAAGGTGGAAGATCTGCTGGGCGGCACGTGTGAGCCAGGTTTGCTCTCGCGATGCGTCACAGGGGACGCCAGAAGTGGGGGGTCGCGGGAGGACGGGGCTCGGAGAGAGCTGGCTTCCGGGTGCGAACGAAGATAGGGCGCACTCCACGGTAATCGCGGAAGAAGCTCTGGATCGGGCTGCGGCAAAAACCAGCAGCCGTTGTTTCGCGTCATGGGCAGACGCGCAGGACTGCGGGCGTGGCGGAGTCAGATACCGCGCACGCACCGCTACGGCCATGCAACATTGGTTGGAGGTCAGCGGTACGCTGAGCCTTGCATTCTTGGCCGTGACAAACGACCTGTGCCGCCAGTAAGCAGGGATCCCCGCTTCCGGCGAAAGGTCGATAATATACCAGAAAATCGCGAATTTGTTGGAAGGCGGCGTGGCGAATTCTCGCTCACAAACCGCGGGTGGCCCTTGGCAGGCCGAACAAACTCCCCGTTGGACGACTTTGGGGACCCGGCAAACCTATTGGTCTGCCGTCAAGATTCGTACAAGTCAGTAGGACACTTTATCCTACCAAGTTGCATCCTCCGTCCGTTCTGAGGTGGTTCCCGATCAACGCGATCAGATTTTC
The DNA here is from genome assembly GCA_943357275.1 of Candidatus Uhrbacteria bacterium RIFOXYB12_FULL_58_10. Taxonomy (GTDB): domain Bacteria; phylum Patescibacteriota; class Patescibacteriia; order UBA9934; family GWF2-40-263; genus CALRGL01. Next base: position 47,443 of record CALRGL010000001.1, on the reverse strand, counting down.
CGGCTGATTTGACTCCGGCTTAATCTGAACGCAATCGGGTGCAAACGTTGAGTTCACCGAATCGGTTCGGTGAACTCGTCAGTCTCGTCGCGCATTTGGCCGTTCCTTTCTGGGAAAGCCAGTTGTTGGTTTGGAACCTCGCAATGGCCAACTCGTGGCGCTGCGTTTGCAAGGTTCCGCTTCTTTTTAGAAGGCACTAGGCATACCCACAGGGGTATTCGCCGCTCGCTTTCGCCGACATCCGACGGTGGGGCTTGGCGCGCTCGAAGCCGCCTCTGCCACCCGCCGGATTTCTCTGACTGCCCGTTACGCTGCGACCGGCCCCGGTCGTAAGCGCACAGGCCCATCCTGTTACCATCACCGAGAACGCCCCGGTGAGGTGACTGAGGAACTTCCTCATCATCTTCCGGTCCTTTCTCCTCGGTGGGTTTCAGGTTGCGAGAACCTGAATAGCTGATTTTAGCGATTTTGTCAAGAGTCGAGGGTGACGATCAAAAATTATTTCGCTTATTTTAGCAATAAAAAGACCCCAGATTTTCTGGGGTCTCTCTTGTTCTCAGATTCCGTGAACGTGTTCGTAACGATCCATTCGATCTGTGAGTCGACTTATTTGGATTCTTGAAGCAGCAAATTCAGCATCCATTTTTTGCATCATTTGGGCCATCGTATCGGCAACTCCGTAGATGAGATGGGTTAATTGATCGAAACGTTTGTCATGTTCTAGGAATTTTTCGTCAATTTTATTGAAACGTTCATCAATTTTATTGAAACGTTCATCAATACAATCAAATGTTTGTTTTGTTGCAAGAGCAAATTCATCAAGCCAAAGACTTTGTTCTTCGATTTTTTTATCCATTTTGTTGGTTTTTTCGTTCAGCTTCTCAATTTTTCCATCAAGTAACTGTATCGACTCCTCGAAATTGTCCAATCGAAGATTAAATTGTTCTTTTTCGTTTGGCATACAATTTGATTATATCACGCCGTTGCTCCAGCTTGTGGACTGTTGGAAGAACCTTCTTTTTTCTGTTTAAACGCCCATGCGGCGCCTGATTTACTTCCTACTTTGAATTGACTTTGAGCAATGGTCATAACGAAATTTCTAAGATCTGAGGTTTGTAAGTCGTCGAGCCCGAACGTTTCAGAAAGGGTATTTACGCGACTAACAAGTTCTCTATACCAGTTGTTTACTTTTGGTTGAGTGGACATAGGGTTGTGTTTTAAGAATATCGACAACGTATTCGCCAAGGATCGTACTCACCACAGGCGAGACTCCGTGGGCGAACGCTTTGCGTTCAACGAACAGTTTGAGCTGAGATAGGGAGAGTGTGTTTTGCGACATACGACGTGTTGAATTTTGGATGGTATTTACGCAATGCAAAGGCAAGTAAGACAACACCTGTTCCAAGGCCAATCGCAAGAGCCTGTGTTTGTTGGTCAGCTTTTGCCTGGTCTTTTCCTGAAATGGTTGTTGCTGTTACAACGGGCGACTCAAGCATGATCACTTCAAGGTCGCTTTGAGATCGAGGTTTAAGTTTGAGTGATCCTGTTTGGTTTACAATAATTCCTTGCACAGAAAGAAGATCGCCTTTGTTAAAAATCGTTGTGTCGATGTTTGCGTAATCACTGATTCCAACAATGAGTTGTGTCCCTTGATCTTCAAGAAGAATCTCTGTTGCAGATCGACTTACGATCATTCCTTGTGTTGAAATAAATTGTCCGTGGAGTGTTGCACTGATCGTTGGAAGTGAAACAGTTGTTGCTTGAAGTGGTGTAACAGTTTCAAGTGGTTCCAAACTTCCTGTGGCCGTAATTTTGATTCGACGTTCGTCACGTGACGTACTCATCTCACCGTTCACACGAACAGATTGTCCTTCTTGCAAAAGAGGGAACACAGCATCGTTTTTATAAATCTGAACGCCTTGTCCGTTTGTGTTCACATAAAAAATTTGTTTGCCAAGGATGCCTGGTGCAACGAGAACTTGTCCTTCAATGTTTACAAGGGCTCCGTCAGGTGCGTTGTTGATCGAAACATTGTTTGTTGACTGAGAAGAAGAATTTGTCTCTGTAATAACTGGATCAGAAATACTTTGTGGAGATTCGGCTACGACAACCGGATTCGATACAAGAAGAATGGGTGGTTCGATAACAGGTTCGACGAGTACACTTCCTGTTCCAGGAGTCGGATTTGTCCAAACACTTGTTCCGTTTACAAACGAGAGAGAAGATCCATCGATTGTTTTTGAATACGAGACTTGATCAATCACTTCACCGCCCGGAGTTGAGAGAACAACAGAATCAACATCGTTATTGAGTGAGAGTTTTGTCAGTGGATGATACGCGGTAAAAAAATGAGAAGGTTCGATCACAACTGAATCAACAAATGTAAATTTTTTTCCAGAGGCGTCAGCGAGTGTCCAGCCTTGAAGTGAAGCTGATTCTGTTCCTGTATTTTCGATTTCAATAAATTCATCCGTGAGATCGTCGCCAAGCGTGTTTGGAAAGATTTCTGAAATACGAAGTGTCTTTATAAGTGGTAGTGCTAGTTCAGGTTCAATCGGTTGAACAACAATTGGATTCACTGGTTCTAGTGTTGGTACAGATGGAATAACGGGTTGAGAAATCACGGGTGTAACAACAGGGGTGACAGCTGAGACAGGAGTAACAGTTGGTGTAACAGGAACAACTTCCACGATCGGTGCTACTTCAACAGGTTTTGTGTTTACTGCGCTTGGTGTTTGATTAACCGTCCAAATCCACTCGCTATTGATTCTTGAAAGTGTCGATCCTTTTGTAGACGCGTCATAAGCAACTTCATCAATCACAGATCCATTAGGGCTTGAAAGACGAACGGTTTCTGTGTCGTTGTTGAGGGCGATTTTGCTTTGTGCACGATCAACGACCGAATACGCACCAGGTTCTATAATCACATCTTCACTTACAATAAATTGTTTTCCTGATGCGTCTTGAAACGTCCATCCTTTGAGTGAGACAGGTTCGTCTCCAATGTTTTGCACTTCGATAAATTCATCTGTGAGATCGTTGTTTGTGTTTGGATAAAGTTCAGAAAGACGAAGTGTCGTTGCTGACGAAACAGTCGGTGGTTCGACAGCTGGTTCAGGTTCGCTTAATACATCTCCTCCTCCAGTTCCGACATCGACGACTCCTCCAGAAAGTTCTCCAGCTCGATCAGTTCCTGCAGGGACAACGTCTGCTGGTTGCGGTTCATCTGTTGGAGGATTCGATTGGGAATCATCATGAGAGAGGAGAAGACTACTGAGTCCTGAGTCTGCGGAATTTGATGGCTCAGTGATCCAAGTTGTGAAAGAGGCATTGCTGGTTCCATACGTTTGATTGAGTTGAGTAAGAAGATCAGTAAACGATTGATCAGAGAGTCCGACAAGTTCTGTTGTCTCTGTTATCTTTGTGTGAATATATTTGAATGGTTGTAAGGTCGATGGGTCTGCGGCGTGGGCAGTGAGTCCAGAAGTAAGTAAGAGACCAGTCACAAGCATTCCTGCAAAGCGAGGCATGTAAGACATAGGGTGCAAACATTAGGGTGACTAAAGTTGCGCTCATGCGGGTTTTGTTTTTCAAAGTCGCGAACAAAGAAAAAAAGAAATCCCGCACGTCAGTAACGTGTGGGATTTCTTTTCTCGTGTACTTGTATGGAACCATGGAAAAGAGATGATGTCAAGATGACTCATGGGGATAAGGAAAGAAAAAAGCACCCATTTGGGAGCTTAGGGGAGAAGGTCTGGTGCCCACACACCGGTTTCAGTGAGAGCGACGCCGACTTCAGAATTGTCGATCAGATCCTCGTGGGTCAGGTAGTTTTCCGCTGAGCCACAGATGGTATCTGCGAAGTTCTCCATGATTCCGAGGAAGCGAGCCGGATAATCCGTTGGGGCAAGCATCGAGTTTATGCTTGTCTGTGATTCGTGATTGTGAATCGTCACGACACCGGATTTGGTTTCAAACAAGGCATGGCCACGTTCAAAACGAATGGTTACATACTCGGGGTAGATCCGTTCCTCGAGTTTTCGTGTACCCATGAAGTGCAGACTTACTCCATCACGACGCATGCCAAAGGCTTCGTAGTCCGTGAGTGAATCCGAGAGTCGTCGCATCCACGTGTTTGATCGACCCAAGAGAAAGCTCGTGAGATCAAGTTCATGGTTCACGTGATCGATCAGGAGTCCATGATGAAGATTGGTCTTACGTTCGCTTGGCCGATGATACGAGAAGTCGAGTCCAATCGCGATGATTGAGCCGAGATTTTCGATCAAGTCAGGAAGGGCCATTTTCAGTAGTACGTAGGGCGGATCGAATCGACGCGGATGACAGCTGGTTACAACGAGATTGTTTGATCGCGCAACATCCAGTGCAACACGAAGATGTGTTACGTCGTCGATTGTTGTCACGATCGGTTTTTCACACAAGACATGTTTTCCTGATCGGATCGCATGTTCCAGTGTTTCAAAATGAAATCGGTCAGGACTAGCAATGACGACTGCGTCAATTTCGGCATTCTTCATCACTTCCTGTTCAGTGAGTTCCGGAACTCCTTCTTTCAATGCGTGCTGAATCAGATATCGTGCTTGTGCATTTGGGTCGCACACAGCAACCAACTTCAAACCTTCGACATGTTGTCCAGGAAGCACATGCGACTGAAGTGCATGTTCGCCACAACCAATGAGTGCATAACGAATGATTCTCACGCTGACCTCCTTCCCAAAGAATTGGGAGATGAAAAGGATATCAGAAAGTAGTATTTTGTCAATGATTTTAAATAAAAACTCCTGAACGATTTTGAGTCAGGAGTGAAGTGTGATCTTGGAGTTTTGATCGGAAGGGTCAGGCTATTTGGAAAGTCGATCAAGAGCTCGTTTCATGCGCTGACGAGACGCCTCGTCTTCGATGGCTTTTTCTTCTGGTGTGATTTGGGACGCAAGTTCTGAGATCGGATCTTCGAGGGATCCTTGAGCCGTAGCTTCGTCTGCAAGATCGATACGATCAAGAACAGCCTGAGCCTGTGCAACGGCAGGTCCGATCACACGCGTGAAAACGCGCACGCATTGAAATTCCGTTTCCAGATTCAGATCAGGAGGAAGCTCTTTGAGTAGTCCGACGACCAGACAATAATCGTCTTTTTGGTCGTCAGATACGTCTGGCTGAAACTTTCCGATCTTGAAAATCCCCACGCTTCCAACGAAAGGACTCCACGCAGGATCCAGATCGAGTTTGTTCCAGTATTCTTTGGAAATCTTTCGTACTTCGTCAAATGTCTTTGGCACAAGTACCTCCTTAGGTTGAGCACGAAAAGAATAGCATAGACGCTCAGAGTTTCAAGTTTTAAACAAAAACCCACCAGCGGTCCGATGATTTGGTGGGAAGTGGATTACAGAGTGAGGGCTTCGCGGAAGGAACAGCCTTCTTCGCGGGAAAGTTGCAGATCTGTGAAGATGTCAGAGAGCGTTTTTTTGATTAAAACGAAACTCACCATGTTGGTGAGTTGAATGGTTATTCAGTTGTTGATTTCGAAACCATTTTACGAAAGAGAAAAGCATGAGGTTTGTTTGTTTGATTGAGTGTTGTTTGGCTTATTTCGATTTGTGTCACATTCAACTCAACTCCACCATATTCTTGGTTTAGAAGAATGGCATGTTCAAAGACATAACAGAGTTCCATGAAACTTTTTTCTCCTTGATAATGTTTGCTTGTATTTGCGTTCATGCGAAAATAGTTTGCGAAATACATCCGTAATGTTTCCGAGTCGCTTGTCTCAGGCAGATCTGAGGGAGCGATGTGGTGCGCCCAAAAAATGCATTTCGGTTTGAGTCGGGCAATGTTTTGTCGAACAACTTCGTTTGCTTCTTTGTTCTCTGTTTTTGGTGGAGAGATAAAAATGATGTCCGGCGTGCCGATTTTAGAGAGTTGTTCATCAGTAAGCAGATGGGCGTTATCTGCAAAGTGCGCGAGTCGAATTCCGTCGATGGTATAGTGCCACGCGATATTGAGGTCGCCATTCCATTCGTAGATGACTGTTCCTCGAAGATCGAGATTGGGAAAAGGATTGCTGTTTGGTTTTGTTTCAGGTGCAAATTGTAACCAGTCACCAGGAGAATAAGAGTGATCTGCATCTGGTTCAGAGGAAAGTACCAGGTTCGCACCAAACGGTTTGCCCTGAAATTCTTTTGGGAATGTTGGTCCAAGGGACCATTCCGGAGAATCATTGAATGGGTCGATAAGAATGCGAAAGCCTTGAGTATTCTCGATGAGAAAAGAGGAGAGACCGAGGAAATAAATTTGCATAGCTATAGTTTCAAGTGGGTGGGTATATACTGACTTTATTATTCTATCAAATAACTATGGAAAAACATTTTGAAATTCCTAAGAATCCTGAGGGTGTCGCAATGGCACAAAAGTTTCAGGATTACTTAAAGAGTCTTGGAGTCGATGCATCTAAGTTGCCATATTCGACCATGCTGAAGGGTCTCGAATTTGGAGGAATCGATACGCTTAAACAGTATTGCGAATCGCAATTGGATAAGTTGCGATCACTTCCTGATGAAGTGGTCGACTTCATCGAAAAAGAAGTCTTTCAAGCCGGCGAAACAGGCTTGGATCAGCCCACACCGTGGAATTCAGAACGACGACGCAAAGTAGGTAAGAAGTAATCGAGTAAATGATCATATAAAAACACCTAGAATTGCTTCTAGGTATTTTTGGTGGGCAAGGAGGGACTCGAACCCTCACATCTTGCGATACCAGCTCCTAAGGCTGGCGCGGATACCAATTTCGCCACTTGCCCAATAAATGATTTTGCTATGACGAATTTTCTTTCAAGACATAAACTACTCTTTTGATAAATAAAATCAAGGACGATTATCGAATCAGCTTTTCCGTATGATAAAGCTTTAACCGAACGGCGTTTATCTGAAATGATCCACCTGCCTTTTGTGCCGCATTGTTCTGATATTTCCTTTTGAATCCAAGAAAGAAAAAGAGAGCTTGCTGAGTAAAGTCGAATTCTTAGTTGTTGATGTTTACTTAGTGGATGGGCGGAACTTGTAACTGAACCATCACCATCGAAACATCCTCTTAAGAAATGATTAAAGTATAGTTTTGGAACGTTTAGTTCCGCAATAGATAAAGATTTATTCGTGGTTAATCCAATATTGAGTAAAAAGTTATAAAACCGCTTGTCTCCAATCTGGAGAACTGCGTATTTCTTTTCACCAAGGCGTTCCCTAGCTTTTTTACCTATTTTGCAAGTCAATTTAAAAGTATCTCGAATATTAGTAAGCCAGTCAGTGTCTTTTGAAGTGATGTTAATATGTCTTCCATCTGGAGATAAATTTCCATCAGTTGCAATAACACCCACCAGATAAGCAAGCGTACCTGACCAGTTGGTATCGATTTTATTTTGTCTGTTCATAGTTTGATTTTACAATCTAAGGTTGTACGTGTCTACCAATTTATTCCGGTTCATATTTCGTATTCTCTCGACAAGATGGGGTTTGTGGGATACTCTTTTTTCTACTATGCGAGTGATTCTTGTACACGGTTTCAATTCAAATCCTTCGATGAATTTTCATCCTTGGCTTGCGGATCAACTACGCGACTCAGGATTTCAAGTCGTTGTTCCGAAGCTTTCTCTTTCTACAACAGAAGAGATTGATTTGAATTTGATCATTGAAGAGATGAAAACACAGGTTGGATATCTTAAAAATGACGATATTCTGCTTGGACATTCCCTTGGCGGGTTTATTATCCTTCAATATCTTGAAGCAATAGAAATGACTGAGACTCCACGAGCTGTTATTTTGGTAGCTGCACCATGGAAAGTATCCAAACCAGAGTTGCGTCGTCTGTTTATTGCTGAACTTGATGCGGATGTTTTGATGTGGAAGGCACGCGAGTTCGTCGTGGTGCATTCAAAAGATGACCAACTTGTCCCCTTTGAACATGGGGAGAGACTCGCCGAAACACTCAAAGCACGACTTATTGAAACGGATGGGGATGGACACTATATGAATGAACAATATCCCGTTTTAGTTGATATTATAAAGAAAATTGCGGGTTCACCCTTTGAGTTTGCACCAGGGATGGCACTATCCGACGATTACAAAGATATCCCCTCACCAATCTAGCTGTGGAAAACATCTGGATAGAACCCTTGACAGGGTTTCTGATCTATCCTAAACTTGCCCTGACTTTTGAGAACACATTAAAACGTCTTTGCCTCTTTGTCCCAGGAAACTTCTGAAAGAAGCACTTGCAAAAAATAACCCATTTGCTAGTGTGCTGAGGGATGGAGAGAGGTAACGGCTTACGGAGTACGAACCTATGAATAGTGTTAGCCAACCACATACATAAGTAGCGATCCAAAGCAGTTATTTTTGGATCGCCGATAAGGCGATTTTTTAGTCCTCGGGCACAGAGACGCGTTGCAAAGCAATGAAACTCTGGTTCCGAGATCTACGCGAGTACAGCGAAGGAAACAGAACAAAGATCTTTACAATTGAATAAGTCTAATATCAAAGACAAATAAACGAGAAGCACAACGCTACTATGATCAAATTCAGTAGCGGTTGTGGAGCATCTAATAAGAGCATACGGAGGATGGCTTGACAGAACGTGCCGATGAAGGACGTAGCAGCCTGCGATAAGCTTCGGGGAGGTGGCAAGCAACCTTTGATCCGGAGATTTCCGAATGGGGAAACCTTATACGAGTAATGTCGTATAGTATCGTACTGAATACATAAGTACGAATCGGGCACCTGGTGAAGTGAAACATCTCAGTAACCAGAGGAAAAGAAAAAATATATTCATTTTACGTTTTCGCGCTTCAGCACGTCGCACGAAAACGTAAAAAAGTGAATTCATTCCCTTAGTAGTGGCGAGCGAAAAGGGAACAGTCCAAACCTCTCTTGTGAAGTTGTTTCAAGCATGTTGACTTCGGTCTATGTGTAAGAGGCAGCGAAAGGTGGAAGCCGTTGCAAGAGAAGGTGTTGTAAGGTGGTATGTCCGTTTTCTTTCAAAAACGGCATGTGAAATTTGAATAATTGATAATCGAATCAGCTGGAAAGTTGAACCAAAGAAGGTGATAGTCCTGTACATAAAATCGATTATTCCACATGAGTATTATCCTTGAGTACTACGGGGCTCGTGAAACCCTGTAGGAATCCGCCGGGACTACCTGGCAAGACTAAATACACGTTCTGATCGATAGTGAACAAGTACCGTGAGGGAAAGCTGAAAAGTACCCCGGAAGGGGGATGAAATAGTATCTGAAACCGTATGCTTACAAGGAGTCGGAGCTGGTCGCAAGACTGGTGACGGCGTTCCTATTGAAGAATGAGCCAACGAGTCTGCTGTACGTCGCTTGCTTAAGTCCTCCGGGACGTAGGCATAGTGAAAGCGAGCGTTAACCCGCGTAATTTCCGCAAGGAAAGGGTGGCGTGCACAGGACCCGAAACCGGACGACCTATCCATGGCCAGGCTGAAGCGAGTGTAAAAACTCGTGGAGGGCCGAACCCACGACCCGTGCAAAAGTCGGGGATGAGCCGTGGATAGCGGAGAAATTCCAATCGAGTTCGGTAATAGCTGGTTCTCCGCGAGATAGCTTTTGGGCTAGCGTCGGTAAAGAACGTACTGGGGGTAGAGCACTGAATGGGTTTTGCGGCTTCGGCTAGCGAACCTAACCAAACTCCGAATACCAGTTACGTGTTCCCGGCAGTCAGACGATGGGGGCTAAGCTCCATACGTCGAAAGGGAAACAGCCCAGATCTCAAGCTAAGGTCCCTAAATCATCATTAAGTGTAAAAGGTGGTGAGGATTCTTTTACAACCAGGAGGTTGGCTTAGAAGCAGCCATCCTTTAAAGATAGCGTAATAGCTCACTGGTCAAGAGTCCTTGCGCCGAAAATGTACCGGGGCTAAATGATGTACCGAAGCTGAGGGTTTGGTTCCTTCGGGAACCAAGCGGTAGCGGAGCATTCGTATCGCGATGAAGTTGTGGGGTGACCCATGGTGGAGCGATGCGAAGAGAGAATGTTGGCATAAGTAGCAAAAAGACATGTGAGAACCATGTCCGCCGTAAACCCAAGGTTTCCTGGGCAACGAAAATCGTCCCAGGGTTAGTCGGGAGCTAAGGCGAGGCCGAAAGGCGTAGTCGATGCACAGCTGATTAATATTTCAGCACTTCTTATCAGATCGATGCGGGGACGCTTACTGAAATTTCCCGCGTTCTATGGCTATAGCGTTGTGAACACGTTGGTGTCCAGTTGGAAAATCCGCTGGGCTAAGGTTCGACCTTGAACCCGTGTGTTACCGCAATCCTTCCTGAAAGGGAAGGAAAGGGGAAAAAACAGTGAGCCAAGAAAAGCCGCTAAGATTATCTGATAAGAACCCGTACCGGAAACCGACACAGGTGGGTGGGTGCGAAATGCACTAAGGCGTACGAGAGAAATGTCGTTAAGGAACTAGGCAAACAAGCGGCCGTAACTTCGGGATAAGGCCTGGTTGCCCTCGGGAGAGGGCGACCCTCAGCGAAAGAATTCCAACCGACTGTTTATCAAAAACACAGGTCCCTGCTAAACCGTAAGGTGATGTATAGGGGCTGATGCCTGGCCAGTGTCCGAACGTTAATTGAGGCCGTTATTCCTTCGGGGAGAAGCGGCTGATAGAAGCGCGGATGAACGCCGGCCGTAACTATAACGGTCCTAAGGTAGCGAAATTCCTTGACGGGTAAGTTCCGTCCTGCACGAATGGCATAACGAGTTGGGGACTCTCTCAACGACATACTCGGCGAAATTACAATGTGAGTGAAGATGCTCACTTCCCGTGGCAAGACGAAAAGACCCCGTGAAGCTTTACTACAATTTGGTCTTGAGTTCATGTTTCACATGTTCAGCATAGGTGGGAGCCTTCGGGCACCAGTGAGATACCACCCTTGTGTTGTGTGAACTCTAACCAGTCGCCGTGAAACCGGTGACAGGAACAGGATCTGATGGGTAGTTTACCTGGGGCGGGTGCCTCCCAAAATGTAACGGAGGCGTTTACAAAGGTCGGCTTAGCGCGGATGGAAATCGCGCTGGACGTGCAAACGCAGAAGCCGGCTTTACTGCAAGACCAACAAGTCGCGCAGTTACGAAAGTAGAAGTTAGTGATCCGACCGTTCGATGTAGGACGGCGGAAGCTCAACGGATAAAAGCTACTCCGGGGATAACAGGCTAGTCTCCCCCAAGCGTCCACAGCGACGGGGAGGTTCGGCACCTCGATGTCGGCTCATCGCATCCTGGGGCTGTAGAAGGTCCCAAGGGTTTGGCTGTTCGCCAATTAAAGCGGTACGCGAGCTGGGTTCAGAACGTCGTGAGACAGTTCGGTCTCCTATCTGCCATGGGCGTCGAAGATTGAAGGAACCCATTCCTAGTACGAGAGGACCGGAATGGACGACCCTCTGGTGTACCAGTTGTTCTGCCAAGAGCATCGCTGGGTAGCTATGGTCGGTGCGGATAAGTGCTGAAAGCATATAAGCACGAAGTCGCTCCTGAGATTAATCTTCATTTGAGACCCCTCAGAGACTATGAGGTTGATAGGCCGTAGGTGTACGCACAGTAATGTGTTTAGCCAAGCGGTACTAATAGGTCAAGCTCCACAACCACTACTGTATTTGATACAAAATTGGCAATCTGCTTGGGCTTCGGTCAAAAATAACCTCGCGCTAGGGTAACCTAGCGGTCGGTCATTTTTGCCCTCCAGCCCGGCGCATCTTGCGCAATTTTGAATCAAATACGTACGTTATGTTTCTCCTGTTGGAGATGTTAGACTGTTCAATACAAAGAATTCTTTGTCTTGGTGCTATTTATGTAGAGGTCACACCCGTTCCCATCTCGAACACGGTCGTTAAGCTCTACAAGGCTGATGGTAGTGCGTTTGCGCGAGAGTAAGCAGGCGCCAGGACAAAGAATTTTTTTTATTTGTGTTAAACTGATTTCACTATGAGTGAGGAAAAGAAATCATGTTACACGTGTCGGCTTCTTAAGAATGTTTTCATTTTTTCATTTGGTCTTTTGGTCGGTGTATTGGTCGGGTATTATTTTGCTATCGGTTAGTGTTTTTCTTGTGCTTGTATTTCATAGCCCTCTTGTTATTATGCAGGGGCTATTTTCTTTTATATGAAATTCAAAATTGCTATCTTAGCTGCGGGAAAAGGAACTCGAATGAAATCAGAAATCCCAAAGGCTTTAACGCCGATTGGAGGAAAACCGATTCTTCAGCATTTATACGAATCGATTCAAGAATCTGGGATCACAGACAAACCGATTGTTGTGATTGGTCCGGATCAGCCTCCTTTGTGTGATGTTTTTGAAGGTGTGAGTGATTACGCAGTTCAGTATGAACAACTTGGTACAGGACATGCTGTTTCTTGCGCACGAGACGCTGTTGGTGATGCAGATACACTCATCGTGTTGTATGGAGATCATCCGTTTGTATCCTACCGAACGTTGCGTCGACTATCAGAACTGCATAAACGTGCAGGTGAAGTTGTCACGATAATGACCACAACTGTGCCTTCCTTTGAAGATTGGCGGAAAACTTATCTGCATTGGGGTCGTATTCTTCGTGATCAAGAAGGAAATATCGTTGGAATCAAAGAATATAAAGATGCTTTAGAAGAGGATCGAGAAATTCGAGAGGTGAATCCTGCTTTGTATTGTTTTAATACCGCTTGGCTTTGGGAGCATATCAAGCAAATCCAAAATGAAAATGCGAATCATGAGTATTATCTAACGGATTTGATTGCTCTTGCGGTAAAACAGGGACACAAAATTGCCTCCATGAACATTGCTCCTGAAGAAGCTGTTGGAATCAATACACCAGAAGAACGTGAAATTGCCGAGGAATTGCTCAAAAAACGTAATTTGATGATCGATGATTCCTTATGCCAAGATTGATTTTTATCGGTGGTGTTCCTGCAACGGGTAAATCGACCATGGCAAGATATCTGGAGCGAGAAACAGGAATAAAACGCGTTTCCATGGATGATTTAAAGGAAGCAATCTTTGATCTTGCTGGATATCATGACCGTGAATGGTCACGACAAGTTGGAATGATCGCTTGGCCGACGTTTCAAAAATTAGTTGAACTTCATCTCTCGCGAGGAGAAGATGTGATTGCAGAAGCTACGTTTCTTTGGCCTCATGATAAAGATTGGTTGCATCAAGTAGCAGAAACCTATCAAGCTTCGCTTTATCAGATCTGGATGACAGCAAATCCGCTTGTTTCTCGTGAACGATTTATTGATCGTGCCCACCATAATCGACACCCGGGTCATTGCGATACAAGAGAAGATGTCATTGGGTCTTTCACAAGCCGTTTTTTCAATCGAACGTATATTCCGCATCCAATAAAGGGAAAAACACTTGTGATTGATACAACGGATTTCAATGCTATTGATCATGAGTTGATTCACTTATTTATCAACTAAAAAACAGGACTTTTCAGTCCTGTTTTTGTTTTAGTCTCCGAACTGTACAAGTGATTTCTTGAATGCAATGTATGCATCCTTATAAGTGAGGTATGCATTCGCATCTTTATACTTGATCCCAAAAGTGTAGGTATATTCACTTCCTGTATCGATTTGTTTTCTAAAGTGAACATAGGATCGATAATAGCTATTGTCTTTTGCTTTCACGGTCACCCACTCCGTGAGAGCTTTATCGAATCCTGTACCCGGCGTTCCGACTTCTCTACGACCAACTAAGTCTTCTGTGTCGGAAAGAGTAAGATAATTTGATTGCCCACTCCAAAGTGGAGAATACACGTAAAATTCAACAGATCCATCTTCAGATGTAAACCTTGCTTCATCTGTTTTGATATGGTTGGTTCCGTTAATTTCGTTTGGTGATGGCTTGAAAGAGCTTGGATACTCAACATCAAACCATGTACCTGAATAACGGAGGTTGTCCGAAGAAATGACAGGTGTTAATTTTCGATCCATTTTTTTCTCGATGACCGGGATTTCTTGCTCCTGAACAATGTCTATGAGAGACGGCGGGTGTTCATAGTTATCTATTACCGATGGATAGGTTTGCACACACCCAACGCCAAGTAGAGAAATAAGAATAAAAGTTCCAAAAAGTCCTTGTTTGTTCATAATTTTAAATATAAATCAGCTTACTGTTTTTGGGTTTGCTTGTAAACTCGACACGCATCGTTAAGATCTTTATGATACTAGCAATTCATAATCGTTATTTTTATGCGTTACATTGTCGATTGGCATATTCACTCAAAATATTCTCGAGCCTGCTCGAAGCAATTGGAATTGCCGATCATTGATCAGTGGTGCAAGCGCAAAGGGATTCAAATTGTTGCAACTGGAGATTGGACACATCCGGCCTGGTTTAAACATCTCAAAGAAAATTTGGTTGAAGTAAGACAGGGAATTTACGGATTGAAGACGGCAACCTCGGGGACGGAATTTATGCTTGTGCAAGAAGTTTCTCAGATTTATAAAAAGGGTGGGAAGTCACGGCGAATTCATAATCTTATTTTTAGTCCTTCGCTTGAAACATGTGAAAAAGTGATTAAAGAACTTTCAAGTCGGGGATTCAATTTGAGGTCAGATGGACGACCGATCATGGGGATCGATTCAGAAGATTTGTATAAACTTTTGAAAGAGATTGATGAAAAAATCATTGTGATTCCTGCACACGCTTGGACACCGTGGTATGCCGTGTTTGGAAGTAAGTCAGGTTTTGACTCTATTCAAGAGTGTTTTGGTTCCATGAGTCCGTATATTTATGCGATTGAAACAGGATTGTCGTCGGATCCGATGATGAATTGGGAACTTTCTCAGCTTGATGATGTTGTCCTCATTTCAAATTCAGACGCACATTCTCCTCGTAATCTTGGTCGAGAAGCGAATGTGTTTGAATTTGATGAACCACCTACGTATGATGAATTTGTTCGTGTCTTAAAAGAACAAGACAAGAACAAGTTTAAATACACCATTGAGTTTTATCCAGAAGAAGGGAAGTACCATACAGACGGATGTGCAAATTGTGCTTATTCTTGCACACCTCAAGAAGCAATACAGAATAATGAACGTTGTCCGAAATGTAAGCGAACCTTAACGCTTGGTGTACAACATCGTGTGGGTATGCTTGCGGATAGAGATCCAAATACCGTCAGTTCACGTAAAATCCCCTTTAAATCCATTGTTCCTCTTGCAGAAATTCTTGCAGAAGCCTTTGCCGTTTCTTCAACAACCTCTAAACGAGTTGAGCAGGAATATTTACAACTCACTGATTCGGTGGCAAATGAGTTTACACTATTACTTGATACGCCTATTGAACGGATCAACGAATACGCTTCACTTCCAAGTATTGCTGAAGCAATTCATCGTATGCGTAGTGGACAAGTGAATATTCAACCTGGATATGATGGAATTTTTGGAAAGGTGCAATTACTTGGTGATGATGTGAAACAACGACAGAACAAAAAAACAAATTAGACAAACAAAAAACTCAGGCGCGTCCCTGAGTTTTTTGTTTTGTTCTTACGAACTATTTTTTCTTCTTAGCTGCGACTTTCTTTTTTGGAGCTGTCTTTCGCTTAGCTGGTGCTTTCTTTTTAGCTACCTTCTTAGCTGCTGGTTTCTTAGCTGCGACTTTTCGCTTCGCTACTTTCTTTTTTGCTGCCATAATATTTTTTGAGAGCTTGGAATGTTGTTTGTGAAAGTTTCCTCCACCTCCTTCATTCCGTTATAAATAAATTGCTCGATCGAGCACTGCAATTAATTGCAGTTGTCGTTTCATGGACGCGTCATGACTACGATAAATACATTGTAGAAAGAAAAAAGAATTTTGTGAATATCCTCGCAAGTGTTTTCTGTGCAAAAATATTTTTCTATGTACGAACATTTACTTCATCACCTTTTTCAGCCCAGTTGTATAACCATTTCATATTTGTGAGAGAGACGTTTACACATCCGTGTGACATGACATGACCAAAATTATTATGCCAGTACGCGTAGTGTAAATAGATGTGCGGAAAGAATCGTAAGTTGTAAGGAACAACACCCAAATCATAATTTCGTGGATCACCCGGACCGTAATTCCATCGGTAATCAACCTCGTATATTTTCGCTAAAATTGCGTGTTTTCCAGTAGGTGTCAAATTGTTGAGTCCACTTGAAATAAGAAATGTATTATCAAGCACACCCTTGTTGTATGCATACAATCGTTGTTCACTTAAATCAACGAGAATGCGTTTTGTTGTTTGGTCGTCGAACATTTTTTTTGATGTCACGTAGAGAATTTTTTTTGCTTCACTCTCTTGTGTGGATGATGTTGATGCAACGATCGGTGTGTCGGAATGTGTGATCACTTTATTTTCATCTACAGAAAAGATATCCCCAGCCTGTGTTGTGATGTAACGATTCTTGTTAACAACAAAGACAGAAAGAATATTTTCTTGTGAAAGTTTTTTCTCTTCGATCAGTGTTCCTGTTCCATCAAACGTTCGCATGGCTGGTGTTGAACCGTGTTGTTGCACAACAACAATCTGATTGTTGTGAACAGATCCAACAGAACCACTTCGATCTAAACCATCAAAAGCAAAGAATTCTTTTTTCAATTCTTCTTTTGTCGAAGTGTATGACCAAACTTTGATATGTGATCCACCACCGGTTCCTGGAAGGGTGATCAGTTCATCAATATCATCGTTGTTAGTATCTCCACAAGCAAGATTCACTCCTCCTCGAAACGATTCACCATAAGCAAAGAAGCCACCATTGTCGATTGCTTTACCAAGTCGATCAAAGATACGAATTTGTGGACCACCTCCACGTGCTGGTGTAACCACAATTTCATTCAATTTGTCCCCGTTGAGGTCACATGCCACAACATTGATTCCATTTTCCATGTCTGGTGCAAACGTAAGAAAACTCCCGATCTCACTTCCATCCATCCGTAGGACACGAACACGTGGTTCGTTACCAAGTCCATTTCCAATCAAGATTTCTGGCGTGCCATCATTCCCTAAATCAGCAACAGAAAGAGATGCTCCTCCAGCGTTATTATCGATAGGTAAATCAAAAGAAATTTTTCCATCGGTTGATTCGATATGAATTGGATCGCGATGATGGGCAAAGGCAAGATTCGGAACAAGGAAAAAACCAGCTGTTATCAGCAAAAAATAACGTTTCATATACAAAGATCATACTTTGTTTTCGTTGACTAAACAATAAAAAATCCCCAGATTGTCTGAGGATTTTTTGGTGGACCAACAGGGATTCGAACCCTGGACCCCCTGCTTGCAAAGCAGGTGCTCTACCAACTGAGCTATTGGCCCTTAGACTGCCAGAAATGGCAGTCTTTTCGTAGCGATGGAATAATAGCAGAATCGAAACCTTTGCGTCAATAGCTTATTCAATGCGGTTTGGCGGGCGTTTCCCACCAACAAACGCAAGGATATTCTTTGCAGCAATCTTGCTCATTTCTTGTCGAGTCGTAAGTGTGGCAGAAGCAGTGTGTGGTGTCAGGACGACGTTATCCATCTTTCGTAGTTCGAGATTATCGTTTGGATCACAATCGATCAACGGTTCACATTCGTACACATCAAGCCCAGCGCCGGCGATTTGTTTTTTGAGAAGCGCTTTGCACAAAGCTTTCTCATCGATGATAGGTCCGCGTGCGGTGTTTATGATAAACGCGGTTGGTTTCATGAGAGCAAATTCTTTTGTGCTGATGAGATGTTTCGTCGAAGGTAAAAGAGGGACGTGAATGGAAACGAAATCAGATTCTTTAAGGAGTTGCGTGAGCGATCGAAATTTTGCTCCCGTTTCTTGTTCAAGTTGAGGATTCTTTTTGACATCGTTGTAAACAACTTTCATCCCGAATCCATCATGGAGTCGATGTACAACCCCTGTTCCAATACGACCGGTTCCGATGATTCCAATGGTCTTCTTGAATAGATCTGTTCCAAGTAATAGCTGTGGTCCCCAAGCTTTGTATTTTCCTGCGCGTGTAAATTTATCTGTTTCTACAATACGTTTTGCAAGGGCGAACATAAGAGCGATCGTATGTTCAGCAACGGATTCGCTAATCATCTCGCTTGGCGTATTTGTAACGGTGATGCCACGCTTCTTTGCTTCGACAAGATCGATATTATCAAACCCAACGGCGTAGTTTGCAATCATCTTGAGTTGTGGTCCAGCAGCATCAAAGACTTCTTTATCGATCTTATCCGTGAGGATCGAGAGAATGATGTGTTTTCCTTTCACGCGTTTCAAGAGTTCTTTTCGAGGAATCACTTGATCATGCTCGTAAAGATCAAGCTCAATGTTTTTGTTTTTCTTGAGCAGGTTGATTCCTTCGTCAGGAATAATGCGAGTCACAAATGCGGAGTACTTCATATGCGACAATTATAATGATCTCTTGACGTTTTGGCTATTTTTGAGTAGTGTTTTCAGGTTCTTCGAGCGTTCCTGCTCGAAACCTGTGCGCGACAGATTCGCGTATTCGTGCTTCAACCAAGTAGTCGTGGCGCCTTCAGGGAAGATGTGACGATGAATGTGTTGAAGAGCGGAGGTGTGTCATGGGTGCTTTGAAAAGGGTAGTGACGCCAGGGTGGGTTACTCGTATCAACGAGTTGTCGCCGAGGATGACAGAGGCGGGTCTGCATGGTTTGCTTGATCATGTTGATGTGCTCGAACCTCTTGGCGAGGTGCTGTCACGAAAGTTGGTCAGTCGAGAAGAGCTTCAGACAGTCGTTGATCGGCTTCTTGAAAAAGCTCGAAGCAGAGATCCTTCCCGTCCCATTCATCGAAATGTGATCAGCGATATTGGGACAGAAGCGTTTTGGGAGTATGTCTGGGAAAAGATTCTTGGTTGCAAGATCGAGATCCCCCGAATTCCCAAGATCAAGGCAAAGACGCTGACTGCCATCAAAAAGTATGGTCTTAAGCTTGTCTACTTGCCCGCAATCACTGAGTCGGAATATCCGAGAGAATTCATTAAACCCGAATGGGGAGAAGGTTGTTCTAACGATACGACTCAACGTATCCCGCTTACTGGTCGATGGGTGCTTGTGGAAACGATTTTGCAGCCAGATGTTGATGTGGAAAGTCGACTTCAGATTTCTTCAGACCAACTATTTTTGGATCATTCCGGCGATGTGTGTCGAATGGAATGTACGTGGGATGTTGTGATGGGAGATTTTGTTCAGGAGGTTGCTCGGACGTTTGGTCTTTCCAGACGAGCTGTTCGTTTGCCTTCAGTGGAAGAGTTGAATCTGATCGGAAATCTGTTTAGGTGGTTGAATGCGAATTGTCATCAGAGTCTTCCTGATCTTCATGCGAATCCGAAACGAGAGTTGTGTCTCAATAAGTTCTGGCGTGATTTTTATCTGACTTTGTGTGGAGATAGTTTATCTGCAGACAGTAGTCCTATGCACGGACTCGCCTGTGTGGAATCTGTCCGATATGCAACTCCTTCTTCGAAGGTCAGCTTCCGTCTTGTTGTCGTTCCCTAGCCCTTTTTTAAAACAACAGACCCCAGTCCATACGGGACCAGGGTCTTTTTTGTTACGTGATTTTGATTTTCTTGATCTTGAGTGAACTAGGCCAAGCGGTGAGAATGCCATGTTTTGGACCGAATTTTTGGATCACAGATTCGGCGTTGATGGTTCCAAGAGCGAGACTGTATTCGATGGATTCGAGAGAAAAGGACCCCCCTTGATCCCCCCTTGGGAAGGGGGGAGAACTTTTAAGGAGGCCGGAGAGGAAGCCGGAGCCAAAGGCGTCGCCTGCGCCGGTTCTGGAGACGGCTTTGACTTGGGTGGTTCCAGAGTGGATGGTTATGCCGTTTTGATAAGCGTAGGTTCCGTTTTCTCCGTCTGTGATGAGTCGAATGGTTTCACCTGACTCGAGTGCTTTGAATTGATCCTTAATTGATTTCTTCTTTGTGAGAAGTTCTACTTCTTCTTTGTTTACGTCGAAGATATCTACTTTTGGAAGAAGTGGAAGGAGGACTTTCATTCCCTCGTTCAATTCTTTTGATCCAGGGTTCCAAAAGACTTTTGCACCCGCTTTTTTGGCTTGATCGATAATCTTTTTCGAGAGCGCTACGTTTCCACCAAGGGAAGTGAGATAAACCCATTTCGTATTTTTGATCGCGTCCCAATCGATATCTCGATCGGTGAATTGCTTGCAGACTCCGCGGTAAACAAGAACCGTTCGTTCTCCGTCTTTCATGGTGAGCAAAGTTGAGTAAGCCGTTTCTCCTTTTTTGACGATACGAACGTGATTCGTGTTGATCTTGAACTTGTGTAGATCTTCTAGAATTTCTTTTCCAGGCATGTCGTCACCAATTTTTGTGATGATGGCTGTTTTGTATCCAAGAGAACCAAAGGTTGCACCAGCGTTTGTGGCACCTCCACCGGAGGTATGAATGATTCGATCGAGTTCGATTTTGGAACCGAGGGAAACACATTCCCCAAATCCCGTTTTGAATTTCTTGGAAGCAAGAACGACAAATTTGTCGCTTTCGAGAATCACGTCTCGTGCGGAACTTCCAATAGTGATGACATCAAACATATTAGGCTTTACCTGCGGATCCGAAGATGCGCATTTTTTGTTGAACAACTTTTTGCATGAGCTCTGTAGCAGGCTCGAGAATCTTGCGTGGATCGATCACTTCAGGATTTTCAGAAAGGAACTGACGAACACCGGCATCGAACGCGATTCGTAGATCGCTGTCGATGTTGATTTTGTTGATGCCAAGTGAAATGGCTTTCTTGATATGTGCGTCAGAAACGCCTTTTGCTTCTGCGATTTTGCACCCGTATTTTACGCATTGATTTTTGATGTTCGTTGGAATTCCAGAAGCTCCGTGCAAGACAAGCGGCAAATCGATTGTTTTGTTAATGCGTTCCAAGCGTTTGAAATCGAGTTTTGATGCGTCTGAAAATTTGAAGGCCCCGTGACTTGTTCCAATAGCGATTGCTAGAGAGTCACACCCAGTTGTTTCCACAAATTCTTTTGCTTGTTCTGGACTTGTGAGGTGTGCGTCTTGTTCTGCCACAGAAACAAAGTCTTCAATTCCTGCGATGGCTCCAAGTTCTGCTTCGATGGCAACGCCATTTTTATGAGCGAGCTTAGCCAGCTTGGTTGTTTCGCGAACGTTTTCATCGTAGGAAAGGGAAGAACCATCGAACATCACGCTTTGGTACAAACCTGACTTGATAATGTAAGCGATGAGGTCAATGTCTTTTCCGTGATCGAGGTGATAAACAACAGGCACTTTTGTTCTTCGTACGACCACATGAACCATCGCTGCAAGTTCCTCAAGCCCCGCGTAACCCAGAGCGCCTTCGGAGGTTTGAACAATGACAGGGGACTGTTCTTCTTCAGCTGCGGACACAACAGCATGCAAGAATTCGAGATTATTGATATTGAACGCTCCAACCGCGTAGTTTTTTTTGGCGGCTTGTTTCAAGAGTTGATTGTAAGTTGAAAACATACGGTGGTTAGAGAATAACAGGAGTAAACGATTTATTTTTTCTGAGTCGTACGAGAATTTGTTGATGGGTGAGCAGGCCTGGAACGGGTCCGACTTGTTGAATCACAGAAGCTGCATTAACCGCGCCCCATTTGAGTCCGTCTTTCATAGCGTGACCATGCATTCTGGCTCCAAGATAGCCTGAGGCAAAGGCATCTCCCGCACCTGTGACTTCTACAACTTCAGCTGGAAAGACAGGACAATGGAACAGGTTGGTGCCGTCATAACCGTAGGAACCATTTTTCCCGTCGGTGATAACGACTTCGTTTGGACCAAGTTTGAACAATTTTTCTGCAAGCGCTTGAATGGTTACGCGTTTATTTTTGATGAGTTCTTTTCCTTCTTCTACGTTAACGAATAACGTTTTAGCCTCACGGATCAGATCGAATAGTTCAGGTTTCCCTTCAGTGATTTGTTCGTTCCCTGGATTGAGCGCAAGAAGTGTTTTTTCTTTTTTTACCTGCTTAACAAGTTCTTGATAGATCGTTTCGTACCCGTTACCCATTTCAGACATAAAGAGCCATTTTGTCTGAAGATTTTTTGGGAGGTGATAAGGACGATTGATGTAAGAAACCAAGATCGTTCGTTCACCTTGAAGTCCAAGCACAGAAGAATAGGCACTTTTCAAGCCTCTGTGAGCAAGAATATACTGCGTTTCAACGTTTTCATTTTTAAGATCTTTGAGTGCACGCTGATGAATTTCATCTTGTCCCATATGACTCACAACAGCTGTTGTTTTCCCCATGCGAGACAGAGCTGTTGCGACGTTCGGTGCACTTCCTGCTATCTGTTGATCTAAGAGTTCAACAGAAATTTTCTCGCCGAAATTGAAACAGACGTTTTTCTTTTTGAGTGAACATTTCTCTTTACATCGATCGAGTCCCAAAAAGACGTCGAGCTTTATGTCACCAATGGAAACGAGGTCGTACATATGCACAAAGTATAACAAAAAAGAGTCGATTTGACTCTTTTCACGTTTGGTTATCGTTTCCATTTCTTTGGTGCGCGTTTGATGGCGTCTTCAAAGATCTGTTTTTTCATTTTTGTTTCGAGTTCAAAAGCTGCGGTCACGTGCATTGGGATCGCACTGACCGGTTTGCCAGCTTTTCTATCGAGAACTCGAGCAACGGCCATGGCAATAAACGGTGCAGTGACTCCAAGAGCTTCTTGAACTTCTCGAGGATCGCCGGATTGACCGAATCGATCTTGAACTCCGACGCGTTCCATTGGAACAGGTGTGGTGAGGGTGAGTGTTTCCGCAACCACACCAGCAAGACCTCCGTTTACTTGAGCTTCCTCAACAGTTACGATCGCGCCCGTTTCTTTTGCTGCTGTGATAAGCGCTTTTACGTCGAATGGCTTGATGGAATGCGCATTGATCACGCGAGCTTCGATCCCATGTTCTTTGGAAAGATTTTCTGCAGCAACTAAAGCTTCATATAAAAGGGGACCAGCGGCAAAAATCGTTACATCGGTTCCAAAACGAAACGTTTCTGCGCGTCCGAGTTTGAATGGAGTGGCTTCCGTGGTAAAGGCAGGGGATTTTTCTCGCGTAAATCGCAAGTAAAATGGGCCTTTAAATTTTGCGGCGGTGAGTGTTGCTTTCTTGGTTTCTTGATAGTCACAGGGAACACAGATCGTCATGTTTGGCATTGTTCGCATGATGGCAATGTCTTCTGTCATCTGGTGTGTGGCGCCGTCAGGTCCAACCGAGAGTCCTGCGTGGGCTCCAGCAATTTTCACGTTTGAGTTTTGAAGGGCAACAGTTGTACGAATCTGTTCCCAGTTTCGACCTGGAGAAAAGGCGGCGTAACTAGAGATAAAGGGCACTTTTCCAGAGATTGCCATTCCAGCGGCAATGGACGCAAGCGATTGTTCAGACACACCCATTTGCACAAAACGCTCTGGAAATGCGTCTTTAAAAGCTTGTGTGCGAGTCGACTCTGTCAGGTCAGCACAAAGAACCATAATGTTTTTGTTCGCGATCCCAGCATCAACAAGACCTTCGCCGTAACCGTTTCGCGTAGGAACTTGCTTGAGTTTTTTGTCATCGAAAAGATCTCGCGCAAGAAACATCTCTTTATTGATTCCTTTTTGTTGATTCGCTTTTGCCATACATCGACATTATAATGAAACTTATCTAAACACGCTAACGAATCTTTATGACTGCAGAAGAATTTGAACAAACCCTTCGACATAACCTGTCGCATCGAACAGATCTTTCGATCGAATCGAAAATGCTTCCGTATCAAAAAGGGGATTACACCTTGCTCCGTATCGCATCACAGTTCATTGAACCGTCTGATAAAGTTCTTTTGATTCGAGCCGGAATCCACGGAGACGAAATCGCTGGTCCGCTCTACGTTCTTCAATACGCGGATGAAATTTTCACGAAGGCACAGGAAAAGGGAATCAAAGTGATTCTTTATCCGCTTGGAAATCCTTCCGGGTTTGAAACGGGAAGCCGATACAATATTGATGGTGATAAAGGAGAGGCAGGGAATGGGGATTTTATGCGGTATGAACTTCTGGATGGCACAATCGTGGACGATCTCGGGTTGAACAGTGGTGAACCATTCAAACGTTGGTTTTGGTCTTCGGATTTATCGATGAGTATTCATCTTCCTCTTGAAACACAGGCAATGCACGAGTGGTTATCCAGCGACCCACTTTCTCAAGTTGTTGCGTGTATCGATTTGCATCAAGATTATCTGACTCAAGATGCTAGTCCAGGTGCTTATGCTTATACATTTGGAGATACGTTGGTTTACAAATCAATCATCGAAAAAATCGAACAAATTGTTCCCATTCTTCGTGATCAAGCCTTTGACGCAGGCTTTCAAAACGAACAAAAAATGACGACCGATGCGTTTGGGTGCATCGAGCGTCACGATGGAAGCTTAACGGATTTGTTGAATCGAATCGGTGCGAAGTATTCAGTAACTGTGGAAACAATGGGGAAAACGCCGATCGAGGTGGCAATGGAGGTGAATCGGGTTTGGGTTGAGGGAGTGATGGGGATGATGGAAGTTTGATATCAACTTGTTAAACAATCAAAAAAACACCCGGCCAGCTTACGTCGAAACGTTTGCTGGTCAGGTGTGAGAGATTATCTGTACCCGAGATAGCCTTGCTCTTGGGGTTTGGGAAGTTGGACCACCTCGTTGCAGTGCGCACAGTGTGGATCGTTGAAGTCGGCAGCCGCGATGATGCTTGTTTGTCGGCAGCTTTTGCAGCGTACCTGACGGGGAAGGTCTCCCCAATTTGTGCTCGCGTGATTTTCGACGACGATCGTTTCGTTGCACGCGATGCAAGTCGCAAGAACCTGATCGCGGGGTCCGGAGATGTCGTGTGTGTGAGCGAGGAAGAGATCCGCTCGCTCGATCTCGTGGACAGTGCCACAACCTTTGCATTCGAAATCGCGCTTCCAATCAGGATGTGCACGGCCGACTTTGAGGGTTTTCATCTCGTTCTCCTTTTTCCGTGGGTGAAGGATCTTCTAGAGCCGTATCAAGATAGCTCAAAATCATGATTTTGTCAACCGATGTATTGTAAATTTAAGCAAAAAACCCTCAAAAAGAGGGTTTTTATTTACTCATGTTCACTCTGTATTCTTCCCCCAAGTGTTCTCAAACTCGCCATCGCTTTATTTCTCTCATCTCCCGGAGCAGGTGGTTTCCCATGCCAGGAAAAATCATATTCCATGAAATCTACGCCGTAACCTGGAATGGTATCTGCGATGATCACGGTTGGTTTTTCTGTGACGGCGTGTGCTCGTTCGACGGTTTCGACAAAGTCTCGGATCGAATTTCCAGCGCAGTGAAGAACGTTCATGCCAAACGATTCGAACTTTTGAGTCAGTGGTTCAAGGGGCATGATCTCCTCGGTCGTTCCATCAATTTGAATGTTGTTTCTATCGATGATGAACGTGCAGTTGTAGAGATTGTTTCGTCCAGCAAAGAGCATGGCTTCCCAGGTTTGTCCGCAAGCGAGTTCGCCATCGCTCATGATGCAATAGACGCGCCAAGGCTTTCGATCAAGGAGTCCTGTGTAGGCCATTCCGACGGCTTGAGAAGAACCTGATCCAAGTGGACCAGAGGTTGTTTCAAGTCCTGGGAGCCATTCTTTTTCTGGATGTCCTTGAAGCGGGGAGCCAAATTTACGAAGTGTGTTCATGTACTTTTTTGGAAAGTACCCTGCGTGTGCCATGGCGACATAGCGAATAGGCACGGTGTGACCGCACGAGAGAATCAGACGATCTCGCAGTTCCCAGTCTGGGTTCTTTGGATCATGCGTCATGATGTGAAAATAGAGGGCCGTGTAGATGTCAGCCATACCAAGTGGGCCAGCCGAGTGTCCGCTTTTTGCTTCCACAAGCATGTCGATCAAATCTTCACGCATGGCCTGCGCACGCAGTTCGAGTTTTTTCAGCTCGCGATCATGCAAGTGAAGAGGTTTGCGAACTTTTGGACCGATCGTAAGGTTTGGCATACGCAGATATTGTAACACAGCAAAACAAAAACGAGGTGTTGAAACCTCGTTTTGAAATCTTATTGAACCGTGATTGTTGCTTTCTTGGAAGCATCGTACTTGTCGTGATAGCTGTAGGTGCCAGCTTTTCGGAAGTATTTGCTAAAAGAGTCGCCTGTGTAAAGAGAGCCTGTTCCCCAAGAACCGTCGTCAGCACTTGCGCCGTGAACGGATACACCAGTGTTTACGAATTTCACAGCCGTACCTACAGCGATTGAGAGATTGATTTGGCTAAATCCGCTGTCAGAGATATTGATGAGCGATGCAGCACTGAGACCTTTATCAACGTTGATGTTTTCTGCGTCGGCCTTTTCTGCGGCTGGGTCATACATGCTGGCAACGTCGATAGCACCACCCATCACATAGTTTGAGAAGAATCCATCTGGGACGTCATCGATTTGTTTGTTCCATGTTGCTCCATAAAGAGCTTTTGCGATTGCCTCAGAACCGATTGCTCGAATCACTCCACCTGAGGCAACAACGTATACACGTGGATCAGAGTTGATCTTGATCATCTTGGAACCTGGTTTGTACGTAACGTTTCCTCCAATTTGGATCTTGGTAAGTGTTGCGTCTGAAACCCACTTTACGGTGTTGAAGTTTGTATACCAAGTGAAATAAGCCTTGTCATTTGGAAATACGTAACGGAAACCGTCGGCTCCATAATAATAAACCGCACTAAAACTTTCGCCCCGGATAAGATCGCCAGCTTGCAAGCTACTCATTGCAACCAACGAAGCAGCATGAGCTGTTTGTGTTGTTGTAAAGAGGGAAGAAGCAGCCATCAGAGCGACCAACAGAGCGATTGCTGAGACCTGTGTCATTGTTTTGGTCATAAAGATGTTCAATTGATTAGTAGGTCGATTATAGCACAGATGTTTGAGAGGATCACTCCACGATCAGTGTGCCTTGCATGGTTTCTTTGGACTTGTACTTGTTGTAGAAGTTCCATCGTCCGATGCTATTTTCTCTGAAATAACGAGTAAAGTGTTCACCAGGGTTCAGAGTTCCACTGCCCCAAATTCCATCCCATTCTGAAGCGGTAGCTTTTTCTGTTGAATTGTTTACAAAGCGAATAGCTGTATCGCGAGGAATCGTTGTTGTTGGAAGGTTGTAACCAGAATCTGTGATGTAAATATGGATAAATGGTTTCAAGTTTTTATCGTTGTTGATGTTGTAAGCATCATTTGCTTCTGCTACTGGATCATACGTGGAAGCAAGACTGATTGGCGCCCCAATTGTATAGTTGGAAAAAAATCCATCCGGGACATCGTCTACAAGCGTATTCCAAGCTGTGCCATAAAGTTCTTCAGCAACCTGTTCACTACTAATTGGTCGAAGAACAGAACCTCCATCAACAGCGTAAACAGTTGGGGAGCTTATAATTTTGAGCAATTTTATTCCTGGTTTGTAAGTGACGTTTCCTCCGATTTGAATACTTGCAAGTTCTTGATCACTGACCCAAGTAACACTGTTGAAATCACTATACCAAGTGAAATAGGTTTTCACGTTTGGGAAGACATAACGCATTCCATCAACACCATAATAGTACACGGCATTATGACTTGATCCGCGAATAAGATTGCCTGGAGCAAGTTGATTGACTGGGATCGTCGCCGCTTGTGCTGGCAGAGCAATCAGGACGAGGAAGGCTAATAAAAAGAGTTTTTTCATACAGAAACAATCTTATTTAAGAGTTTGAGTTTGTTTGTAGGATCTTCTGTTTTAAAAAGAAGCGATCCAACGACGATGCGATCAACCCCCGCGTGCATCAGTGGTCCGATCAAATCATCACGCACACCACCATCTATTTCTATTATTAAATCTGCTCGATGATCGTGGGCAAGTTTGATCTTCTCAAAGATGAACGATTCATCACCAATATGCTCAGCGTCCCCAAACGCTTGGCCTTGTTTTCCAGGATGCACACTCATGATGGTGAGTTGATCGAGTTCGTGGATAACGGCTTCTACTTCGTGAAGAGGAGTCTCAGGATTGATAGCCACTCCAACCTTTAAGCCAAGTCCCATCTTGATTTCCTGAAGCACGGCAATTAAAGGACGATGCATTTCTGCACTTACGATTACACGTTCGAGGTTTGGAACGAATTTTTGCCAAGCTTGAATGATCGGAATAGGGTTTTCCACCATTAAATGAAGTTCATAGTGAACATTGGTACGAAGCGCGCCAACACGCTCAGCATCGAACCAGTTTGTGTTTGGAAACAGACTCCCGTCGAGGATATCGACTTGAATCAGTTCACAGTCGTTCTCAATAAGACGAAGTTGTTGTTCAAATTCTTCTTCGGAATGCGCCAAAATGGCAGGAACGATAGTGCTCATACGCCGAATTCTTGGTTTTCAATATCTTCCACTTCTTTTAATCGTCGAACATGACGTTCCTCACCAGAGAATGCTGTTTCAAGCCACATATCAACGATTTTTTTTGCTTCTGGAAAAGCCACATGTCGGCCAGGAAGACAAAGAATGTTTGAGTTGTCGTCTGTTCGGGCGGATTTTGCGACGTCTTCATTAAACCCTGTCGCCGCGCGAGCACCTCGAACTTTATTAGCTACGATACAAATTCCTTGGGCATTTCCACAGATCACAATGCCATGTGAACCTTCGTCTGTCACAACACGTTTGGCAACCGCGTGGCCAAATCGAGGATAATCATCGTCTTTCACAAGATCCCGATTTCCCATATCGACCACGTTATAGTTTTTCTCACGAAGATACTCCTCAAGCGCCTCCTTGAGTTCCCAGCCTGCATGATCCGCACCGATATAGATGGTTTGTGTGTTCATAGTGGAGGTATTTTAACACATTGGCAGGGAATTTGGGCAAAGAAAAAACCACCACGTGAGAGTGGAGGTTGAAGAGTGACTTACGTCGCGGCCGGAGGGGTCGGGGCGGGAGTCGGAGTGGGAACAGGGACCGGAGCCGGGACTGGGAGAGTAGGAGTGTTCTTGCTGGCGAGGTCCTTCTGAACCAGATTCGCGAGCAGAACATCGACGAACGAACTGCTGTCGCCGTTTCCGCCACCTGCAACGATCTGCGGGACGAGCGGAACGTGAGCGCCAGCGAGAGCTCGAGCGACCTCGATGGTTCGGTAGTTTTCCTGACCGACCGCATTAGTCTTGAGCTGAATGACTTCGGCTTCGGCTGTACCGACGGCCGTAATCTTCCTACCTTCGGCCTCACCGACCACAACGAGAACCTTGGCATCGGCTTCACCGATGGCCACCTTGACCTGAGCATCAGCGGTTGCGTTGATGGTCTTAAATTCAAAAATGGGGATATTGTCAAGGGAATCGATGGATATTCCTTGACATTTTCTATATTTCATTCAATGATTCATCCGTTCCTGAAATCTTCTGGAACCCGTTTGCGGCGGATCCGCTAAGCATTGCTCCACTGGATCTCTGGGTTTCCGGGTCGGATAGCCAGAGTGGATGTGGTAGGAGTGTGTTATGGGTACAATTCGGTCAGTGTCTGACAAGCAGTTGGTGGAAATCTTGGAACGCAGGAGTTCTTCTCATCCGCAACAGATTACCGCGGAAATGATGGAACACTTCTTGCGTGGACGACTTGTGCTTCTCGAGCAATCTTTGGTCGTTGATATCCGTCCTTATGTTGAGGCACTCATCAGGGGTGGATACCACAAAAGCGCTAATTTCGGGAAAGGTCTTTCCGCTTCTGCCTATCGCAAGATGTGGCCGCGTGAGGTGCTGATTCCCAAAGATGTTGCCGAGCGTGGATTCGTGAGAGTTCTGCTTGTAGATCAGACCATTTCGATTCCAGACCTGGTGAGTTTGGGTGGATTTCAAGGGGCTTGTGTAGCTCCGGAACAACCCTTTCCACATCTGCCAATTCGTTATATTGCGTTTTTGCGCTTTTCTGAACATCTTGAACGTTCTGCTCAACAATGGAGAGAAATCTATAGTGCAGAAAAGGCGTTCGACACTTCTGAATTGCACACTCGCGAGAGTTTGTTCATTCCACTTCATTACCGCTCGATTCTTCTGGGTAAGGGACTCTTTTTGTCCTTGCGGCCGGAATGTGGCTATGTAACGATCATGAGTCGGTTAACTCATCAAGAAAGCAATCCTACGATTGATTATTGTGGTGACCGTATTTCATTAAGGAATTTTGTCTCTGTTCAACGCATGCTCAAAGTCGTCGCAGTTTCGTAACGTTCAATCGTCCCAATACTCTGGGACGTTTTTTTATTGATTTTTCTTCTTCTCGCTGGCATACTCCCTAGGTATGAATTTTCCAGAAAAAGAGTTAGAAATATTACAAAATTGGGAGAAGAACGAAGTTTTTAAGAAGACTCTCGAGAAAGACGCTCCAAAGGGGCCGTTCGTGTTTTTTGAAGGTCCGCCGACGGCCAATGGTCGACCGGGAATTCACCATGCGGAATCTCGGGCGTTTAAGGATTGTATTCCACGGTTTAAGACCATGCAGGGTTTTCGTGTTGATCGAAAGGCTGGTTGGGATACCCATGGGCTTCCAGTTGAAATCGAAGTGGAAAAACAACTTGGATTTACCGGGAAGGCTCAGATTGAGGAATACGGGATTGGACCGTTTAATGACAAGTGTAAGGAAAGCGTTTGGACGTATAAAAAGGATTGGGAAGAGTTTACCAAGCGTCTTGGATTTTGGGTGGACATGGAAAACGCGTACGTCACCTATAAACCTGAGTACGTAGAATCTCTTTGGTGGGTGATTAAACAAATTTGGGAGAGAGGACTTTTGTATAAAGATTACCGTGTGACCCCGCACTGCCCACGTTGTGGAACGAGTTTGTCGTCGCACGAGTTGTCACAGGGATATAAGGATGTAAAGGATTTAACGATCACAGCGAAGTTTAAATTGGTTGATAAGGAGAACGAATATGTTCTTGCTTGGACTACAACGCCTTGGACCTTGCCTGGGAACGTGGCACTCGCGGTTGGAAACAACATCACTTACGTAAAGATCAAACAGAACGATCAGTTTTTGTGGCTTGCGAAAAATCGTTTGTCTGTGATTGAGGGGGAGTATGATGTTGTTGAGGAAGTCATGGGAGAAGCGCTCGTTGGTTGGAAGTACGAACCGCTTTATCCGTTTATGAAAGACAAGGTGGAATCAACGGTTGCTTGGACGATTGTGCCAGCAAAGTTTGTCACCACAGAAGACGGAACCGGTGTGGTTCACACAGCTGTGATGTATGGACAAGATGACTTTGAACTTGGAAACGAAGTTGGATTGCCGAAGTATCACGTGGTGAAACTCGACGGAACCTTTATCGATGGCATGGACTTTTTGTCTGGTCGTTTTGTGACAGATGAAGAAGTTGCGATTGACGTGATTAAAGACCTTGCTGGTCGTGGACTGCTTTATTCAAAAGCAAAATACGAACACTCATATCCACACTGCTGGCGCTGTAAAACAAAAGTCATCTACTACGCAAAAGATTCTTGGTACATCCGCATGAGTGAATTGCGAGATGAGATGTTGAAGCAAAATGAGTCGATTCACTGGGAGCCAGATCATCTTCAAGAAGGTCGGTTTGGTGAGTGGCTTCGTGAAGTAAAAGATTGGGCGTTTTCACGCGAGCGTTACTGGGGAACACCGCTTCCAATTTGGGAGTGTACGAAGTGTGATCACAAAAAATGCATTGGAAGTTTTGAAGAGTTAGGTCAACCAGATATTGATCCACATCGACCAAACGTGGATGTGATCGAACTTCCTTGTGAGAAATGTTCTTCCGTGATGAAGCGCGTTCCTGACGTGTGTGACGTCTGGTTCGACTCTGGTTGTATGCCGTTTGCACAGTGGCATTATCCGTTTGAAAACAAAGAAAAGATTGATTCAGGGGAAGCTTACCCAGCGGATTATATTTCTGAAGCGATTGATCAAACACGAGGTTGGTTTTACACATTGCTTGCAGTTTCCACCTTGCTTGGAAAAGAACGACCGTTCAAAAACGTGATCTGTTTGGGACACGTTCTCGACGCACAAGGAAAAAAGATGAGTAAGTCGCTTGGGAACATTGTGAAGCCAATGGAGATGATCGATCTTTATGGAGCTGACGCGGTTCGATGGTATATGTATACGATCAACCAACCAGGGGAGAGCAAACGATTCGATGAGAAAACCTTGGGAGACATGGTGAAAAAGAACTTTGGGATTTTGATGAATGTGGTGAGTTTTTATGAAATGTTTGCCGGCGAAACCGTTGAACAGGTTGAACGAACACACGTGCTTGATCGATGGATTCTCGCGCGTCTTCACAAACTTACAAAAGAAACGACAGAGCGACTTGAAGGATATATCATCACCGAAACGGTTCGTGATCTTGGAGAATTTATTCAAGATCTTTCAACGTGGTATGTTCGACGATCACGCGATCGATTTAAATCAACAGATGTTGATGATAAGAATTCCGCGATCTCAACGCTTCAAGAATGTCTGCTCACACTTGCAAAACTAATGGCGCCATTCGCACCGTTCCTCGCCGAGTCTGTGTACACACAATCTGGTGGAACAAAAGAATCGGTTCACTTGGAAGAGTGGCCGATGGCAAATGAGACGCTTATTGATGAAACCGTTTTGGATCAAATGGGACGTACTCGCTCAATTGTTTCTCGATCACTCGAACGTCGATCTGAGGCTGGTGTAAACGTTCGACAAGCCCTTGCTTCCGCGATCGTTACGATTCCTTCGGACGAACTTGCTCAGGAATATATCGAGGTGATTCAAGATGAGATCAACGTGAAAACCGTGACGATTCAAAAAGGGGAATATCAGGTCGAGCTTGATCTCACACTCACTCCTGAACTTGTCCGAGAGGGAACGGTGCGTGAAATCATTCGAAGAGTGAATGCTCTTCGAAAAGAAAAAGGTTTGACGATTGATGATCGGATTGAATTGTATGTCAGTGGTGGTGAGGAAGTTCAACTTGCTCTCACGGAACACAAAGATGCACTTCTTTATGGAACACTGGCAACTTCACTTCGCACAGAAGGGGAGGTTCCAGAGAATCAGGATCAATTCCGTGCAAATGAATTTGGAATTACGATCGGGTTCACAAAATTGAATTAGTTGTCTATGGCTCGTGGCTGGTATAATCTGGTCACGAGTCATTTGTTTTATTACCACTATGCCAACAGATTTTTTCTCCATGTTTACCTCGCTTGGTCTTTCACCAACCGAAGCAAAAGTTTATCTTTCCAATCTTGAACTTGGCCCAACCTCTGTTCAAGACATTGCAAAAAAAGCCGACATCTCACGGACGGCTGCTTATGATGTGATTAGTGCGCTTCAAGGGTATGGACTCGTTTCGACGTTTAAACAAGGCAAAAAGACTTTGTTTGCTGCCGAAGATCCTGAACGAGCGGTTGCTTATTTTCGATCGAGTGTTCGTAAGTTTCGTACCAAGCTTGAAGATTTTGAACGCACCATGCCTGAGCTTAAGATGATGATTGGAGGAGAACGGCCTGTTGTTCGTTTTTTTGAAGGAAAAGAAGCCCTTCCGGCATTATTTTATGATCTTGCTTCTACGAAAGCGGAACGATTTGATGAAGTTTCCAATTACGACGATATTTACGAGTATCTAGATCCAGAACATCTCAAAGATGTTCAACATATTCTTGACTCGCTCAGTGTTCACACACGTATTTTGCATCGAGGAGATACAAAACGTATGAAACCTGGGGTTGAATATTGTAAGCTTATGCCAGAATTGGGTGATTTTCACGGGGACATTTGGATTTATTCAAATCGCGTTGCTTTTGTTTCGTTTCGAGGAAAACTAGTCTCGGTTATTATTGAAAGTGAAGCATTTGCGGATACTGCGAGGGTTTTGTTCGAAGCGGCTTGGAAAATTTGTAGTTATAAACGATCTCCGGGGTAAATCACGTCGTTTGCGAACGACGTGATAAATAAAAAAATCCCCTAGGCAACCGTAGTCGCTTCGGGGATCAGGGGTTCATGCGCCACCCATGGTTCACCTTCTGTGTGCTGTTCGCGCGTTCTTCTTCGTAGAGCTTCAAGGGGATAAACTCCTTGGAATGGGTTTTTCGAAAGGACATCGTGTCCATCGATAACCATTAGATTGAGCGGTTGCTCGCTCTTTTTGCTCTTCAAAACACTAAAACTTGCGCGTTAACAGGACTCAGGGGAATGGGACCGTGAATTTTGCAATCACCTTGTTCTGTTGGGCGGTTGTAATTAACAGCCTCCCATGACACACCTCCTTTCGAAGGTTCTTTGTGATGCCAGGTCGTGTTTGACCTTTGCGAGAACTAGAATATCACAGAAATCGAAACTTGTCAAGACATACTTGGCAAGTTTTTTGTTTCAAAGCGTTGTTAAAATCTATTTTGTAAACTTCTACTTTACAACTTGCTTTGCTAAATTTAGCTAAATATTTAAATTTTGACCATTATGCATTGACATGGTGAGGGTCCTGTGATAGTCTGATCCGTACGGTTGAAACAGACAAAAACAAATCAAACGTATATGTAATTCTTGTCCGAGTTTGCAGATGAAGATTCATCGATAAACTCGGAGAAGAATTCAGGACTTGTTCCTTTCTGAACTGATCGTTTCGTGATTTCACCCTGAAAAGAGAGACACTACTGGATCTTGTTGAAGAAATCTTGAAACGACACTTCGGAGTCCTGCCTAAAGGCCGGATGAATTTATTAAAAGAGTGTTGGCTTTCTTGGGAGCACTATCGCCCCTAGAATAGGTCTCGCGTTTTCTCTTGCAACCCCCAGATGCAAGCGAAAAACGAGCCGTATCCTAGGGGTGGTTATCCGCCCCAGGCGTGTTAGGCCGCTAGACGGGGATCCTTCATACCACTATAAGAGGCCCTGTCGCCCGTCCGACCTTGCAAAACAAGGAAGGATATTCGCCGAAGCACGTTTGTTCCTTGTGTCCGCATCCGGCAATCCTGTTGGATGGACCTCCGTGGCTGTTCGCGCGGCCCGTCGTACTGGTTTCCAAGTGTCTTGGTGTCTTGTGTCTGAGCTTAGGCCGTTTGGTGGGGATCCTTCAAAAAACATTGCCAAAGGGTGGTGCAAACGACCCTTAGGCAGAGAGCTTGTCGTCATGGTGACGATGATGTCTCTCAACGACAACCTTTTCGCTGGGCGTCCCAGCATGGTTCATCAAGGCCCAACCTACCCGGCTCGTACGTGTGCCGGTCTCGCCAAAAGCTCTCGTTCTCACGTTTTAGGCTCAGATACGAGCCATTTTACGTCCAAACTCCCCATGGGAGCTCTTGGGAAAAAAGATCGATGACAGGCAGAATCCTCTGCGGTCGATCAACTAGGCATGTTTGACCTAGAGTACTGTGGCCGAAGGATTGAGACCCTTTAGGCTAACACGGACTTCGAGGTTGGGATTAGCTACCTCAACCTGAAGGTGCTACGACGTCTCCATATCACACGTCGAAAGGTTTTCTGGGAATCTAGAAGCAGGGAGTCATGCCCCTCTCGTAGAAAGATCCTCTAGACACGTTCGATCTGTGATAGGCGACCCCTAACGCTCGTGTTTTCTTCACAAGCGTTAGGGGGTTTCCAAACTTTAGGCCGACAGATGGGGATCCTTCTACCAACTTCAAAAAGGCCCTGTCGATTCTTTTCGCCGAAAGTTTGTCTTCTGAGGACGTCGATGTTTCGATGTCGATGTCCTCTCTTCCTTTTTTGAGACTACCATGCGTTGTCTCGAGAAATTAAGAATAGAATAAATGAATCTGGGGAGATTCAGAAAATGACTTTCCCCAGTTTTTTTGTTGCCAAAATTTGGATTGATTCGATTGAATATTGATGGTAGCCGCAGGCTTTAGCCTGCGTGTGTTTCCAAAAACACATCGCGCAGGCTAAAGCCTGCGGCTACCGAATTTCCTCGGTGTCGTGGTTTCCCTTCATCTCTCAAGGAGATCGAAATGTCCCAGTTCATCCAGACCCTTTCCGCGGTTGCTCAGTCTGCCAATCTGAATCACGCCGGCGCGCCTGCCTACAAGCACGGCCTGCGTGACCAGGTTCGTAACTTCCTTCGTTGTGGCACGCTCTCCGGCACGTTCTATGTGTCGGCTCAGCAGGATGCTGTCGAGACGATCGAGACCCTGCGTCGCTTCGGCGAGCAGGACGCGGTCGCGCTCGCGGAGGAGGCGATCAGCGCTCGTGAAGAGGGTTTCATGCGTACACTTCCGATTCTCGCGGTCGTCGTGCTCTCGGGGCTCCCCAACAAGGAGCTGTTCCGTGAGACGGCCAAGCGGGTGTTGAAGGTGCCTCGTGACGTTGCCCAGTTCGTCCTGATCTGCAAGACCGGCGCGGTGCCGGGTGCGGAGAAGTTCGCCGGGTGCCGGATCGGGTCCGTGAAGACGTTCCTCGAGTCTTTGTCCGAGTATCACGGGATCAAGGGGACGCAGATGGAGAAGATGCCTCTGCGCGACCTGGTCCGGATGGCTCATCCCAAGCCGAGCAGTGATCAGAAGCGTGAGCTCTTCGGCTGGCTTTCGGGCCATGTCGAGAGCAAGAGCGTTTCGGTCAATGCGTCCGTGATGGCACTTCAGAAGCTCAAGGGGACGACGGATGTTGCCGAGCAGGTGCAGTTGATCCGTGAGGGTCGGCTTCCCTACGAGGCAGTGTCGGCGGTCGTGACGTCTCCGGACGTCGAGGTGTGGCGGGCACTGCTCGAGCAGGCACCCACTTTCAACTTGATGCGGAACTTGGCGACGTTTCATCGTCATGGTGTATTCGCGAACTCGCAGAGTGTGGAACTTGCCGTGAGCAAGCTCACTCGAGAAGGCGCGATGCGTCAGGCGAAGATTCTTCCGTTTCGTGCGTACCAGGCGTGGAAGGCGTACTCGGCTTTGGAGGGACACGACCTTCGGATCGTGGCGGCCCTCTCCGACGCGTTGACCAACTCCGTTGCGAACATGCCGCTCTTCACCGGGCGTGTGTGTATTGCTCCGGACGTCTCGGGTTCCATGCATTGTCCGATCAAGCCGAATGTCCCAGGCAAGATGTACCGTTCGTCTTCGGATGAACTCTCTTGCATGGAGGTGGCTGGCATTTTCGCTGCTGGCCTGCTCGCTCGCTCTGCCAACGCCGTTGTTCTGCCTTTCAGCAACGACGTGATCGATGTTCGTTTGAATCCGCGCGATTCTGTGCTCGCGAACGCACAGACCATCTCGTCGATCGGCGGTGGGGGAACGGCCATGGCCGCGCCTGTCGATCGTCTGCTGGAACAGCGGGACGTGGTGGACCTCTATGTCGCGATCACGGACAGCGAGGACTGGATTGGTCGGTTCGAGGATTCGTGGCGACGATACAAGGCTGAGGTGGCTCCGGCTGCCAAGGCGGTTCTCGTCACCGTGGTGCCTGATCCCTATCGCGTTGTGCCGGAGTCTACTTCGGACGTGCATTACGTGCATGGTTGGTCCGACGCGGTCTTGCGTTATGTCTCGGAGATCGGTGGTGGGGCTTTCGAGTCCTCGCCGGTCGACGAAGAATAGCGGTCCTCTTGCTCCTTTTGTTCTTGCCCTTGTCTCCGAGCTGCCCCATGTGCGACACACATGGGGTCCTCAATTAACCCTCGATATCGATCGGGTGTTTGAGAGGATCGGGTTCGATTCAAGACTCTGCAGAAGAAGGTTTGTCATCGTAGACGCTGAAGTCGTCATCCAGGCGATTGACACAAACCTTTTTGCTGGAGGTCTTATGTATCTCGAGTTCTCGCGGATCATTGGTATGGTTTTTGTGAAGATTGAAAACACGGGAAACCATGTTTTGTTCACCTCGCGAAGTGGTCGACACTTTCAGATGTATCACGATCAGGATTGTTGTGAACGTGTTTTGGTCGAGGAAATCATGGGCGACCTCGATGACTTGATTAACACTCCGATCCTTCGGGCTGAGGAGCGTTCGCAAAATGATCCGGATGCTGATGAACATGGTTCGTGGACGTTCTACGAATTTGCCACGATCAAGGGGTCGGTAACGATCCGTTGGTATGGCTCCTCGAATGGTTGTTACGGTGTGGAAGTTTCGTTCGAGGAAGTTTGTTATTAAGTTTTTTCTCTTGCCAAGATATCTCTCTTGGCTCCTCAATTAACTCTCGAAACCTTCGAGGGTTTGAGAGGAAAGATTCCGGGGGATGAAGTACCTCGATACGTCGCAGGTCAATGGCAACAACGCATTGTCAGGTGGGGATGGCACCTCATTTCGACGATCGTTGTCCGGCGATACCCAAGACGAAACACTCTTTGCCAAGCCAAGGCGAAGCGTTGTCCGGATGCACAATGTCAGAGGACTTGGTGTTTGCATGAAAGGGACAAAGGATCCTTTTCATCAGACATGAACCCTCACAGCATCCTTTCTTTTTCTTCAACACTACAACCGCGGGAGGTGGATATGGGTTGCTCTTACATCTCGAGCACCGTCCGCTTCAAAGGGCGGTTGGTGCGCATCTCGGTGTGTTTTAGGGGACAGGGTCATCTGAACTCTGCACACGTGGAACGTGGCAAGCCTCTGTGCTTGCGTGAAGGTTCGGAAAACTGGCTGAAGCTGACGAAACTTATCAGACACGATAAGCAAGTCCTGGCTGATGTTCAGAAAGTCGAATCTCAGTTCCGATAACTTCACTCTTCTCGCCAAGACTCGACATCTTGGCTTCTCAACGAAGTTCCGAAATTCCTTCGGAGCTTTGAGAGAACCTTCATCGGAGTTCACATGTCCGATCGTACCAATCCTGCCGTGAATTTGATCGAACGTCTCATGCTTCGCCAAAAAGCGGTAGACGAGTTCGTGCGGGCGCAGCGTCCACTGGAAAATCTCATCGCTGAGCGCGACGTGCGTCGCTGGCTCGTCTTTGAAGGCGACTGGGGCGGGCAGATTTACGCGTCGGTTCCGCTCTCGATGTTGCCTGCGGATTTCACCGTCCGTGAGGTCGATGACTTCTTGAAGACTTTCGATCGCTCCAGCTGGGAGTCCAATGAGGACGAGGGTGCGTCGTGGTCCATCGTGCAGGACTGTGGCGTCATCCGTGGCAAGGTTCTCGAAGACGTAGCCAACGAAGCGATGTTGCCGGGCAATGTTCTTCCCGCCGAAATGCTGAGCGAACCACTGGACGACTGCGAGCCTCGCCTTGAAGGCTGGGTGCTTGTGGGAGGTGTTACAGGTGGTATGGGTGGCGGCGGTCTTATGAACGATGACGTCTGGTTTCATCACGCATTCATCAAGAAGGGTCACGAGGAAGTGGATCGATTGCGTGCCCTGTTGCGCATCGCACCACTGACGTCCTTCGCTGTTGTCGAGTGTAGTGAAGATGCATGGGACGACGAGGACGACGAAGACCTCGACGATTAAGAAAAATCCACCACCATTTTTGAAAAAAAACTGTGAAAAACGAGTTTTCGACCAAATCCCACGGGACGATTCTCCGTGTGGATCCGTGGCCGACCATGGGAGCGGTGATCCAGGGCAAACGCAAAAACGCGCCTTTGCCTCGGACGCCTGTTGCTGTGCGTCGAGCCGGCGTGATCGTTCGGGAACTCGTGCCTCCGGCGCGTAACCTCCCGTTCGACATCGCGTAACTTCAGTGTTTTCTTCTGACCAAGACTGGAAATCTTGGTCCTTCAATTACGACCCGAAATCCTTCGGAGCGTTGAGGAGATTCCTGCCATGTTTGAGGAGGTTCCCATGCATCGCGTTTATTTTGGTTTCGCTTTCTCGGCCTCGATGCTTCCCACCGGCACCGTGATCATGGTCAAGTACGACCTGACCGCGGATCAGGTACGCGAAGCTCTGCCGAGCTGCGAACTCTGTGTGAACCCGTCTCACAAGGCTACCCTGGACGCGGCGCGGATCCGCTTCGGACTCGAGATCGAGATCCCGGAGCGTCCCGTCAACGTCGCGCTCAAACAGGGCGATTCGATCATCGTCATGCAGGTGACCGGCCTTCCGCGTCTGACCGATCGACACGAGTACACGGAGGAGGAAATCGGCCGAGCGAGCTTCTCGTTCGTGCAGATCACTCTGACTTAATCCTCGTCGTCGTGTTTCTTGTTTCTTGCTATTCTGGGATCTCACTATTTCTGGGGACCCTTTCCCGCTTCGTAACGCGCAATCGTTTCGATGCGAGAAAGGGTCGCAAGATGGTCTTGCGAAACAATCGCAATCTCTTTCAGAGGAGGTTTCCATGTCTGTGAAGATTACAGGTTTTTCTGTTTATGGAACGGAACTTACGATCGAAACTTGCCGAAACGGAAAACACGTTTCGATCTCGATTCAACTCCCGCCGGGCACAAAGATCGAGTCGCCCGAACTTCCGCCTCCCAATGGTGAGCATGATGACTGTCAGCACCATTCTCCTTCCCTTGAGACGATCGTCGATTCCTACATCGACTTGTACATGGATTGAACGATGATCTCGATCCATTACATTCTCGGGGATTCTTTCCGTGTTCACGACTTCACGTCGCGCACACAGAAAGCATCACGAGACTCTCTCGCGATGTTTCCCTTCACTCTCACGAGTCGCGGAGTTTCCCATGTTTGATGTGACCCGGGTGTCAGCACGTTCGAGCGATGGGCTTGATTCCCTCTGCGTATGCGATGGGCGTAAGCACTACCTCGTGCAGATGCCGGAGCGTTCGTACCGGGGAGAAAAGCCTTTCGTGTATAGTCACAACGCCTGCGATGGATCATGCCAGAACACGGACATTCGTGATGAGATTATCGGCGAGCTCTTGAAGTTCACCGAGGAACGATTTAACGACGGGTCCGTGGTCATGAACACGCAGGTCGTGGTTCCCGAGGAAGTGTTTACCTTGCTTGAACAACCAGAGCTCCTGGGTCGAAAGATCCGAACCTGGTATGCCAAGCGAAATGGATCGGGCACGGCCTATCGTTTGTCTGATGGTCAGGTTCTGACGATCTCTACCCAGTACGACTGGGCCAGAGGGTGTGAGACCGGATTCTATCAGACCGTCGAGGTGAGACTCGAGTATGAGCATGCCAGCGAGCGTTTGTGTTTGTATCTGAACCCTGGAGATGACGCATTGGCTGATCAAGCTGTGCGTGTTTACAAGGTTCAGGGTTTGTCTTCGTGTTCGTTGTGAGTTGATCGCGCCTTGCCGACCTATCTTCGTAGGTCGGTTTTTTGTTGTATACTTGTGTCGTATGAATCTCAAATCAACGGTCCTTATCATTCCACCAAACGACGCTGAGGCATTTCTTATTACCGAGCTTGCAGAAAAAATTGGACTTCCAACCATCACGTCAGGACAATTGCATGGTGCGTCTCTTGATAAAGGAACACATGATATTGTTGCTCAGGTAAAAGAAGGAGGCTATAAAACTGTAGTGGTCGTTGAAATGCCAGGGCTGAAAACAGAAGCGAAGTTGCGTGCTCTTGGAGTTGATCTGCAGATTATCGATCACCATAACTATACCGATTTAGATCGAGGGTATGATGAAAAAACAGGAAAGCTTCTCGCTTCCTCGCTTGAGCAGTTTTTAAAGATGTTTAAGATCACCGACGCTCGTCTCAAGCAATTTGGTTACGATCCACGTACGGTTAAAGGAATCGGCGTGATGGATCGAGGATATGTTTGGGCGCTCCAAGACGAGGGGTACTCTAAAAAGGAACTGAAGATCGTTTTGGATTTTCACGACAAGCTCTTAGCTCCAATTACAAACTTAGCAACCGAAGCACGAAAAGAACAAGCCGCTTACAATGCATGGCTTAGAAAAACACCTTGGAAACAATTTTTCGTGATCGAAAGTTCAGCGAACATTCAACTGCGTCCACTTATTTCTCGCATTGTTGCGCTTGAAATCGGGAAGCCAACTCCACTGATTGTTGTGGAACGAGCCAGACAACTGATTTATGTCCAAGAGTCGAAGTACGCGGTTGATCTTTTGAAGGAGTTTGGGGGATTCACGTTTGGACTCAATCGAAACTGGGGATTTCATAAAGAAAAAGAACAAAAGACCGTGACGCTTGCAGACGTCAAACGAGCGATTGAATACCTTGACGGAAAGAAGAAAAAGTGATTAACTTTCGACTCCTCATTGGCATCCCTGTCGGTTGAGGAGTTTTCTTCGTTTGGAAGGAGAATGAACGATGTATGAGTTTGGTCTTGCGACTCAGTCGCAGGGGACGTTGCAGATTCTTGCTTTTCATGTGACCAGTGCAAGGCGCGGTCTCAAGCCGTTTGCCCGAGCTCTGGAGATTTCACACGATTTGGTTTTGGTCGCAAATGCGGTTCAGAACGAGATATTGACCCTTTCGGACTGTGGTATCGGTTTCCGTTTGCTCGCTCAGGCACGAGCTGACGACACGGAGCTCATGGCACAGCGAAGGGTTCTTTACGGTGAGCTCTCTGAGATTTGCGGAGCGTCTGACAAAGGTCAACCTCTTGCACTCGCCATTGTTCTTTCCGAAGCTTACGAGAAACTCAAGAAGAGTCCTGATCCGCGGATCAAGTCGATTGCGGAGTTTGCTCGCGAAGCATCGGACCAGCTTGAAACCCTGATCAACTGAATCTCAACAACCCTTCTCTCAAAAGGAGTGCCCTATGCCACAAAATGCAAGTCTGGTTCTTGACTTGCTCGCGATTCGAGCCAGAGAAACGATCGAGCCCCATGCCTATGGGCAGGGAGTCGCCGACGTTCTTCGTGAGATGGCAAGTATCAACAAGAACGAACCTCTCGATTTTGCAGATTGTGCTCTTGCCTTCGGTGTCCTTGGTACGCCCAAACTGGGTGATGAGATGCATGTCACAGCCACACGTCGACGAACCTGCAAGACACTTTCTCGTCTTGCTGGTTGTCCGGTCGGTGGTGATCCGCGACGAGTCATTCGTGTGCTCCGTCGATTCGCAATTACGCACAACACGTCGGACAACCCTCTTTTCTGGCAGATGGCATCCATCGCGGAACGAGAAAGCAACGAACTCGAATCTGTGATCGCTCGATAGAGTACAAACGTACGTTCTGACGAAGCCTTTGAGCTTCGTTTTTTTTATTCTTCTGTTATTTATTTTGTTGATTCTGTCATCCTGAACATCGTGAAGGATCCGTTTAGTTTTCTTGATATTTCCCTTATTTTTCGCCTATTTCTCGCCTCCACCCCTTGAAAAAACCGTCAAAATGTGGTATTCTTTCTCTCGTTAAGATCAATCACGTACCTTCCAACGAAGGAGAAGAGAGCCCGACTCTGGGGACACAAGAGACAAGAGCTGAATAAGCTCAAGAAGCAGGTTTTGTTTTCCTCTCAAGAGAAAGATAGAACTTGCTTTTTCGTTCTAGGATGAATAGTTCCTGAACAAACGGCTGCTCGAGAGAGAAGCCGCTTCACAGGAGATATTTATCGGTCCTTGAGTGCGTCGCACAAAGGGTTAAACGGCATCCCGCCGACCGATTCGATTCTGAAAAGAAGAAAGAAAGAAGGTTCACAGTGTCCAACCTCCACTCCGCCACCCCCGCCGGTTCCGTTGCTTCTATTTTATATTTGGCCTGCGGGCCCGAGCAGATCGAGGTCGTCGCCTTCGTGCAGCCCGAGACCATCGATCTCGCCGCGGAAGCGCAGCAGGTCGAGGATCGGATCGAGCGTGTGTTCAAGATTGGTCGGGTTCCGGCCAATCTCGAGCTGACGTCCTCCGCCGCCCGCGCCGTCGTCGATTTCGCCAAGTGGCTCGACTCCAAGGAGGGCAAGGCCCACCAGGAGCAGGGGCGCCAGGCCGCCGCCAAGGCGCGCAAGATCGATGAGAAGGCGAACGCCGAGAAGGCCGCCCAGCTCGAGGCCGCTCGCGAGCGTGGTCGCCAGATCGGCACCCAGCTCGACGCCGAGAAGGTCCAGGTCGCCCAGACCCAGACCGATCGGCACACGACCGCGCGCGCCGCCCTCGAGACCGAGGCCAAGCTCGCCGCGTTCGCGATCATCGCCGACCTCGGTCCCAAGAAGGCCCACGAGATCTACGTGCGCGCCGGTGCGGCCAAGGAGCGGAACGAGTCGGTGTTCGGGAACTGGCTCAAGGTCCTGAACTTCTTCCCCGCCTGGCAGCAGGAGACGGAGGAGGGGAAGGCCCACACCGAGAGCCTCAAGCCCCGCGCCCCGCGCCCCATGCGGAAGGAAGACCCCTCGAAGGGCT
The DNA here is from genome assembly GCA_943357275.1 of Candidatus Uhrbacteria bacterium RIFOXYB12_FULL_58_10. Lineage (GTDB taxonomy): Bacteria > Patescibacteriota > Patescibacteriia > UBA9934 > GWF2-40-263 > CALRGL01. The sequence goes on along the minus strand of CALRGL010000001.1, from coordinate 3,183 downwards.
TCCGTCCGGTGGACCAGCGCGGAGCGGTTCCGGTCGGCATGGGTCTCTCCCGCAAGTCCGACGGCACCGTCGGTGACAACAGCGGGAAGACCAGCACCGCGAAGCCCAAGAAGCCCACCCACCAGTCCAACAAGACCTCGAACGGTGGCGGCAACAAGGGCGGCAACAACAAGAAGGGGAAGTAATTCCCAACGGTCAGACGACCACCGATGAGTGTCGTCACCTAAACCCAGTCAATGCAACACGTGCAACGACCGGGTTTTTTGTTTTTTTGTTATACTAAATTTACATTTTATGCCCAAACCCTGGAAACAGAATAAAAAGAAAGAAGATCTCCCTTCAAAAGGAACGTTTTCTGTTTCTGATTATTTCATGGCTGCTGAGTTTGGGGCGTGTGTACAGATCGATCTTCATGGATTCACCGTAGATTCTGCCATTCATGCGATTGATCAATATTTGAATAAACAATTTATTGCTGGTGAACGAGCTGTGAAAATCATTCATGGTCGAGGAACTGGGATTCTTCGTAACGCTGTTCACAAGCATCTCGCCACGATTCCATTTGTCGAGGCCTTTCGAGATTCTCTCAATCCTTCTGAAACACTTGGTGTCACCGTGGTTGTTTTGCATGATGTGCACGTCCGCCTGTGAGCTTCATCTCGCTTCGTGTTAAAATAGGATGGCTATGTGGCGAACACAATCCATTCACGAACGATCTGAAACAGAATATTTTGCTCAAGCCATAAAACGTCTTGATCAAGAGAAAGGACTTGCTGAACAAGCGGAGGCTTTGCTTAAAGCTGTGAGCCTACAAGAGCCTTTGATTAAAGACGCTCTTAAAACAAAACAAGATCCTCGTGCACATAGCGAGGGTCTGTTTATGGATGCGCATTTGCATCGTATGCTTGTTGTTTTGTATGGGATCGTGGAAGGAACATTGCACTTGATCGACATTGAAGAGTTTCGTCGGATGAAAGGGTATGAAGGGGAGATTGATGAACTGGAAGAAATCATGAAAGAAAAAGTTTCTTTTTTTGAAGCGTTTATTTTGGTGCATGACGCGGCAAAGATCCACGGCAATGATCATCATGACCGCATGATGTATGCACCGGTTTATCAACAACTGATCGACCGAGTTGCAAAGGCACACGATTTGTCTGTGCGTGATCAAGCCATGCTAAGCGATATTATTTGTCGTCATCTTGAGTTTGGGGCATTTCATAAACCTAATCCAAGCATGGCTCATTGGTTGCTTCATCTTGCAAAAGTAAAACAATACGATGGCGATGACTTTTTGGATTTGGTGCAAGGCTGTATTTTTTTAGATTGGGTTGTTGGATCCGAACGTTTGCAGGAAAACGGAAAGACGTTTTTCAACCTTGATTATTTGATTAACATGCTCATCTCTGAACATGTTTTGTTGCCTGAGCGACGGTTGGAAAAGTATGAACAGCGAGAAAAGAAAAAGAAAACGGAGCGTAATCGTTTGTTTCAAGAAGCTAAGTTAGACGGCATTAGCTTAATGGATCTTCTTAAGATGTCGCCTGGACCGAAGTTTGGGAAGATGTTAAGAAAGATCCACGAGGCTATTTTAGGAGAAGGAGAATTACCAACGTTTACGTCTCAGATTGATCAAGAACTACAAGATCGCATTGCAGAGTTTTACAATAAATCGTTTGTGAAGGGGGATTAATATGATTGTGAGCATCACTGGTGAAATTCAGTATCACGGAACAAGTTATCTTGTGATTGAGTCTCAAGGCATTGGATACAAAGTGATTGTTCCAGAATCCATTGCTCACTCGTTTGCCGGAACAACAAAAATTTTTACGCATGAAGTGATCCGAGAAAACGAGCGTGAGATTTTTGGATTCCAAAGCATGGAAGCGCTTGAACTCTTTTGGAAACTGATTTCTATTTCAGGTGTTGGTCCACGTATTTCACAAAAGATCGTTTGCTCTGGGGATTTGTCTTCTGTGAAATCAAAAATCATGTCTGGTAACTTGGAATTTTTGACGCATATTCCAGGGGTTGGAAAAAAGACTGCGCAGAAAATCATCCTTGAATTAAAAGGCGTTCTTGCAGAGGAACCAGACATGGGTGCTTTGGATGGTGATGCAGTGGACGCACTGGTTGGGCTTGGGTATTCCAGAAAAGATGCCGAGCAAATTCTTTCACAGGTGGACGCAAAGACAACAGATGAGCGAATTCGAATTGCTTTGAAATCTTTGGCACGATGAGGAAATATGACACAGCACGAACAAACAAGTTGGGATGCTTTTGTGAAACAACATGGCCCGCGATCGGGTCGGTTTTTGCAATCTTGGCAGTGGGGGGGGTTCCAAAAGACACTTGGGCGTCATGTGGATCGAATATACATTGATCAAGATGGCGATCTTGCCGGAGTTGCACAATCGATTCGAACATCTCTTCCTATTTTTGGTTGTTATGATTATGTTCCGCGCGGTCCGATTGTAAAAAGTTCGATGCATTTGGCAGACACCATGAAGAAGATTTCGGGAGAATGTCTGTTTGTGCGATTCGATGCCTTATCCGATACAACAGAATCGCTTGCAGAGCTTCATTTGCACAAATCAATCGATGTCCAACCAGCGCATACGGTCATCAATAAATTGGAGGTGAGTGAAGAGGAACTGCTTAAACACATGCATCCGAAGACTCGCTATAATATTGGTCTTGCTGAAAAAAAGAATCTTGATATACGAATGTCTGATGTGAGTTTGGATCAGGTTTGGTCGCTTTTTTCTCAAACATCAAAACGAGGAGCCTTTCGTCTACACGAACATACTTACTACGAAACCATGCTAACGGTTTTGGCACATACGTCGCCTCGAGTCTTTTTGGCAGCGGCGTTCTATGAAGATCAACCTGTTGCGGCGACAATCATGCTAGACTTTGGAGAGACTCGAACGTATCTACATGGGGCTTCTGCGCATGAACATCGGACGTTGATGGCACCTTCGCTCTTACATTGGGAGCTTATGAAGGATGCTAAGCGAAATGGTTTGAAGGCTTATGATTGGTGGGGAGTGAGTCCACCTTTAGAAGAACAACATCCTTGGGCGGGGATTAGCCGGTTTAAGCGGGGGTTTGGGGGTGAGGAGGTGGAATATCCTGGGACGTATGATTTGGTTAGCAAACCGGTTGGGTACTGGATTTATC